>NZ_AP023321.1:1872500-2201250 GCF_015140235.1 Solibaculum mannosilyticum | reverse complement strand
GAGATCACCGACCCCTCCATCAAGGAGTTTGAAAAGATCGCCCGGAAATACGGCGTTGACTATGCGGTGAAGAAGGACCGCAGCAGCTCCCCGCCCAAGTACCTGATCTTTTTCAAAGGCCGCGATGCGGATGCCCTGACCGCTGCCTTTACCGAGTACACCGGCAAGAAGGTCAGAAAGGCGCAGAAAACAGAGCGTCCGTCCGTGCTGGCAAAGCTGAGCCAGTTCAAAGAGCTGGTGAAACACGCCGTTGTGGACCGGAACAAGCGGAAGGAGCTGGAACGATGAAGATGAAAAAGCAACTTGACATCAAAAAGCTCCTTTTGCTGAATATGCCCTATATCCTGATGGGGCTGTTCGCAACCAACTTCGGTGAAGGATGGCGGATGGCCGTGGGTGCGGACGCTTCGGCAAAAATGCTTTCGTTCTTCTCCACGCTGCCGGTGGCGCTGGCCAGCTGGTGGCCCAGCCTGCACCCTTTGGACCTGCTGGTGGGGCTGTGCTGCGGCGCTGGCCTGCGATTGGCCGTGTATCTCAAAAGCAAGAACGCCAAGAAGTACCGGCACGGTATGGAGTATGGCAGCGCCCGCTGGGGCACCCATGAGGACATCGCACCCTACATCGACCCGGTGTTCCAGAACAATGTGATTCTGACTAAAACCGAGAGCCTGACCATGAACAGCCGCCCCAAGGACCCCAAGACCGCCAGAAACAAAAATGTGCTGGTGATCGGTGGCTCCGGTTCCGGCAAGACCCGCTTCTGGCTGAAACCGAACCTGATGCAGATGCACAGCTCCTATGTGGTGACAGACCCAAAAGGCACCATCCTGGTGGAGTGCGGCAAAATGCTTCAGCGCGGCACACCCAAGCTGGGCAAGGACGGCAAGCCCATGAAGGATAAGCACGGCAAGGACATCTATGAGCCTTATCGGATCAAAGTCCTCAATACCATCAACTTCAAGAAGTCCATGCACTATAATCCCTTTGCCTACATCCACTCCGAAAAGGACATCTTGAAACTGGTCACGACGCTGATCGCCAACACCAAGGGCGAGGGCAAGGCCGGGGACGATTTTTGGGTTAAGGCCGAGACGCTTTTGTACTGCGCCCTCATTGGGTATATCCACTACGAGGCCCCGGTGGAGGAACAGAATTTCTCCACCCTCATCGAGTTCATCAACGCGATGGAGGTCCGGGAGGATGACGAGGAGTTCAAGAACCCCGTGGACCTGATGTTTGACGCGCTGGAGGCAGAGAAGCCCAACCACTTCGCCGTCCGTCAGTACAAAAAGTACAAGCTGGCTGCGGGCAAAACCGCAAAATCCATCCTGATTTCCTGCGGTGCGCGCCTTGCCGTGTTCGACATCGCGGAGCTGCGGGAGGTCACGGCCTACGACGAGCTGGAGCTGGATACCCTGGGAGACCGGAAAACCGCCTTGTTCTTGATTATGAGCGACACGGACGATAGCTTTAACTTCCTGATCTCCATGTGCTACACCCAGCTGTTCAATCTGCTCTGCGAAAAAGCGGACGATGTGTACGGCGGGCGGCTGCCGGTCCATGTGCGGTGCCTCATTGACGAGGCCGCCAATATTGGACAGATCCCTCGGCTGGAAAAGCTGGTTGCCACCATCCGAAGCCGTGAGATTTCCGCCTGCCTGGTGCTGCAAGCACAGTCCCAGCTCAAAGCTATCTACAAGGACAACGCCGATACCATCATCGGCAACATGGATACCTCCATCTTCCTGGGCGGCAAAGAGCCGACAACCCTCAAGGAGCTGGCCGCCGTGCTGGGCAAGGAGACCATCGACACCTACAACACCGGCGAGAGCCGGGGCCGCGAGACATCCCATTCTCTTAACTACCAAAAGCTCGGCAAAGAGCTTATGAGCCAGGATGAACTGGCCGTCATGGACGGCGGCAAGTGTATCCTCCAGCTGCGCGGTGTGCGGCCTTTCCTCTCGGACAAGTACGACATCACCAAGCACCCCAATTACCCGTACACCGCCGACGCGGACCCCAAGAACGCCTTTGACATCGAGGCGTTCCTGTCCACCCGGCTCAAGCTCAAGCCCAACGAGGTCTACGATGTGTATGAAGTAGACGCAGAGGGCGTGTAAATCTGTTCCGCTGTGAAAGGAGTGATCTTATCTACCCGCCTCAACCGCCCCGGATGGGGCCATCGGCGTACAAAGCGGACAATCACCAAAAAATAATGAAAAAAGGAGGACAGCCGGAATCAGGCCCCGGAAACCGGGTGCCGATTGTTCCGGCTTTTGTATGCCTATGAATGACTAAATCAAACTTTTCAAATGATTCCGGCTAACTATAATTTATGGCATTTTTCAATCAGGCTATCACCGTTCTTCAGACCCTCGTTATCGCTCTGGGCGCTGGTCTCGGCATCTGGGGTGTCATCAACCTGCTGGAAGGTTACGGCAACGACAACCCCGGTGCGAAGTCCCAGGGCATGAAGCAGCTCATGGCTGGCGCTGGCGTCGCCGTGGTCGGCATGGTCCTCGTACCCCTGCTCTCCAGCCTGTTCACCGTCTGATCGCTCCCGTCGTTAAGCTGTCATAAGAAATCCTTGCCGCCCCTGCCCCCAAGCGGGGGCGGCTGAAAGGAGGTTGACACCGTATGGATTTCTTACTCGATGCCCTTACTGACTGGCTCAAGGAAATGTTGGTAGGCGGCATTATGAGCAACTTATCGGGGATGTTCGATAGCGTGAACCAGCAGGTCGCAGACATTGCGACACAGGTGGGCCAGACCCCTCAGGGCTGGAACGGGAGTATTTTCAGCATGATCCAAAATCTCTCCAACTCCATCATGGTGCCGATTGCTGGCGTGATCCTGGCTATCGTGATGACGCTGGAGCTGATTCAGATGATTACCGACAAGAACAACCTGCATGATGTGGACACCTGGATGATCTTCAAATGGGTGTTCAAATCTGCCGCTGCCATCCTCATCGTCTCAAACACCTGGAACATCGTGATGGGCGTGTTTGACGCAGCTCAAAGTGTGGTGGCGCAGGCGGCGGGCATCATCGGTTCCGACGCTTCCATCGACATCTCCTCTGTCATGACCGATATGGAGTCCCGGCTGATGGATATGGACCTGGGGCCGCTGTTCGGCCTGTGGTTCCAGTCGCTCTTTATCGGCATTACCATGTGGGCGCTTTACATTTGTATCTTTATCGTGATTTATGGCCGTATGATTGAGATTTACCTTGTGACCTCGGTGGCTCCCATCCCTATGGCCACCATGATGGGCAAGGAATGGGGCGGTATGGGCCAGAACTATCTGCGCTCGTTGATCGCCCTGGGCTTCCAGGCATTTCTCATCATCGTCTGTGTGGCGATCTACGCCGTGCTGGTGCAGAGTATTGCCACCGAATCCGACATCATTATGGCCATCTGGAGCTGCGTGGGCTATACGGTCCTGTTGTGCTTTACGCTCTTTAAGACCGGCAGCCTCGCAAAATCCGTTTTCAATGCACATTAACCAGGAAGGAGGTAATCCCTTTGGCTTATGTACCCGTACCCAAGGATCTTACGAAAGTCAAAACCAAGGTCGCGTTCAACTTAACCAAGAGGCAGCTTGTCTGCTTCGGCGGCGGTGCGCTGATCGGCGTACCGCTTTTCTTCCTGCTCCGGGGGCCTGTGGGAAACAGCGTGGCTGCCATGTGTATGATGCTGGTCATGCTGCCCTTCTTCATGCTGGCGATGTATGAAAAACACGGTCAGCCCCTGGAAAAGATCGTGGGCAATATCATCAAGGTGGCCGTCATCCGGCCCAAGGAGCGCCCGTATCAGACCAACAACTTCTATGCCGTTCTGGAACGGCAGGAAAAACTCGACAAGGAGGTGTATGACATTGTTCACGGTAATCAAAAGCTGGCTGCACCGGCTGTTCGGAAAAGACGAAAAGACCGCGCAGCCGGTTAATCAGAAAAAGATGAAAAAGCTGTCCCGCGCCGACAGAAAGCAGATCGAGGCTGCCATTGCCCGTGCCAATCGCACAGACAAAAAGAAAAAATCGGCTCAGGACAGTATCCCCTATGAACGGATGTGGCCGGACGGCATCTGCCGTGTGGCAGGCAGCCGCTACACAAAGACCATCCAATTCCAGGACATCAACTATCAGCTCTCGCAGAACGAGGACAAGACAGCGATCTTCGAGGGCTGGTGCGATTTCCTCAACTACTTCGACAGCTCCATTCAGTTCCAGCTGTCCTTTTTGAACCTGGCAGCCTCTGAGGAGACCTTTGCCCGCGCCATCAACATTCCTCTCCAGGGGGATGATTTTGACAGCATCCGGGTGGAGTACACCACCATGCTGCAAAACCAGCTGGCAAGAGGCAACAACGGTCTTATCAAGACCAAGTACCTGACTTTCGGCATCGACGCCGACAGCCTCAAGGCCGCCAAGCCCCGTCTGGAGCGCATTGAGACCGACATTCTCAACAACTTCAAACGCCTGGGCGTGGCCGCCGAGACCCTGGACGGCAAGGCGCGGCTGGCACAGCTTCACGGCATTTTCCACATGGATGAACAGGTGCCGTTCCGCTTTGAATGGGACTGGCTGGCTCCGTCCGGTCTGTCCACCAAGGATTTCATCGCGCCGTCCGGCTTCGAGTTCCGCACCGGCAAACAGTTCCGTATGGGTAAAAAATACGGGGCTGTTTCTTTTTTGCAGATCCTCGCCCCGGAGCTGAATGACCGGATGCTGGCGGATTTTCTGGATATGGAAAGCTCTCTGATCGTCAGCCTGCATATCCAGTCCGTAGATCAGATCAAGGCCATCAAGACGGTCAAGCGGAAAATCACCGACCTGGATAAATCCAAAATTGAGGAACAGAAAAAAGCCGTCCGCGCCGGATATGACATGGACATCATTCCCTCCGACCTTGCCACCTACGGTGCCGAGGCCAAGAAGCTCTTGCAGGATTTGCAGAGCCGAAACGAGCGAATGTTCCTTGTGACCTTCCTGGTGCTGAACACGGCGGACAATCCCCGGCAGCTGGGCAACAATGTGTTCCAGGCCAGTTCCATCGCACAGAAGTACAACTGCCAGCTGACAAGGCTTGACTTCCAGCAGGAAGAAGGGCTGATGTCTGCGCTGCCCTTGGGCCTCAATCAGATCGAGATTCAGCGGGGGCTGACCACCAGTTCCACGGCTATCTTTGTTCCGTTCACCACCCAGGAGCTTTTCCAGAACGGCAAAGAGGCGCTGTACTACGGTATCAACGCCCTGTCCAACAACCTCATCATGGTGGACCGCAAGCTGCTGAAAAACCCCAATGGACTGATTCTCGGCACCCCTGGTTCCGGCAAGTCCTTCAGCGCCAAGCGCGAGATCGCCAACTGTTTCCTGCTCACCAATGATGACATCATTATCTGCGACCCGGAGGCCGAGTACGCGCCCTTGGTGGAGCGCCTGCATGGGCAGGTCATCAAGATTTCGCCCACCAGCAGCAATTACATTAACCCTATGGATTTGAACCTGGACTACTCGGACGATGAAAGTCCGCTGTCTCTCAAGTCCGACTTCATCCTGTCTCTGTGCGAGCTGATCGTAGGCGGCAAAGAGGGCTTGCAGCCGGTTCAGAAAACCATCATTGACCGCTGTGTGCGGCTGGTGTATCAGGACTATCTCAATGACCCCCGCCCGGAGAATATGCCCATCCTGGAGGACCTCTACAACCTGCTGCGGGCGCAGGACGAGAAAGAGGCGCAGTACATCGCCACGGCGCTGGAAATCTATGTGACCGGCTCCCTCAATGTGTTTAACCATCAGAGCAATGTGGACATCAACAACCGTATCGTCTGCTACGACATCAAGGAGCTGGGCAAGCAGCTGAAAAAGATCGGTATGCTGGTGGTCCAGGACCAAGTGTGGAACCGCGTTACCATCAACCGTGCTGCCCACAAATCCACCCGTTACTACATCGACGAGATGCACCTGCTGCTGAAAGAGGAACAGACCGCCGCCTACACGGTGGAGATTTGGAAGCGGTTCAGAAAATGGGGCGGCATCCCCACCGGCATCACGCAGAATGTCAAAGACTTGCTTTCTTCCCGCGAGGTGGAGAACATCTTTGAGAACTCCGACTTCGTGTATATGCTCAACCAGGCGGGCGGGGACCGGCAGATTCTCGCCAAGCAGCTGGGCATTTCCCCTCACCAGCTTTCCTATGTGACCCACTCCAGCGAGGGCGAGGGCCTGCTGTTCTATGGCTCCACGATCCTGCCTTTCGTGGACCATTTCCCCAAGAACACCGAGCTGTACCGCATTATGACCACCAAACCCCAGGAACTGAAAAAGGAGGATGAATGACCATGAAACCCAACACCGAACTGAATACCATGATGTTTTTTGACGATGCCCTGGAGGGTGAGCGCACCCAGCTGCTCACCGAGCTGGCCGATGCCGTCAGCGAGACCCGCACGGCGGCGGATCAGGCTGCGGAGCTGAACGAGGACGGCGAAGCGGGCCTGCTGCGCCTGACGGAAATCTGGTGCGCCATGAACGGCGTCCCGGCCATCGTCATCTTCGAGGGCGGGCAGTCCGAGCTGCTGGCCAATGTGGTGGCGCAGATCTACGCCCATCTGCTTCAGCACCCCTCCCGTGACCCTGTGGGGCTGGCCGTCTATGTGGAGCTGCGCTACATGACGGCCTCCCTCATGTTGGGGGAATGGTTTGAATAAGGAACCGCGCCTGCGCTTTACGGACGAGGAACGGGCTGACCCGGCTCTGGAGAAGCCCATCCGTAAGGCGGACAAGGCCGCCGCCAAAGCAGACAAGGCGCAGACCAAAATCCCCAAAAAGCAGGTCCGGCAAAAGACGGTGGACCCGGAGACCGGCAAAGTGACCACCAAGCTGGTGCTGGAGGACAAGAAGAAGCCGCCCTCCAAATTGTCCCATGCGGTGCGGGATACCCCCGCCAATGCCGCTCTGGGGAAGCTCCACAAGGAAATCCGGGAGACCGAACAGGACAATGTGGGCGTGGAGAGCGCCCACAAGTCCGAGGAGGCTGCCGAGACCGGCGTTAGGCTTGCACGGGAAGGCTACCGCAGCCACAAGTTGAAGCCCTACCGCAAGGCGGCCCAGGCCGAGCAGAAGCTGGAGAAGGCCAATGTGAACGCCTTGTATCAGAAGTCCCTGCGGGAAAATCCCCAGCTTGCCAGCAACCCCATCTCCCGCTGGCAGCAGAAACAGGCCATCAAAAAGGAATACGCTGCCGCCAAGCGCGCCGGTCAAGCTGTCGGGAACACCGCCAAGACTGCGGAGGCCACCGGCAAGGCGGCCAAGACGGTCAAGGAGAAAGCCCAGCAAGCGGGCGCGTTTGTCATGCGCCACAAAAAGGGCTTTTTGATTGCGGGTGCGATCTTCCTGCTGGTCTGTATGCTGCTCAACACCATGTCCTCCTGCTCCATGATGGCGCAGAGTATCGGTTCCGTGGTGTCCGGCACCACCTACCCGTCGGATGATCCTGAGCTGGTGGCGGTGGAGGCCGACTACGCTGCCAAAGAAACGGCGCTGCAAGCCGAGATCGACAACATCGAAAGCAGCCATCCGGGGTATGACGAGTACCGCTATGACCTGGATATGATCGGGCATGACCCCCATGAGCTGGCAGCCTACCTGTCCGCCGTGCTGCAAGGCTATACCCGGCAGAGCGCCCAGGCCGAGCTGGAGCGCGTGTTCGACGCACAGTATGAACTGACGCTTACCGAGGAAGTGGAGATACGATACCGCACCGAAACTTCCACGGACCCCGTGACCGGCGAGACGACCACCGAGGAAGTCCCGTATGAGTATTACATTCTGAATGTGAAGCTCACCAGCAAGCCCATATCTTCCGTGGCTTCGGAGCTGCTAACCCCGGAACAGCTGGAAATGTACCAGGTGTACCGGCAGACGCTGGGCAACAAGCCGCTGATCTTCGGCGGCGGCTCCCCGGATACGAGCAACTCCGAGGACCTGACCGGCGTGGTATTCGTCAACGGCACCCGCCCCGGCAATCAGGCCGTGGTGGACATAGCCAAAAGTCAGGTGGGCAATGTGGGCGGTCAGCCCTACTGGAGCTGGTACGGCTTCAATTCCCGTGTGGAATGGTGCGCCTGCTTCGTGTCCTGGTGCTACGGCCAGATGGGGCTGTCCGAGCCGCGCTTTGCCGCCTGCCAGTCCCAGGGTATTCCGTGGTTCCAGTCTCACGGACAATGGGGCGGGCGTGATTACGCCAATATCGCCCCCGGCGACGCCATCTTCTTTGACTGGGACCTGGATGGCAGCGCCGACCATGTGGGCCTTGTGGTCGGCACAGACGGCAGCCGGGTCTACACCGTGGAGGGCAATTCTGGCGACGCCTGCAAGATCAAGAGTTATTCCCTGTCCTACGAGTGCATCAAGGGCTACGGCCTGATGAACTGGTAAGGCCGATTTATGAGAAAAGGAGTGATTGAAATGGCTAAGAACAAAATCCAGCGCATTGACCAGGAGATTGCCAAGGTCCGCGAGAAGATCGCGGAGTACCAGGACAAGCTGAAAACCCTGGAGGCGCAGAAAACCGAGGCGGAGAACCTGGAAATCGTTCAGATGGTGCGCGCCCTGCGGCTGACCCCGGAGCAGCTGAACGCCATGCTCTCCGGTGGTACGGTCCCTGGCATGGCCGCTGCCTCCGCCAACTACAACGAACAGGAGGATACCGACCATGAAGAATAAGAAAATTTTCAAAACCCTTTCGGCCCTCTGCGCCGCCCTGGTGCTGATGATGGGCCTTTCCGTGACTGCCTTTGCCCAGGGAACGGAAGAACTTCCGGCGGAGGATGCCACCAACGACAGCAATGTGGTCGTGGAGGAAACCGAGGACAGTCCGGCCCTGACCCCGGATGGCAACGCCGCCCTGGTGGATGATTTCGGCGACAACAAGCAGCTCATCACCGTCACCACCAAGGCAGGCAACTACTTCTACATCCTCATTGACCGGGCCAACGAGGACAAGGAAACCGCTGTCCACTTCTTAAACCAGGTGGACGAGGCGGACCTGATGGCGCTGATGGAGGACGGTCAGACCACCCAGGAGCAGCCCGCCACCTGTACCTGTACGGAGAAATGTGTGGCCGGTGCGGTGAATACGGCCTGCCCGGTGTGTGCCACCAATATGAGCGCCTGCACGGGTAAGGAGCCGGAACCGGAGACCCCGGAAGAAACCCCGGAACCGGAAGAACCGGCGCAGAAACCCGCAGGACTGAATCCGGCCATTCTTTTGGCGGTGCTGGCTCTGATGGGTGGCGGCGGCGCTTTTGCCTACTTTAAGCTGGTAAAAAGCAGACCCAAGACCAAGGGCAACGACAATTTGGACGATTATGACTACGGCGAGGATGATACCGATCAGGAGGACGAGGACTCCTGGGAGACCGAGGAATCTGACGAGCCGGACGCTGACGGGGGCGGCGACGAGGAAAGCGAGGACAAGACGGTTTGACCCGCTTCACCGACAGCCCCTATGAACGCATGATGACACGCAGGCCGGAGGGCGGGAAGGAAACTTCCCGTCCTCCTACTTTATCTCCCGGCCACCCCTGTTATGGCTGCGGAAATTACCGTGACGGTCAGCCCTGCGTGGGATTCTGCCACCGGCAGCTGACCGCATGGCTGCGGGAAAGGAGGATGAAAAACCATGAAGCTGGTGATCGCTGAGAAACCGTCCGTTGCCCAAAGTCTGGCCGCCGTGATTGGGGCCACCGCCCGCAAGGACGGCTATCTGGAGGGCGGCGGCTGGCGGGTCAGCTGGTGTGTGGGCCATCTGGCTGGTCTGGCCGACGCCGACGCTTATAACCCGGACTACGCCAAGTGGCGCTATGACGATCTGCCCATTCTGCCGGAACCCTGGCAGATGGTGGTGAGCAAGGACAAGAAGAAACAGTTTGATGTGCTGAAGCAGCTGATGAACGCCCCGGATGTGACCGAAGTGGTAAACGCCTGCGACGCCGGACGCGAGGGGGAGCTGATCTTCCGCAGCGTCTATGAGCTGGCGGGCTGCCAGAAGCCCATGAAGCGGCTCTGGATTTCCTCAATGGAGGATTCCGCCATCCGGGAGGGCTTTGCAAACCTGCGCCCCGGTGCAGACTATGACGGCCTGCGGGATGCGGCCCTCTGCCGCGCCAAAGCGGACTGGCTGGTGGGTATCAATGCCACCCGGCTGTTTTCCGTGCTGTACCACCGGACCCTCAACATCGGACGTGTCATGTCCCCGACGCTGGCCCTCATTGTCCAGCGAGAAGCCGAGATCGACACCTTCAAGCCGGTGCCATTCTACACGGTCACACTGGAGCTGCCCGGTTTCACCGTTTCCGGGGAGCGCATGGCAGACAAGGCTGCCGCCCAACAGCTGAAAACGGCCTGCCAAGGTGCGGCTGCCACAGTGAAAAAAGTGGGGCGCAAAAACAAATCCGAGAAGCCGCCCGCCCTCTATGACCTGACCACCCTCCAACGGGACGCCAACCGGCTGCTGGGGTTCACCGCCCAGCAAACCCTGGACTACCTGCAAAATTTGTATGAAAAGAAGCTCTGTACCTACCCTCGGACGGACAGCCGCTATCTGACTTCGGATATGGCGGCGAGTCTACCGGAGCTGGTCCAGCTCACTGCCGGGGCGATGCCCTTTTCCAATGGCATGGAGATTGCCTGCAATGCCGCCCAGATTGTCAACGACAAGAAAGTGACCGACCATCATGCAGTGATCCCTACCCGCAACCTCCAGGGCGCGGACCTGTCCGGCCTGCCGGTGGGCGAAAAGGCGGTGCTGGAGTTGGTGGCTCTGCGCCTGCTGTGCGCCGTGGCCCAGCCCTATACCTTTGCGGAAACCGCCGTTGTTGTCGAGTGCGCCGGAGCGGAGTTTACTGCCAAAGGCCGCACAGTGAAAAATTACGGCTGGCGGGCGCTGGACGCTGCCTATCGCGCAGGGCTGAAGAATGTGGAGCAGGACAAAGAACCCGAGGACAAGGCTCTGCCTGAGCTGTCTGAAGGTCAGACGCTGCCCCTTTCTGGTGCTACCGTCAAGGAGGGCAAGACCACCCCGCCCAAGCACTTCACCGAAGATACGCTACTCTCCGCAATGGAGACTGCCGGGAAGGACGATATGCCGGAGGATGCCGAGCGCAAGGGCCTGGGGACCCCGGCCACCCGCGCCGGGATTCTGGAAAAGCTGGTTTCCACCGGCTTTTTGGAGCGCAAAAAGAGCAAGAAAACCGTGCAGCTCATGCCATCCCATGACGCGGTATCCCTTATCACCGTGTTGCCGGAGCAGCTGCAATCGCCCCTTCTGACTGCTGAGTGGGAGTACCGGCTGGGTGAGATCGAGCGTGGCGAGCTGGCCCCGGAGGATTTCATGGCTGGGATTAGTGCCATGCTCAAAGAACTTGTGGGAACCTATCAAGCTATCAAGGGAACGGAGTATTTGTTCAGCCCTTCCCACGAAGTGGTGGGCAAATGCCCCCGCTGTGGCGGAGAGGTTGCAGAAATGCAAAAAGGCTTCTTCTGTCAGACAGAATCTTGCAAATTTGCAATTTGGAAAAACAACAAGTGGTGGGAGATGAAGCACAAGCAACCTACCAAAGCCATCGTAACGGCACTGCTCAAAGATGGCCGCGCTCATGTGAGGGGCTTGTACTCCGAGAAAACCGGCAAGACCTACGATGCCACTGTGGTGTTGGCGGATGATGGGCAGTACGCCAACTTCAAGCTGGAGTTTGACCAGCAGAAAGGTGGCAAACGATGAAGCTCTCACGCTATGAACAGGAAACCATCATCCTCTACAACCAGGCCGAAGCCACCGCCGAGGTCTATACCCATGACCCCCGGCTGCTGGAGAAGCTGCGGCGACTGGCAGAGAAATACCCGGACCAGATTGTGAAAAAGGACCGCCAGACCTTTCTCGTTCCCAAACGCTGTGTGTCCGTCCGGGAACCTTACAGCGCCGAGCGCCGTAAGGCAGCCAGTGAACTGGCCAAGGCTGCCGGATACAGGCCGCCCACCCCCAAGAAAGGCAATGAGTAAGCATGGATGAAAGTGTCTTTGAGGCTGTCAAGCAGTCCATCACCGTCCGAGAAGCAGCGCAGATGTACGGAATCGAGGTCAACCGGAGCGGCATGGCCTGTTGTCCCTTCCACGATGACAAAAATCCCAGCATGAAGCTGAACGAGGAATATTTTTATTGCTTTGGCTGCGGAGCCACCGGCGATGTGATTGACTTCACAGCGAGGCTCTACAATCTGTCCCCCAAAGAGGCCGCCGAGAAGCTGGCCCAGGATTTTGGCCTGGCTTATGACAGTCAGGCCCCTCCCCGGCGACGCCATGTCCGCCAGAAATCCGAGGCGCAGAAATTCAAGGAGGACCGAGACCATGCCTTTCGTGTCCTGGCCGACTACTTTCATTTGCTCCGCAAGTGGGAAACGGACTACACACCCAAAACACCGGAGGAAAATCCACATCCCCGATTCATGGAGGCAATCCAGAAAAAGGACTATGTGGGCTATCTGCTGGATTTTTTTCTGGAGAACAGCCCGGAGGAGCAAAAGCTGTGGATTGCCGAACATCAATCAGAAATAGCCAAATTGGAAAGGAGAGTGAAATTCATGGCTGATAAGACCACCAATCGAGAACGGTTACAAGAGATCACAGCGGGCATTGAACAGGGTATCAAGGAACTGTTTGAGAGCGAGAAGTATATGCGCTATCTGTCCGTCATGTCCAAGTTCCACCGCTACTCCGTCAACAACACCATGCTCATCTATATGCAGCGCCCGGACGCCACCCTGGTGGCCGGGTTCAACAAGTGGAAAAATCAGTTTGAGCGCCATGTGAAAAAGGGTGAGCATGGTATCACCATCATTGCCCCCACGCCCTACAAAAAGAAGATCGAGGAAATGAAGCGCGACCCGGATACTCATGCACCCATCCTGGACGCGGATGGCAAGGCGGTCATGGAGGAAAAAGAAATTGAAATCCCCATGTTCCGTCCGGTGAAGGTGTTCGATGTGAGCCAGACGGACGGAAAGCCCCTGCCAGAGCTGGCCTCCAGCCTGTCCGGGACGGTGCCGCACTATGAGGCTTTCATGGAAGCTCTGCGCCGCTCGGCTCCGGTTCCCATCGAGTTTGAGCCGATGGCCGAGAACATGGACGGCTATTTCTCCTCTGACCAGCAGCGGATCGCCATCCGGGAAGGCATGAGCGAGGTGCAGACTGTTTCCGCCGCTGTCCATGAGACCGCGCACAGTAAGCTCCACGACCCCAAAAAGTACGAAGCGGAGCCGACCTGGAAGATCGTGATGGTGAGCGAGGGCGGCACCAAGCATGACTTCCGTCTGGACTTCGCCACCGAAGCAGAGGCGGAACAGGCCGCCGCCGAGGAAGGCTGGCGCTATGTGGACGAGAATCGGTTTGAGTGGCGGTTGGAAGTGGAGGAAGATCTGACGGCGGTGAAACAGGCCGCCAAGAACCGCAACACCGAGGAAGTGGAGGCCGAGAGCATTTCTTATGCGGTTTGCCAGTATTTCGGCATCCAGACCGGCGAGAACAGTTTTGGCTACATCGCTTCCTGGTCGAAGGACAAGGAGCTGAAGGAGCTGCGGGCCAGTCTGGAGACCATCAACAAGACTTCCTGCGAGCTGATTAACGACATCGAGCGCAACTACAAGGAAATCTGCAAGGAGCGCGGCATTGACCTGACTGCCGCCACGGAACCGCAGCAGGACTCTATCGAGCAGCTGGCAGCAGACATCGACCAGTTCACTTTCGATTATGACCCTTATGAGTATCGGAACAATGCAGATAGCCGTGAGGACGCACTGCACGAACTGACTGCCACACTCCGAAGCGGAGATGCCAGCGGTGTACGCGAATGGCTCCAGAATATCGTGAACGAGGATGAACCGGATGAAACCACCCAAAAAGCTGCCGAGCTTATGGGACGCTTGGATCAGCTGGTGCCGATGACTGAACCGGAACAGCTGACCGAGCCGGAAAATACCGAAAGTGTCCAGCCCAGCGCCGAGTACCGGGAGGCCCTGTTGGTGCTGGATGATACCAGCTACCTTCATGTTCAGCCCTGCGACACCGGCTGGGACTACACGCTCTACGATGTGGCAACCATGAAGCAGATGGACGGCGGCCAGTTGGACGGGCCGGATATGGGCCGTTCCACAGCGGTTAGCCATATCTGCGAGGACCTGGGGATGGGCGGCAAGTCCATCAAGTATGCGCCGCTGTCCATGATCGAGACTTTGCAGGAGGCGGCTTACCACCAGATGCAGGAACAGGTCAGCCAGCAGACCACAGAAGCTGCCGCCACCCAGCTGCCGGATGCCCAGGAGCAGGCGTTGGACGAGTATCCCATGCCGGACCCGGCACTGACTCAGGATGATCTGGAGAAATGCGGCTACCTGGACGGTGACCTTCTGCCCCTCTCCAAAGAGCGAGCCTATGAGCTGATGGAGCGAGACCTGACCGTTTATATCGTCCAGGAGGGTGAAAACCCGGAAATGGCCTTTGACACTGCCGACCTGGACGCCCATGACGGTATCTTTGCTGTGTCCCGCGAGGAATGGGAGCAAAGCCCGGACTTTCACGAAAAAGTTTTGGAACGACAGGATCGGCAGTTGGAACGGGAACAGGCGTTTCTTTCCCATGAGGGAAATTGTTTTGCTATTTATCAGGTGAGCAAGGATGACCCGCAGAATGTGCGTTTTATGAATCTGGATTGGCTGCAATCGCACAATCTGTCCGTAGAGCGGAGTAACTATGACCTTATCTATACCGCCCCTCTGGACGGTTCCGGCAGCACTATGGAGCAGCTGGAAAGGCTGTATGAGCAGTTCAATCTGCAAAAGCCGGTGGATTTTCACAGCCCGTCTATGAGCGTCAGTGACATCGTTGCCATCAAGCAGAATGGTCAGGTATCCTGTCATTACTGCGACAGTGTTGGTTTCACCCAGGTGCAAGGTTTCTTGCCGGAAAATTCGCTGAGAAATGCGGAAATGACGGTGGAAGATGATTACGGAATGATCGACGGTATCATCAATAACGGCCCAAAGGAGCCGACAGTGGCCCAGCTGGAACAACAGGCCCGCAGTGGTCAGCCCATTTCTCTTATGGACTTGGCAGCAGCCGTCCATCGAGAGGAACGGGAAAAGAAAAAGTCCGTAATGGAGCAGCTGAAAAGCCAGCCCAAGACGGAACACAAAAAGACAGCGCAAAAAAAGAGCGCGGAAAGGGAGCTTTGATATGAACAACTTCACCTTTGAGGAAACGAACCTTCTTTGCATCTACAACACCGGCAGCCGCACCGGGCTGATCGACGCTCTGACGGAGATGCGCGGTGAGCTTTCGCCGGAGGAAGCCGAGCTGCGGGAACTGACGGACAGCGCCCTGGGTAAACTCCAAGCTATGAACGACACCGAGTTTGCCGAACTGGAGCTGTACCCAGATTTCGACGAGTAAAAAACACACATAAAGACCTGATGGGACGGCCTGATATGCCGTCCCATTTCTATTCAACATGAAGGGAGGACAGAAAACCATGCCATCCAAAGCTGAATTTTACCGGCAGATGGCCGAACAGGTATCGACCCAGCTTGTAGGCAGCTGGAAGGAGTGGACGGCTTTTCTCACCACCGCCGCCCGCCTTTATAAATACCCATTCCACGAGCAAATGATGATTTACGCCCAGCGCCCGGATGCCACCGCCTGCGCCGAGTATGACCTGTGGAATGAAAAAATGGGACGGTATGTGCGCCGTGGCTCCAAGGGTATTGCCCTGGTGGACGATTCCGGCGACAAGCTTCGCCTGCGCTATGTGTTCGATATTTCCGATACCGGCACCCGTGAACATTCCCGTACACCCTGGTTGTGGCAGCTGGAAGAACAGCACATTGGGCCTGTGTCGGCCATGCTGGAGCAAAACTACGGCGTTGCCGGTGACAATCTCGCCCAGCAGCTCACGGATGTAGCCGGAAAGCTGGCGAGTGAGTATTGGGACGATCATCAGAGAGATTTCCGCTATATCGTTGACGGTTCGTTCCTGGCGGAGTACGATGATTACAACATCGAAGTCCAATTTAAGTCCGCCGCCACCGTCAGTATCGCCTATGCCCTGATGTCTCGCTGTGGGCTGGATACGGAACAATATTTCCAGCATGAGGACTTCATGCCGATTTTCGATTTCAATACCCCGGCCACGGTTGGGGCGTTGGGCGCGGCGGTCAGCCAGATTAACCAGCAGGTTTTGCGGCAGATCGGCGTCACCATCCAGATCTATGAGCGCGAGCAACTCGCGGAAAGGAGCGTTACACATGGAGAACAGCCTGACTTACACGATGAACGGAGATTATCAGATTCCCGACCTGAAGCTGACCGAACAGCCGGAGAAGCCCCTGGGCAAGTACGGCAGGATGCGGAAAGCGTACCTGAAGGAACACCGGCCCCTGATTTACAATCAGCTGCTGCTGACCGAGAAGCTGTACCCGCACCTCATCGAGATCGACGAGACAGCGCAGAGCCGTCTGGAGCAGATGATGCCCCAGCTGGCGAAAGACGCGGGCGCGACGGAGCAGCTGAAAGCCAGCGACCCGATGCGCTGGGTGGGCCTGATGAACACCTGCAAAGCACAGGCCGAGGAGATTCTGATGGCGGAGCTTATTCACAGCTGAGTTTCTTCCTCTCCGAAGCAGAACAAATCAGAATCATAGATGAAGCAGAGAATGTGAAAACATCCTCTGCTTTTTCTTTTGCCCAGGCTGACATCGACCATGTGCTGCGGCTGGGCGGCAACACCTATCGCCAGAGAGAGCGCATTGTCGCGGCCTTTGAGGAGCAGAAGTCCACCACCGAGATCGCAGACACCCTGAAAACCCTGTACCATGGCGGCAACGGGATTGGCAGCATCACTGCATGGTATGCCGAGGATGGAATCCATCTTTCCCACGGCAAAACTGCCCGTTACGATAAGTCCGCCCAGGTCATTTCCTGGGAGAGTGCCGCTGAGCGTATCGGCCAGCTTTTGCAGGACGGCCAGTTTGCCACCAATGTGGAGCTGGCTGAGGCTGCGGGCTATGAACGCTCCCTCCTCGCGGAAAAGTTCTGGAATCTGTACCACGATTTCAGCGAGGAAGCCAGAGAAGCTGGGTATCTGCCCATCCTTTCCAACAATCCGGGGCGCGGTTTCCCAGAGGAATCTGCATGGCTCACCGAACAGCTGAAAAGCCCGGAGTTTCGCCAGAACCTTGCGGAAGAATATGCTGCCTTCTGGACGGCCTACCAGCAGGATCGGGATTTGCTGCGCTTCCACTACCATAAACCCAAAGAAATTTGGGAGAACCTGCAAGATCTGTCCTTGCCTCGCACCACCTTTACCTCTCAGTTGACGGAAGTACCTTCGGTCAAGCAGTTTATCTCTGAGGACGAGATCGACGCCGCCATGACCAGAGGCAGCGGATTTGAGGGCGGTAAGGGCCGAGTTTTCACCTTTTTCCAGGAACCCCATACGGATAAGGAAAAGGTGGATTTTCTCAAACATGAGTATGGTATTGGCGGTCACTCCCATGCCCTGTCCGGTGCAATGAAAAGCGATGAAAGCCACGACGGAAAAGGTCTGCACTACAAAAAAGACGGCTGCCCGGATGTGCATTTCACCTGGGAGAAAGTCGCCAAACGGATTACCGACCTGATCCAGAAGGGACGCTATCTCACAGAACAGGAACAGGCGGAGTATGACAAAATCCAGGCAGAAAAGGCCCTGGCGGAAGAAGATGCCCTGCAAGCCCAGCAGCCGGACCCGGCTGTGTGGGAATACAACGGCGTCAAGGAGCGCCACCCGGATGATATAATCCTCTACCAAATGGGGGATTTTTTTGAGCTGTACGGTGAGGACGCCAAAACTGCTGCTGCGGAACTGGACCTCAATCTCACGACCCGCGCTATCCCCGGCGGTGGCCGTGTGGAAATGTGCGGCTTTCCGGCAAACCGGCTGGAGCAGGTTGTGGAACAGCTGCGGGATAAGCATGATGTGACCATTTCCGCTGTCCCGAAGGGCGGCAGGGAGCGGCAGGAGTATTCCATGCCCTCTATCGACCATGAGGCGGAACAGCACATCAATGCCCAGGAAGCGGAGTTTGGCGCAGACGGGACCAGAGTATTTCAGGAGACCGAAGCAGCCGCAGCCCCTACGATTCGAGAACTGCATGAGCAATACAAGCCCATTGTACTTGCCGCTGTTATGGAAGATGTGCCATATCGCAATGCCTGCGGTCACAGTGACCATGAGAACGCCGTGATCGAGGGCAATGCCGCTATTCGCCGTGCTGTCCTGGGATCTGGCAACATGGAGCTGCTCCGCCTCTATTCCGACACACCGGAGTTCCGCCAGCGCCTTCATCGAGAAATCATCGACGAGACCTATCCCAAGCTCCATGAGCTGCTGCACCCTCTCACGGACAATGACATCGACAAGGCTATCCAGGACTGGAACGGCAAAATCGAAAGTAAACACGCCGTTGTCCGTTACATGGAGAAACATGGGCGGGAAAAAGATACCGCTGCATGGCTGGCCCATGAGTTTGACGGCGGCGATGGCAAAACCCCGTTTTCGGTTCGCCCGGAAAGCCCCGAAGGAACGGTGCTGCCCTGGCCCAAGGTACAGCGCCGGATCGCTCAGCTTATCAAGGAGGACCGGTTCTACACCGAAGCGGAACAGGACCGGTTCGACAACATCGACCCCATCGCCATTCGGGAGGCTTTGGCCGAGCGCGGCATTGTGAATGGTGAACTGGTGGATGAGGAAAAACTGGATAATGACCCATTCATCCAGCGTGTTATGGCGGATGTGGAGGCCATATCCAGAGAGAGCGTCCCGGCAGATGAGCCGGAACAGCCTTCTCCCCATAATTTGCGTGTTCTGGTTTCAGATGAGGAATACGCTGCGGCTCGTGGCACACTCCGGGAGCGAACCTCCTACGATCCAGCGGTTCCTCCTTACAATGTGGGTGATATTGTCTATCTGGATGACCGGCCCCATCAGATCACAGAGCTGCGGGATGACACGGTGCAGCTGCTGCCCACCGGCATGAGCTATCCCATCTACCGGGCTGAGAGCCGGGAACGGTTTGAGCAGCTTTTGCGGGAGGATAACCGCAACGACTTCTATACCGAATTCCTGCCTGCAAATCTGGATACGGTGGACCAGGACCTTCGGGATGTGCTGGCCCATGGCCTGATTGGTGAGGCGGACAAGGCGGAGCTTTCCGAGCTTCTTCGCAACGGCAAGAGTAACCAGGAGGTAGCCTTGTGGCTGAGCCGGGCCTATCCCAACATCGTGGAAACGATGGAGCTGGAGACCGGCGAGACCGCCGATTACCGCACGATGCCGGAAGGTATCGAGCTGGAAGTGCTGGATGCAGATGAAAAGCGTCTGGCCATGCTGTTCTTCCAGTGGAGCGAGGTTGCGCCTTTGCTGCGCGGGATGTATGCCCGTCAGTTGGACGGTTTTGAGCAGGAACGCCCCGAACCGGCTGCCGAAACCCCGGCCTTCCAAGCCGAGACTGTGGCTGTCTATCCGGGCGATAAGAACAATCTGCCCTATGATGTGGTTGTTCAGACCCTGCGAACCAATGAGCCGGAGCCGCCCACGCCTGCTGTCGAGCCGGAAAAGACTCTGGATGAGGTACTGGACGAACACCCCGTTTCCATTCAGGTAAACGGCGAGTGGCAGACCTTCCCCAATGTCAAAGCTGCCGAGGAAGCCTCTTATGAGGAATACAAGGCCAATCTGCGTCGCACCGCCGAGAATTTCCGTATCACTGACGATCACCTGGGCGAAGGCGGCCCCAAGGCTAAGTTCCAGGCCAATGTCGAGGCAATCAAGCTGCTGAAATACCTGGAGGAAACCACCGAGCAGGCAACGCCGGAACAGCAGAAAATCCTTTCTCGGTATGTGGGCTGGGGCGGCCTTGCCGATGCCTTTGACCCCGACAAGGAAAGCTGGAGCAAGGAATATGCCCAGCTGAAGGAACTGCTGACCCCGGAGGAATACGCTGCTGCCAGAGGTTCCACCCTCAACGCGCACTACACCAGCCCTACGGTCATCAAAGCGATTTACGAGGCTGTGGGCCGCATGGGATTTGAGACCGGCAACATCCTGGAGCCGTCCTGTGGTGTAGGCAATTTCTTCGGTATGCTGCCGGAGGAAATGCGAAACAGCCGTCTTTACGGCGTGGAGCTGGATTCCATCAGCGGGCGTATTGCCCAGCAGCTCTACCCCAAGGCCGACATCACCGTGGCAGGGTTTGAGACCACCGACAGGCGGGATTTCTACGATCTGGCGGTGGGTAATGTTCCGTTTGGCCAGTATCAGGTTCGGGATAAAGCCTATGACAAGCTGAATTTCAGCATTCACAACTACTTTTTCGCCAAGGCTCTGGATCAGGTTCGTCCCGGTGGCGTGGTGGCCTTTGTCACCAGCCGCTACACGATGGACGCCAAGGATTCCACCGTGCGCCGGTATCTTGCTCAGCGCGCCGAACTGCTGGGGGCCATCCGTCTGCCCAATGACGCTTTCAAAAAGAACGCAGGTGCCGAGGTCGTTTCGGACATCATCTTCCTGCAAAAGCGTGACCGTCCGTTGGACATCGTGCCGGAGTGGACGCAGACCGGGCAGACCGAGGACGGCTTTGCCATCAACCGCTATTTCCTGGACCACCCGGAAATGGTGCTGGGCCGACAGGAACCGGAAAGCACCGCCCACGGCATGGACTACACCGTGAACCCCATCGAGGGGCTGGAGCTTGCCGATCAGCTGCATGATGCCGTGAAGTACATTCGCGGCACCTACCAGGAGGCCGAGCTGCCGGAGCTGGGCGAGGGCGAAGCCATCGACACTTCTATCCCTGCTGACCCCAATGTGAAAAATTACTCCTACACCGTTGTGGACGGCGATGTGTATTACCGTGAAAACAGCTGTATGGTACGGCCTGACCTGAATGCCACCGCCGAAGCCCGTGTGAAAGGACTGGTGGGTCTGCGAGAATGTGTCCAGCAGCTCATTGATCTGCAAATGGACGCCGCCACACCGGACAGCGCCATCCAGGACAAACAGGCCGAACTGAACCGGCTCTATGACAGCTTCTCTGCAAAATATGGTCTTATCAATGACCGGGCGAACCGGCTGGCCTTTGCTGATGATTCCAGCTACTATCTGCTCTGCGCGCTGGAAGTCATTGACGAGGACGGCAAGCTGGAGCGCAAGGCGGATATGTTCACCAAGCGCACCATCAAGCCCCACAAGGCGGTGGACACTGTGGATACCGCAAGTGAAGCTCTGGCCGTATCAATTTCCGAAAAAGCCTTTGTCGATATGGCGTATATGGCGGAGTTGACCGGCAAGACCGGCGACGAACTGGCCGCCGAGCTGCAAGGCGTGATCTTCCGTGTACCTGGGCAGTTGGAGAAAGACGGCACTCCCCATTATGTAACAGCCGACGAATACCTGTCCGGCAATGTGCGGCGCAAGCTGCGTCAGGCACAGCGGGCCGCACAGCAGGACCCTTCCTTTGCAGTCAATGTGGAGGCCCTTACCGCTGCCCAGCCCAAAGACCTGGATGCGTCGGAGATTGAGGTGCGCCTGGGCGCTACCTGGATCGACAAAGAGTACATCCAGCAGTTTATGTATGAGACCTTCGACACGCCGTTTTATCTCCAGCGCAATATCGAGGTCAACTATTCTTCTTTCACCGCTGAGTGGCAGATCACCGGCAAAAGCTCTGTAAGCCAGAACAATGTGGCAGCCTATACCACCTACGGAACCAGCCGTGCCAATGCCTACAAGATTTTGGAGGATTCCTTAAACCTGCGGGATGTCCGTATCTACGACACCATAGAGGATGCAGACGGCAAAGAGCGTCGGGTGCTGAATGCCAAAGAGACCACCCTGGCAGCCCAAAAGCAGCAAGCGATCCGGGACGCTTTCAAAGACTGGATTTGGAAAGACCCGGACCGCCGCCAAGCTCTGGTCCGCCAGTACAATGAGGAAATGAACTCCACTCGTCCCCGTGAATACGACGGCGGACACATTACTTTCGGCGGCATGAACCCGGCCATCACCTTGCGGGAACACCAGAAAAATGCTATTGCTCATGTGCTATATGGCGGCAATACGCTGTTGGCGCACGAGGTAGGCGCTGGTAAAACCTTTGAAATGGTGGCTGCCGCCATGGAGAGTAAGCGCCTGGGCTTGTGTCAGAAATCCCTCTTTGTGGTACCGAACCATCTGACCGAACAATGGGCGTCGGAGTTTCTGCGGCTCTATCCTTCCGCCAACATTCTTGTCACCACCAAAAAGGACTTTGAGACCCACAACCGCAAGAAGTTCTGCGCCCGCATTGCCACCGGCGATTATGACGCCATCATCATGGGACACAGCCAGTTTGAGAAAATCCCCATCAGCCGAGAGCGTCAGGAACGGCTCCTTCAGGAGCAGATCGACGAGATCACCGAGGGCATTGCCGAGGTGAAGTACAGCGGCGGTGAGCGTTTCACGGTCAAGCAGTTGGAACGCACCAAGAAGTCCCTGGAAGCCCGGCTGGAGAAATTGCAGGCCGAGAGCCGCAAGGACGATGTGGTAACATTCGAGCAGTTGGGTGTGGACCGCCTGTTCGTCGATGAGGCGCATAACTATAAAAACCTGTTTTTATACACCAAGATGCGGAATGTGGCAGGTCTCTCCACAAGCGATGCCCAAAAGTCCAGCGATATGTTTGCAAAGTGTCGCTATATGGATGAACTGACCGGAAACCGTGGTGTGATTTTCGCCACTGGCACCCCCGTATCGAACAGCATGACCGAACTTTACACCATGCAGCGGTATCTCCAGTATGACCGCCTGCAAGAGCTGAACATGACCCACTTCGACTGCTGGGCCAGCCGCTTCGGAGAAACCGTCACGGCGCTGGAGCTGGCACCGGAAGGCACCGGCTACCGGGCAAGAACGAGATTCAGCAAGTTTTTCAACCTCCCGGAGCTGATGAACTTGTTCCGTGAAGTTGCCGACATCAAAACCGCCGATCAGCTGAACTTGCCCACCCCGGAGGTGGAATACCACAACATCGTGGCCCAGCCTACTGAACACCAAAAAGAGATGGTGCAGGTTCTCTCCGAGCGCGCCTCCAGGGTACACAGCGGCAGCGTTGACCCCTCAGAGGACAATATGCTCAAGATTACCGGCGATGGCCGCAAGCTGGGTCTGGACCAGCGTATCATCAACCAGCTGCTGCCGGATGAACCCGGCACCAAGGTCAATCAGTGTGTGGGTAATATCATGCAGATCTGGCGGGACGGCGAGGCTGACAAGCTGACCCAGCTGGTATTCTGCGACATTTCCACGCCCCAGACAGCCCCCTCCAAAAAGGCAGCCAAACAGCTGGATAATCCCACACTTCATGCGCTGGAACAGGCTGTGCCGTTGGATGAGCCTGAGCCTGCCTTTACCATCTATGAGGACATCCGCCAGAAGCTCATCGCCCAGGGAATGCCCGCCGAGCAGATTGCTTTTATCCACGAAGCCAAGACCGAGGTGCAGAAGAAAGAACTGTTTTCCAAGGTTCGCACTGGGCAGGTGCGCGTCCTGCTGGGCAGCACCTCCAAAATGGGCGCTGGCACCAATGTGCAGGACCGGCTTGTGGCGCTCCATGACCTGGATTGTCCGTGGCGTCCGGGAGACCTTGCCCAGCGCAAGGGCCGTATCGAGCGCCAGGGCAACCAGAATCCGCTGGTCCATGTGTACCGCTATGTTACCGAGGGAACTTTCGATGCCTACCTGTGGCAGACGGTGGAGAACAAACAGAAATTCATTTCGCAAATCATGACCAGCAAAAGCCCGGTCCGCTCCTGCGATGATGTGGACGAAACGGCGCTGTCCTTTGCCGAGATCAAGGCCCTGTGCGCCGGAGACCCCCGTATCAAGGAGCGCATGGATTTGGATGTGGAGGTTGCGCGTCTGAAGCTGATGAAAGCTGACCATCAGAGCAAGCAGTACCGCCTGGAGGATCAGTTGCTCAAATACTTCCCCCAGGAAATCGAAACTAACAAGGGGTTTATTAAAGGCTTTGAAGCGGACCTGGAGACCCTGGCCGCCCATCCTCACCCGGAGGATGGCTTTGCTGGAATGGAGATCCGGGGCGATGTGCTGACTGACAAAGAAAACGCCGGTGCAGCCTTGCTGGACGCCTGTAAGGAGGTCAAAGGCTCCGAACCGGTGCAGATCGGCAGCTATCGGGGCTTTACTATGTCCGTGGAGTTTTCCGCTTGGAAACAGGAATATACGCTCCTGTTGAAAGGCCAGATGACCCACCGGGCAAGCCTCGGCACAGACCCGCGCGGAAACCTCACCCGTATCGACAATGCACTGGCTCAAATGCCTCAGCGTTTGGAAGCCGTGAAAAACCAGCTGGACAACCTTTACCAACAGCAGGCCGCAGCCAAAGAGGAAATCGGAAAGCCGTTTCCCTTTGAGGATGATCTGCGAGTCAAGTCCGCCCGTCTGGTGGAACTGGACACGCTGCTGAACATTGACGGCAAGGGCCATGCCCAGCCGGAAACTGTGGTTGCCAAGAGCGCACGGCCTTCGGTGCTGGACAGCTTGAAGCGCCCGGTGCCACCCCGTAGCCCTGAAAAGAAACCGAAACAACATGAGGAGGTGCGATAACATGAATACCAACGATCTGAATACGGCCCTTTATGAGAAGATGGCCGCTGAACAGGACAAATACCGGGACTGGCTGAAAAGCCAGCCCCCGGAGGAAATCCTGCACCATACCTATGAGTACACCGTCCGGGAGGACATTGTGATGGCGATGGAGGACTTGGAGCTGACCGATGCCCAGGCCCAGGCGCTTTTGGATTCGCCTACACCGCTGGCCGATGTGTACCGTCACTTTGAGAAGCTGGAGACCGGCTACATGGATGTGATCCGGGACAGCATTGAAAACCGAGCGGATGATGTGTGTAAGGTTTTGGAAGAACAGCGGTCCATCCCTCTCTATCTCCATTCTGCCGCCTATGCGTCCCAGCATGGGGAGATGGCACAATATAACCGCTCTTATCAGGCAAACTTTGACTGTAAAGAGGCCATTGAACACGCCATCAGCGCCCACTATGCGGATAACCGACTGGATACGGAGTCTGCGGTTAAGGCGGTGCTGGAAAAGTTCGGGTCGGAACGAGTACAGTTCATCCTTGCCAACACCATCCAGCATAAGGACAGCGACGGTCGCGTTTCCCGTGACAACAAAGCCTGGGCAAAGACCATTCCCATGCCGGAGGACAGCGGCACTTCGCGCCACTGTGCTTATCTGGTTGTGGATGAGGTCAATCTTGGTCTGACCGATCTGTTTACACGGCAGGCACGAAAAACGCTTCAGGAACCGGAGAAAGGCTCTGTCTTGCAAAAGCTCAAACAGGAGCCTACCACCCACAAGCCTGCTTTATCGAAGAAACAGGAGCCGGAACGATGAGCGCCAAAAAGCGTAAACGGGATGTGCCGGTCCTGTTTTGGGTTTCCGATGCGGAGATGGAAGCGATCCAGCAGAAAATGGCACAGTTCGGAACAAAAAACCTGAGCGCCTATCTGCGGAAGATGGCTGTGGACGGCTATGTGGTACAGCTGGACTTGCCGGAGCTGAAGGAACTGGTATCCCTGTTGCGCCGAAGCAGCAATAACCTGAACCAGCTCACCCGACGGGTACATGAAACGGGGCGGATTTATGATGCTGACCTGGAGGATATAGCCCAACGGCAGGAGCAGTTATGGGAGGGCGTGAAAGAAATCCTAACCCAGCTTTCCAGGCTTTCGTAACAGGGATATATGCCCCAACTGCGGAGGGAGGAACGGCGTTCTTTTCGCCGCGCCTTCCTCCGTTTTTTCTTTTGCCCATATCCTTGTCTTTTTGAAATGTTGGAAGGATAATATGGGTAGAAAACAGATTGCCGCAAAGGAGTTGAGAATAGATGAAAACCTTTGAGAAGGTGTTGGAGATTTTTCGTGAGTATTTGGACTGTGATCTAGAGGAAGAAGTCCTCCCTTGTCGAGAAGGTTATCTCCGCGTCACATGGAATGGAGATTCCCGCTACTGTGTGGATGGACTTCTCAGCCGGACACCGGACGAACTATTCGAGGTGCTGTTATCCGATTATCGCAGCTATGAGGAACTGCGGCTAACCAAAGGATGCCGAGAAGTGACGGAAGAAGATGAAAGACAGGCAGAAATTCTCTGTCAGAGCTTTCGGGAACGATGGAAGGAGGAAGAAAAATGAGGGCGATCTGGTTCATTCTGAAACTGCCGTTGAAGATTTTAATGGCTCCGGTGATTCTGTCGCTGACCCTGTTCGTCTGGATTTGTGTGGGGATTGTCTATGTCTCCGGTTTGGTGCTGGGGCTTATCAGCATGGTGGTTGCCCTGCTGGGTGTGGCAGTTCTGATTACTTACTCCTTGCAAAACGGCATTATCCTGCTGGTGATAGCATTTCTCATTAGTCCCTATGGTTTGCCAATGGCTGCAATCTGGCTACTGGGCAAGGTACAGGACTTGAAGTTTATCATTCAAGATTTGGTTTATGGATAATATGAAAACCTCCGACGAATTTCGTCGGAGGTTTTATGGTTCTAGGTTATCTTCTTGAAAAAGCGGCGATGCAAAAAAGGTATCTATCCCAATCCCCATTCCTTGGCACATCTCATGAATGATCCGTAGCTTAACCGAATCATACGAGCAGTTGATGACATTTCCAATCGTAGACTTGGGAACACCGCTTTTCATATACAGTTGATATTGTGTCATTTTTCTTTCATCTAGTAATTCTAACAGACGTTTGCTTACCGCCTCGTTTAGCTTCATTCTATACACCGCCCCTGTGACTGTACTATATTTAGTATATGGGCAGTTTTGCTAAAATTAGTCCCTGTACCTGTACTAATAGAGCTATTTGCAGTATGATGGTAATAGGGGTGCCATCGTATGAACGTAACTTTTTGTGGCCATTCGCAAATCACAAAGGCAGACAATATTGCGAATTGGCTTCGCAATGTAACACAAGACCTAATTGAGCAAGGAGCAACAACTTTTTATCTTGGAGGATATGGAGAGTTCGACAGTTTAGCAGCGTCTATTTTACGGGAACAAAAGAAAAAGTATCCGCAAATCGAGCTGGTTCTTGTATTGGCATATTTGAACACTGGCCGGGATGTTTCTGGCTATGACAGTACCGTGTATCCACCGCTGGAAAACGTACCGCGCCGTTTTTCGATTTCTCATAGAAATCGCTGGATGGTAGAGTCCGCCGATGTAGTGGTGGCCTATGTTCTCCATGATTGGGGCGGAGCAGCCACAACGTTACGGTGTGCCAAACAGAAAAAGAAGCAGATTATTTCATATCGTGATGAAATGGGCAGCTGAGGTTGTCTATTTTGCTGCCACTTCATATTTCCAAAACTGTTGAACGTTAAGCTGTCGGTAAAATTATGCCGAATTTTCATCACTTTACTTTTGAACTAATATTGCTTATAATATTAGTGTGAAAGGAAGTGGTACGGTGGGACAATTTGAACAGCTGGATCAGCTGCTGGAAACACAGGATGGGATGCTGCGAACAGCTCAAGTAGTATCTGCTGGTATTTCTAAGCCTGTTTTTTATGATTATGTGCACTCACGGGAATTGGAGCGGGTCGCGCATGGAATTTATCTTTCCAAGGATGCCTGGGTCGATGCCATGTACTTACTTCATCTGCGGGTCGAACAGGCAGTGTTTTCCCATGAGACAGCTTTATTTTTTCACGATCTGACAGACCGCGAGCCGCTGGAATATACGGTCACAGTCAAGACCGGATATAATCCCTCCAAGCTGAAAGCAGAGGGCGTACAGGTATTCACCATTAAGGCGGAACTGCATGGGGTGGGCCTGACAACGGCTCAGACACCATTTGGGCATACAGTTCCTGTCTATGACCTGGAGCGCACCATCTGCGACCTGCTCCGCAGCAGGAACAACATGGAGATGCAGACTTTTCAAGGGGCATTAAAGATGTATGCCAGAAGAAAAGACAAAGACCTGCGGACATTGATGCGGTATGCCGGTATGTTCCGGGTAGAAAAAATTCTGCGGCAGTATTTGGAGGTGCTTTTATGATAAAAACAGCAAGGCAGTTGAAGGATCTGATCCGCAATCTTTCCAGAAAAAAATCTGCGGACGCCCAGCTCTTGATGCGGAACTACATGATGGAGCGTTTTCTGGAGCGTATCTCCCTTTCTGAATATCGTGACAAATTTATTCTGAAAGGCGGTATGCTGGTAGCGGCTATGGTTGGTCTGGATGCCCGTTCCACGATGGATTTGGACGCTACTGTAAAAGGAGCCAATGTCAATGTGGAGGACATAGAGAATTTGATTTCCGCTATTGTGAGTGTCCCGCTTGATGATGGCGTCAAATTCCAGCTGAAAAGTATTTCGGAGATTATGGATGAGGCGGAATATCCGGGGATTCGCGTAAATATGACTACAACCTTTGACGGTGTGGTGACGCCTTTGAAGATTGACATTTCCACAGGGGATGCCATTACCCCCAGGGAGATCCGCTACTCTTTCAAGCTGATGCTGGAAGATCGCTCCATTGATATTTGGGCGTACAATCTGGAAACGGTTCTGGCCGAAAAGCTGGAAACGATCATTACCAGAACTACCACCAACACCCGCATGAGAGATTTCTATGACATTTATATTCTGGAACAGCTGCATGGGAATACATTGGACCCTCAGATTCTCCATGATGCGCTGCGGGCCACTGCTCACAAACGCGGGACAGAACGACATCTTGCAGAAGCTGCCGAAGTTTTTGAGGAAGTGGAGAACAGCTCGGTTATGCAGAAACTTTGGGAATCGTACCGCAAAAAATTTTCCTATGCGGCAGATCTGGAGTGGAACATCATCATGGGGGCGGTGCGCAGTTTATACGCTCTCAGTGAAAAGGAATCGAGCCTATGAAGAAGCACGGCCATTATTGTAAAGTCTGCGGAGAATATAAGGCTAATGAAAAATTTTCCGGCAAAGGTCATGCGGCGCACGTCTGTAAATCCTGTGCTTCTTTGCCGCCGGAGAAGCAAGCGGAGCAAATGACAATAAACCGCTTGCTGAATCTCCCATGGAGATTATCAAAGGAGCAGATTTCCTGGCTGAAGAACCGAATGAAAGATAAGCGCCGGGAAGTTCGTGCGCTGGCAAAAGAACAATACGAGATGAGGTTTCCTCCGAAGCGGTTAGAGGACATCGAGGACAATTTTGATTTTCTCGATGAGGACGATTTAATAGAATAACAAAAGCGGTCTGCACCATGCAGGCCGTTTCTTTTTTGGAAAGGAGGTCTCCCTTATGGCAACCACACGCATCATGCCGCTGCATATCGGCAAGGGTCGGACTGAGAGCCGTGCCATCAGCGATATTATTGACTATGTGGCAAATCCCCAAAAGACCGACAACGGAAAATTGATTACCAGCTATGGATGTGACAGCCGCACTGCTGATGCAGAGTTTCTGTTGGCAAAGCGGCAGTATATTGCCGCCACCGGACGAGTGCGCGGTACAGATGATGTGATCGCCTACCATGTGCGCCAGTCGTTCAGGCCCGGAGAGATCACACCGGAGGAAGCCAACCGGCTGGGCATAGAATTTGCCAGGCGGTTCACCAAAGGCAATCATTCCTTTGTGGTCTGCACCCACATCGACAAATCGCATATTCATAATCACATCATCTGGTCGGCGGTCAATATGGATTGTGACCGGAAGTTCCGTAACTTTTGGGGAAGCACCAGAGCTGTTCGACGTTTAAGTGACACCATTTGTATCGAGAACGGACTATCCATTGTGGAGAACCCCAAGCCCCACGGAAAAAGCTACAACAAGTGGCTGGGCGAACAAGCCAAGCCCTCCCATCGGGAACAGCTACGGGTGATGATTGACCGGGCGCTGGAGCAAAAGCCAGCAGACTTTGACACACTTCTGCAACTGCTTTCCGAGATGGGCTGCGAGGTATCTCGGCGCGGGAAAGCAATCCGCCTTAAAGCTCCCGGTTGGAAGAATGTAGCCCGTATGGATGACAAGCTGGGAGCCGGGTACAGCGAAACAGAAATCCGTGCGGTGCTGGCTGGAGAAAAGCAGCACACGCCCCGCAAGAAATCCACCGTGCAGCCGGAGCCACCCAAGGTCAATTTGCTGGTGGATATTCAGGCAAAATTGCAGGCCGGGAAAGGTGCTGGATATGCACGCTGGGCCAAGGTTTTTAACTTAAAACAGATGGCGCAGACCGTGAATTTTCTTACCGAACATCACCTACTGGACTATACAGAGCTGGAAGAAAAAGCGGTGGCGGCTACCGCCCATCACAATGAGCTGTCAGCGCAGATTAAGGCGACGGAGAAACGCATGGCAGAGATCGCCGTCCTGCGTACCCATATCGTTAATTATGCCAAGACCCGCGAGACCTATGTTGCCTATCGCAAGGCCGGTTATTCCCGAAAATTTCGGGAGGAACATGAGCAAGAAATTCTGCTCCATCAGGCGGCAAAAAATGCCTTTGATGAGATGGGAGTGAAGAAGCTGCCCAAGGTCAAAGACCTGCAATCTGAGTATGCCAAACTGCTGGAGGAAAAGAAGAAAACCTACGCCGAGTACCGGCGTTCCCGTGAGGAAATGCGGGAACTTTTGACGGCAAAGGCCAATGTGGATCGGCTGCTGAAAATGGATGAGGAACAGAAAAAAGAACAAGAAAAAGACCACGGCCAGCGGTAAGCCGGTCATGGTCATAAGCGTCCATCGGACGCGTAGCCGCAGAATGAAATTCTGCGTTCAAAGGGGCTTGGGGGCGCTGCCCTCAACAAGCAAAGCAGAGGGGGAAATCACGTCAGGATTTTTCCCTCTGTGGGCCGAGTGTATTAACACCGGCATTGCTTGCCACTTTTGTTCGCAAACAATATCCGTATCCTTTACACGATGATTTACTTTTATTATCATAGTCGTAATAAGTATATAAACTACTTACATATAAGCACCTAAAATATGAAAGGGCTGATAAAATGATGACCTTTGAAAAGGTTTTAGAAGTATTCAACGATTACCTAAATAAAGATAGTGTTTTGGAGGTGGTGAACACTAAGCGAGGATACACCGTTATGATTTGGGATGAAAAAGATGAGCAATGGTTTGGTGTGGAACATTGCAAAGCCCCCGAGCTTTTACGGGATGCCTTACTTGATGGCTATCGTGATTTTTTAGAGCAACAACTTACTCATAACCGCAGGAGTTTAACCGAAACAGAAATCTTAGATATTCAAAACCGATGTGAACAGCTTTATGATTTGTGTGGAGAATAAAAAAATAACCTAAAAAGTGCGATAGCCTGTGTAGGTGTCGCACTTTTTTCAGTTGGCTTGGCTTACGAAAACAGCGTTAATTATTCCGCAGTTTCTCTTGCCTTTTTCAAGCCTTGAGCCGTAGCTTCCATCACGATAAGCTCCTTTTCTTCCATATCATTCAACAGTACATCAACTTGTTTGCGGCGATTGTTGTCGCCATCTTCATTGCATGGAAAAAAGAACTGGTCTACAGAGATGTCAAGCAAGGTAGTAATGAGATAAAATTTGTTAAGCCTTGGGTGCTGCCCCCTGTTCTCTATATACATAATAGAGCGTGGCGTAAGGTCTACCAGTTGGGCAAGATATTCCTGTGTCCACCCTTTTGCTTCCCGAGCTTTTTTTATCGCTATACCTAACGGCTTAAAATCAAGTTTTCTTTCATCTTGGTACATTTTAATATCATCCTATATCATTGTACATTTCGGGTGATGATATTTGAACGAAGTATGATTTTATGTTTAGTAGTGTATAATTTCGTATTAGTGGAGAGAAACTTGCTATTATTCGTCATTCCGTATATAATAATTATATACTCTTTGCGAAAGGAAGTTGATATTATGAATTACATTTCTGTGAAAGCCGCTTCTGAAAAATGGGGCATATCGGAAAGACGGATACAAAAATTATGTGAGGAAAATCGCATTGACGGAACTGAAAAATTTGGTCGTGCATGGATGATACCAAAAGATGCAGAAAAACCCGTTGATGGACGTATGAAAACAAGGAACAAACAGGAGGAGAATCATGGAATTTAATGAAAAGCTACAACAGCTTAGGACTGGAAAGAACTTAACGCAGGAACAACTTGCGGAGCAATTATATGTATCAAGAACAGCCATTTCAAAATGGGAAAGCGGCAAGGGTTACCCTAACATTGAGTCGCTCAAGTGTATTTCTAAATTCTTTTCTGTGACCATAGATGAACTGCTATCGGGCGAAGAACTGATTACACTTGCCGAAACTGAAAATCGTTCCAACTTGAAAAAAATTTACAGTTTCATTTATGGAATATTAGATATGATGGCGGTTACTTTTATACTTTTGCCGTTGTATGGTAACCTTGTTGACGGATATATTTATTCTGTCAATCTACTTTCATTTACAGACACTACCCCAATATATCTTGCAATCTATTGGATTGTTTTTATTGTTTTGATTGCACTTGGGATAGCGAAACTGATGTGTGTTTGTTTTGAAAAGGAATCATGGAGCAACATAATCACAAAATGCTCTCTCGTGCTGAGTACGCTTGTTATCTGCTTCTTCGCTGCGGCAAGACAACCCTATGTAACCGCCCTTATGTTTCTGCTATTTGTTGCTAAAATATTTGTCTGGATAAAGCAAACCCAAACAAAGTAAAATGCCATAAACCCTTTAAAATAGGCTCTGACACGATAAGTGTCGGAGCTTTTTTCGTGCTGACATCTATTGTGTCGGCATTGTGACGGTAGATTTCTTGGCTTCTATGCAATACTCGTGGATAATAAGATTGTGGTCAGCGAAAACAAGAACAGCAACCCACGGAAAGGAGAATCAAATATGGATTATATCATTGAAACAGAAAATCTTACGAAGCGATACGGAACAGCCACCGTTGTCGATAAGGTAAATCTTCATGTGCCAAAGGGCAAAATTTATGGTTTGCTCGGCAGAAACGGAGCAGGCAAAACCACAGCAATGAAAATGATGTTGCAGCTTGCTTTCCCAACGGAGGGAACGGTACGCTTGTTTGGCACAAACTATAAGGAAAATATCCATACCCTTTATAGCAAAGTAGGCTCTATTATCGAAACACCGGGATTTTACAGTAATTTAACAGGGTATGAGAATTTGCAAATTCTCGCTAAACTGCGAGGGGGAGTATCTAAAAGTGGAGTAGAAAAAGCTCTTGAAGTTGTGGGGCTGCATAAGGAGAAAAGAAAAGTCTTTTCCGATTATTCCCTCGGAATGAAGCAACGGCTTGGTATTGCCGCCGCCATTATGCACGAGCCGGAGCTTTTAATACTTGACGAACCGATTAACGGACTTGACCCCATTGGAATAGTTGAAATACGCTCATTTTTATCTGAACTTAGTCACAATCATGGCATTACCATTTTTATCTCAAGCCATGTTTTAAGCGAGATTGAACAGATAGCAGATATTATCGGCGTTATGCACGAGGGGCATTTAGTAGAGGAAGTGAATATATCCGAGCTTCACAAAAGGAATCGAAAATACATTCAATTTGATTTATCTGACAGTGAGATAGCCGGAAAGATTTTAGAAAACCACTACCACATGACGGATTTTACAGTGCAGGACGGTACGGTGAGAATTTATGACTTTAGCCAAAGTGTTGGAGAAATCAATCGAGAATTTGCACGAAATGGACTGCTCGTGACAAGGATAAATGATAGTGAGGAAAACTTAGAGGACTACTTTTCTAAACTGATTGGAGGTGGCGGTATTGCTTAATCTTATTTCTTGTGAATTATTAAAACTAAAGCGTTCAAAAATGGTGCTAATTAGTGTGGCAGGGGTATTATCTACCCCACTTTTGATGTTAATAGAAGCCTTGCAAACACATTTTGATAAGCCGGAGATTATCTTTACCTTGTCTGACATATACAGCGACAGTGTACTGTATATCATGCTGCTGGTAAACATTATGATATATGTGGCAATTGCAGCTTACTTGTTTAGCAGAGAGTACACAGAAAGCACCCTCAAAACCATATTGCCCATACCCATTTCAAGGACAAAACTATTAATTGGAAAATTTTGCACCCTGCTTCTTTGGATTGTTATGCTAACCCTTGTAACATGGGCAGGTATATTTATCGTTTGTGGGCTATATGACGCTGTCTTTACATTGGAGGGATATAGCTTACTAGTGGCAATAGTATGGCTCCCCAAGTTTTTGTTTGGCAGTATCCTGATGTTTTTAACAGTTTCTCCTTTTGTGTTTGTTGCTATGAAAACAAAAGGATTTGTCGCCCCGATGATTGGCTCTGCCGTGATTGTCATGGGAAGTGCCGCACTTTCAAATCAAGAATGGGGAGCGTTGTATCCGTGGACAGCCACCTATTTCTTGGTGCAGGGTAAACTTCAGAGTACCGGCTATCCTACACTGCTGTCTGTATCTATTATTATTCTTGTATCAGCAGTTGGTTTTCTTATGACCTTTCATCATTTTAAAAAGGAGGATTTGAAATAATGGTACTTGATTTTATAGAAATTTTAAAAGTTATTTTTCTTGGAATTGTTGAGGGTATTACTGAGTGGCTACCTATCAGCAGCACAGGACATATGATTCTTGTGGACGAATTTATCACACTTAATATGAGCGAAGCATTTAAAGAAATGTTTTTTGTTGTTATTCAACTTGGAGCTATACTCGCAGTGGTTGTAATGTTTTGGAACAAGATGTTTCCCTTTCAATTTAAGAACAAAGCACAGTCAATTGTTAAAAAGGATACTTTCTCGTTGTGGTTCAAGGTTGCGGTAGCTTGTGTACCGTCAGCTATTATGGGGATTCTATTTGATGATTATTTGGATGCTTACCTCCAAACCCCCATTGTGATTTCAATCATGTTAATCTTTTATGGTTTGTTATTCATTCTCATAGAAAATTGGAATAAAAAGCGTACTCCTACTACTATGGCACTTTCTGACATCAGCTATAAAACAGCAATCTTGATAGGGGCATTTCAAGTGTTATCACTTATACCCGGCACATCACGGTCGGGAGCAACGATTATAGGTGCTTTACTCATAGGAGTTTCACGAGTGGCAGCAGCAGAGTTTACTTTTTTCCTCGCAGTACCTACTATGCTTGGAGCAAGTGCTTTTAAGCTGTTAAAATTCGGGTTTGAATTTACAAGTGCAGAACTGCTCGCTCTTGTTCTCGGTATGGCTGTGGCATTTGCGGTATCTGTCTTAGTAATTAAATTCCTAATGAACTTTATCAAAAAACATGATTTTAAGGTGTTTGGTTGGTATCGAATTGTGCTTGGTATACTTGTTGTACTTATAAAATCTTAATAATGCGTTTTCTTTGTGCGCGAATAAAAATGCCAGCTGGTCCTTAAGATCAGCTGGCATTTTTGTTTCTGGGGATGGAAAACAACCCAGAGATTCTCGTTGTCGATCTCCTCCTGATTTTAGTTTGCATGGTGAATTTTGCAAATTGAATCTACAGGAGGTTAATAATGGGATTTAATTATGGATATGAGAAAAAGAAGTTTGATAGTAGATGGAAGCGTTTAGAAGTTGAGTATTGTGATGCAGGGATGAGCGAAGAACAGATTGCTGCCATGAAAGAATATGACTGGGCATGGTTTTGCAGTCAAAGGGTTTTTCAAAACCATACGCAACCAATACCTTGTGAACAATATGATGAAGTATGTGGTCAATCACAGCTGTTCCGAAAGTTTGCATCGTTATCTTATCAATGGGATGTTGATAAGATTGATCAAACGCGATATGGATGGTTGGCTTCGGTGGAAAACGAACAACTACTGTTGAGATTGAAGAAGCTGTCGAAGAAAGATTTGGAGCTATTGACATTACTTTTTGTGGATGGTTATCGTCAAATTGATGTAGCACGTCTTTGGCATTGTTCCAGAAGTGCTGTTGCACAAAGATTTAAAAAAATAAAAAAATTTTTGAATAACACTTAACAAATGAAGCGTATCAGTGCCTACCCATTGAGGGAAGAACATTCTCCCAATGTGGAGCTTGACAATTTCATAGACGGCATTTCCGGTACATAACCTATGTACGAGCGAATCAGGCACGCCGCGAAGATGGACAGCCCCAGGAGGTGATGAATAGGACTGTTCCGAGCGATCCACGTCAGCCTGATACCCGAAAGTGGCATTTCAGGGCGCGATGACTGCATAGGGGTTAAAGATACTTCCTCACGGCCTCCTAAAGACTTGGGGGGAACTCTGCGGCGCACGAGTAAAACGACGCTGTGGAGTTATGACAGCCGCGCCAGCGGAGACCGGAATGTCCCCATCGCCAGGGGTGCGTGGCAAATGTGGCGAGTAAATTTTTCAAAGTCAGATACCATGCGCTGGCAGCTTCGGTTGCCAGCGCATTCATGTGATTTTGAAAGCAACAACCACATCTTTGACAGAAAGGGGGACCACCTATGGAAAAATTGATTTCGCGGAAAGAGGCTGCCAAATTACTGGGGATTAGCATTGCCACTTTGGATGCAGCTCGAAACAGTGGGCTAATTTCCTATGTTCAGTATGTGCAAAATGGTTGCGTGTACTTTACAGATGCTGGCCTTCAGGAGTATATCGCAAAATGCACCCATCGTGCAAAGCCAGTGGAAAAAAGCGCTACATACCGCAAGCTGCGAAGTGTCCGAGCTTGAGCTGTTCCGTATCCTTGCTGGAACCTAATATGTCTGATAAAACAAAGGTACAGCGCTGGACATTATTCTTAGGAGGTGACGGAATTGGCAAAAAGAAAAAGGGCAATTCCTCAATATGGTACGGTCGTGCTTAACGGCATTGAATATTATAGAACCAGAGTCGAAGATTCGGATGGAAACAGAGTGGCGCTTTATGCAAAGACGCCCGAAAAGCTTTATGACAAGGAACTGGAGGCGTTAGAGCAGATTGACAGTACTACGTTTCGTCGAAGATCGCCTACGGTTGCTGAGTACTGTGAGAAGTGGCTGCTGATGCAGTCCGTCCATGTTCGGGCCACCACCTTGACAGATTATACCTCTAAGGTGCGGCGGCACATTATTGGAGGGCTGGGAGACAAGAGAATGGCTGATGTATCCCTGGATGACATCCAACTTGCCCTCGTACCTGTTTCCAAGAAGTCGGCTTCGGTTTATAAGTCTGTGGTGATTCTCTGCAAGTCCATTTTCCGGGCGGCCAAGGAGAGCCATGTGATTGACGAGGACCCGACCATATACCTGGATGCAAAGGGAGGAGTTCCCCAGGAAGAAAGACAGGCATTGACGGATGAACAGGTTGAGCGGCTTTTGGACACGATCCGGGATTTGCCGCCCTATGTATTTGTGATGATCGGTTTATATGCCGGTCTGCGCCGGGAAGAAATCCTGGCGCTGCAATGGGATTCTGTGTATCTGGATGCAGAGGCTCCGTACTTAACGGTACGGCGGGCATGGCACACAGAACATAACAGGCCGGTCATTCTTACCGAGCTAAAGACCAAAGCGGCACAAAGAAACATTCCTCTCCCGGTCTGTCTGGTTGAATGTCTGAAAGATGCAAAGAAAAAATCCACTTCGGATTATGTGATTGCCAATCGGGACGGTGATCCGCTATCCTATACACAGTTTAAGCGGCTGTGGCAGTATATTGTGACGCGGACTGCAAAGCCGAGAATGGCCAGAAAACTTGTGGACGGAAAGTATGTAAAATATATGCTTTACCCGAAACTTGGAGAAAAAGCCAGGAATAACGGCCATGTGGTATATAGCCTGGATTTTGAAGTGACACCGCATCAGCTGCGGCACACCTACATCACCAATCTGATTCATTCTTCGGTGGACCCCAAAACGGTACAATATTTGGCGGGCCATGAAAGCAGCAAAATCACGATGGACATTTACGCAAAGGTCAAATACAACAGGCCGGATGATCTTGTCAAAGCAATGGGCTGTGCCTTTGACTTATGGGACGCTGTGTAAGTTCCGAACAATTCAGAAAATGAAGTAAGAGCGAGACAAGGATGTCTCGCTCTTAGTTTTTCCTTGGCCGTATCTTTGATTCAATTTGAAATCTCTGATAAAAAGGAGGTGTAGATACATCACCACGCGAGAAAGGAAATTAATTATGGCAAAGAAGAAAAAAAACATACCTCAATATGGAACCGTCACACGAAAGGGTGTCCTGTATTACAGAACCCGGATTCTGGACGCAGACGGCAAGCAGGTGAGCTTGTATGGGACTACCTGCGAGGAACTGTACGATAAAGAGCAGGAGGCGAGACGCCAGGTAGCGGAGATCATCTTCCACCGGGAGCATCCTACTGTGGCCGAGTATTGTGAGAAGTGGCTGTTGATGCAATCCGCAAAAGTGTCGCCGGCTACACTGAAGGGCTACGCCTCCAATATGAAGAACTACATTATCAAGCCTTTGGGAGATATGTATATGGAGGAAGTAACAGCGGATGATATTCGTCTGGCGCTGATCCCATTGTCCAATAAGTCCGAGAGCCTGCACAATACGGTGAATATGCTCCTCAAGTGCATTTTTTACTCGGCAGAGCGGAGCCAGTTGCTGGAATACAATCCGTGTGAGGGGATTTCGGCAAAAGGAGGGAAACCGACCCAAAAGAAAGATTCGCTGACAGACCAGCAGGTGGAAGTGCTGCTGGAAACCGTCAAAGGACTTCCGCCGTATCTGTTTACCATGATCGGCTTATATGCCGGTCTGCGCCGAGAAGAAGCTCTCGCCTTGCAATGGGATTGTGTGTTCCTCGATGCACCCACTCCATATATCTCTGTGCGGCGCGCATGGCGATCAGAGCATAACAGACCGGTTATCTCTACAACGCTTAAGACGAAAGCAGCAAGAAGGGATATTCCCATTCCCAAATGCCTTGTGAATTGTCTGCGGGAAGCCAAGGCTGCCTCCAAATCGGAATATGTGATTGCCGATAGTGAGGGACAGCCCTTGTCATATTCGCAGTTCAAACGTGTCTGGCAGTACATCGTTGTTCGGTCTACCAAGGAGCGTACCTATTATAAGTATGTGAACGGACAGAGCATCAAGTACACTGTTCAGCCGAGTCTGGGAGGACATCAGAAAAACAATCCCAACATTGTGTATAGCCTGGACTTCGATGTGACACCGCACCTGCTGCGGCATACCTACATCACCAATCTTCTGTATGCAGGTGTTGACCCCAAGACGGTCCAGTACCTTGCCGGACATGAGAACAGCAAGACAACTATGGACATCTATGCAAGAGTAAAGTATAATAAACCAGAACAGCTATTCGATGTAGTAAATTCTGCATTTCATCAAGCTGTCCCCTCGTAAAAGTGGCCTGTTTTTTGGTTAAGGAATAGGACAACCGAGGGGCCGAGGCTCAAAAAAGCCCGGAATATCAAGGAAAATCATCGCTCAGACGATTGAAATACGGCCTCAAAGGCGCCCGCCGTGCTCCTCAGTTCTCCAAACGTTAACAGGAGACATTTGGAAAATTTCGATCTTGCATATGCAACAATGGCGTTTTGCCATCAGGTCCCGGATTTTTTCCGGGACCTTTTTGCATTTCATAGATCCCAATAAAACCACTGTTGAAAATCCTAGACAAATAGTGTGATATAGTCACGGAAAAGACGGCAAAATCAGGGTATACTAAATCCATTAAATCAAAACATTCCATCAATTGAAAGGAGAATGCAGCATGTCTGTTGTTTCTGTGAATAAAAATAATTTTGATCAAGAGGTACTTTCCTCAGCACAGCCGGTACTGGCTGATTTTTGGGCTTCCTGGTGTGGTCCTTGCCGGATGCTCTCCCCTATCGTGGACGAAGTCGCGGAGGAAAAGAGCGGTTCGGTCAAGGTCGTCAAGATCAATGTGGATGAAGAGCCGGAACTGGCACAGCAGTATGGCGTTATGAGCATCCCCACCTTGATCCTGTTTAAGAACGGCCAAGTGGTTAGCACTTCTGTGGGGGTTCATCCCAAGGCCGACATCTTAAAGATGCTGGGCTAATATATTACACAACACAATAAAAAAGCTCCTGCCTTGGAAGAACATCGATAAGGAAGTATCAAAAACACACTAACTTAACGGCTGACAAACGAGGTTGCTAAAATGAACCGGCGCGCTGTTTTGCAATGAAATGGCATGCCGGTTTTCTACGCATTTCACACTGCATTGGCGATGGTAAGAATGGTAAGATACTTCCGGCTATCCAACCACGCCAGAAAGTCCCCGTAACATCGGGCGCAAGCAGATTTCTGCTTGCATCCGCTTGATTACCATACAGCAAAGACGGAGGAAGCCGTCAAGGGCGCGGAGCGTTCATCTTGACCCTTGGCGGCTTCCCTTGTCTTTGCTATTTCCTGTTTATGATGGCTTCTACCAGTTTTGCCTGCAACCGATGTTTTATGTGCTCGTCCACACGCACATGAGGCGTACCGTCCAGATCGTAGAGCGTCCGGGTACACAACTTGTTTATATACCCGTCATAGTATCGTAAGATGCGCTCCATTGCAAGCGGATCACCAGCGCGGGCCTCTGCAAAGTCAGACAGGGGCAGAAGCACCCTGCCGTGGAATGTGGGCTGCTTCATTTTGCGTTCCTTCCTCCGTTGCCCTCCAATCTCTGCCGCAGTTTGTTCAAAGTCTTTGTGCGGTGACGCTGGACGGCGCTGCGGGACATCCTCACAAGGCCGCCGATCTCGCCGTCCGCCATAGCCGCGACGAAGCGCAGAATTAAAATCTGCTGTTCCTGCTCCGGCAAAGTAGCAAAGGCTCCGGCCACCAGTTCGTCCCGGATATGTAGGTCATAGCCAAAGGCCGAGAATGTAAAGCTGTCGCTGGGGTATTCATCCAGCGTACAGAGTCTGTCCATTTCCGCCTGCGGCAAGGTGTCCAGCGGCTTTTCCCGGTCACGGCGGCGGGCCAGCTCCGACAGGTATTTTCTGGCCTTGTTGCGTAAAACCGTTTTACAGAAAGTATCCAGCCGGTTCCGCTCCACATACTCAAAGGTGTATTCGTTCATCTTCTCACCCCCAATCTGCGGGAGAGTGAAAAGATAAAGCTGCTGATACCACTCCTTTCACTGGCAGCAATATAGCGGCCCCGGCCCGCACCGAAGAACCGCAAAAAACAACAAATTTCGCCCGGCAGGTCATAGACCCACCGGGTGAAAGAAGAAACAATAGGCAGTTGATTTACATGGTATAGTTCATATTCGTGGCCGCGCGTCCCCGTTGCCGGGGACGGGCTTTTTTTAACGGTACATACCCCGTCGTATTCTGTCGAAACGCTTTTTGCTTCATGGCGGCTCCCTCCGTGGGCCACCGATCCTACGCCGGGCAAAAGGAAAGCGGCGGCTTTGATTTGTTCAAAGCCACCGCAAAGTAAAATAGGCGTGTCAATACGGCTGCTGCACGATGGCTTTTTTCTTTTGCCGTTGTCCGGCAGATAACCACTATGTCTTTCAACTCAGACACATTAGGAAAGACAAATCTTTCAGTTGCAAAAATATTATGAAGATTTCCTGTTTTGTTCCAAGCTCAATTCACCTTTTTTCAATCGGAATACCATATCCGCCTGTTTTGCCAACTCGTTCGAGTGGGTGACTACTACCACACATTTATTCATCTGATGTGCGCTCTCTTTAAGGATTTCTGTAATGTCCTGAGCGGTTTCTTCGTCCAGATTGCCAGTAGGCTCGTCAGCCAAAATCACCGGAGTTTCGCTGGCCAGTGCCCGCGCAATGGCTACACGTTGCTGCTGGCCACCGGAGAGCTTCAACACGTTTCGTCTTGCTTCTTCCTTCGTCAACCCCAGCCGTTCCAGAAACGGAAATGCCGGTTTTTTGGAAATCAGCCGGACATTCTCCTGCGGGGTCATATAATCAATCAGGTTGTAGCTCTGAAAGATAAACGAAACATTCTTTTTCCGGTGTCCTGCTAATCCGGACTGTACAATATCCTTCCCTTCAAACAGAATACTCCCGCTTGTGGGACTGTCCAGACCGCCCAACAGGGAAAGGAGCGTTGTCTTGCCGCAGCCGGAGGGGCCGAGAATGGCATACATCTTTCCGGCCTCCATCTGCGCGTTGATCCCTCTTAACACCTTCTTCTTTTTGTCATAAGAGTATGTTAGGTTTTGCAGTTCCAAAATTCCCATAGAGGCACCTCCTATTCACCTTCGGGCACAAATTCATAGTTAAAATCATAGTCCTTTACTTTATCCGGTACCTCATAATCTATTATGGGCGCACCAGACTGCTCCTGCGTTTCGTCCGCTTTGTTCTCCTGCTGGGTGCACCCAGTGAACAACAGTACCAGAAGAAAGAATATGGGAAACAATTTCCATGCTTTTTTCATATCGTTACCACCTTTCTCAACTCATTTTTGATAGAATCTCTCGCGGTTTCAACCGCATTACGGAAATCGAGGAAATTCCAGCGGATACCGTTACAATTCCGATCCCAAGCAGGAATAGAAGCCCCATTTCCTCAAACTGTACGCGAACCTGTAATTTAGGGGTTTCTATTTTCTGATCTTCTGTGTCTGTTCCGGCTTCACCACGGCTTCCGGTAGATAAGCCATTCTCCTGCTGCACCTCGGTTACAGCCTGCTCGGATTGCAAGACGTTTCCCATCTGCCCCGCAATGGCACTGGCGGAAAAATAAGAAATGGAAAATGCCAGCACTGCTATGAGTAAAACCTCGGCAATATACTGTCCTAAGATCGACAACTTGCTGATCCCCACAGAGAGCAGTACGCCAGTTTCATGGATTCGGGTTCTGGCCCACATGGTTAGAATGAGCGAGAGGATGGCAATGCTAACAATCAGCACGACAATCAAAATGGTAGATACCAGCTCCGATAATTGTTCCAAAGAGGACGCAGCTTTTTCATAGCCCTCGTTGTCAACCAGAAAAGAGAATCCCTTCCAGTCCACACCGGAGATGCCCTTTACTTTAGAAATGATTTCCTCCATGTTCTGCGGATCGTCTACTGATACTGTCAGCTCATTAAATCCTTGGATTGCAGGGCCATTTTCATAAGCCACTAAAGCGGCAAGATCGGTGATAATGAGATTTTGTATTTTATCGTAGGTTGTCACCTGATCGTTGATGCCTTCGATTTCTCTTGGAGAGAACAGGCCCACAATTTCAATCTCCACGCCTTTGTCCGTTTGGATTTTATCGCCAATTTTCAGGCCATTTTTATCAGCAAGATCTTTGCTGATAAGCCCCTTGTTTTTATCGTCCGGCAGAATATGCCGCCCCTCTGTCAGCGTAAGCTGCCCGGAAGTAAACCGGGTAAGCTCTTCGCTTTTCCATGTGCTTAGTATTTTTGAGGATTCACGAAATTCTTCCTCAATGGGGATATTGCCAGTGAACAGTTTCAGAGAAGGGAAAGCCGCCAGCCCCTCCACCGTGGCGCCGCACTCCTTGATCCCCTCAATTCCCCGGATTTGCTCTACCAGCTCCGGGCTGATCTGTTGGGTGGAATACATCAGGGTTCCGCCATTCACGCTTTCCACCTTCAAATAGGGGTTGTTCTCTGTGTAGTCAAAGCCGATAAGGAAACTCCCACCGAGGCTTTGCCTCAAATCACGCTGGGCAGATTTAGAAGCGTTTCCAAGAGCCAGAGCGGTCAATACAAAGGTTGCCATCACCAGCAAAATAATAAAGAGAAGAATACTTTTGCCTCTTTTGCGGATGATGTACAGCCATGCTCGATTCATAAAATTCATAGAATGGCCTCCATTTCATTGGGATATGTGTTGCAACGCTGATAGGATAGCACTCCAATATGGAATCAGTATGAAACAGCGTATAAAATGAAAAACCTCCCCACAAGGGAGAGCATTTTCAAGATAGGAAAAGGGTAAAGCACATTCCCGGCGGATTTTCTGACGCCTCAAATTGATAGGGCAATTCTAAGGCCTTTGACAGTATATCTACAATATATAACCCCAGCCCATTCCCTCCGTCCTTTCTGTCTCTGGCAAAATCCGGGCGGTAGAATGGCTCAAATACATAGGCCAGCTTTTCCGGCGGGATGGGCGTACACTCATTTTCAATTTTTATCTGGCGTTCGGTCAGTACAACGGAAATTTTGTGTCCCGGATTTGTGTAGGAAACCGCGTTGGAAAGCAGGTTGGACAGGATTCGCTCAAGGCTTTTCCTTGACGTATGGACAAGACACTTTCCTTGTATGCTTAGGGAAAAGCCGATCTTTTTGGTCGCTGCAATCAACTGGTAAGGCTCACAGATTGCCGAAAGGCTATCCGACAGGTCAAAGGTTTCTACGTACTTTTTCTCCTGTGTAAAATCCAGCCGGGAGGTATCCAGAATTTCTTTTATCATAAAGGAGAGCTGTTCGGTGATTTCCTTGCACTCCAGTAGGCAGGTATCCCGGTCTTTATACTTTCCAACACCTAAAATCATGTTTTCCAAAATTGCGTTGAGGGCAGTCACCGGCGTTTTCAGTTCATGGGAGGCGGCCCGCAGGAAATCAATTTTTGACTGTTCCGCCTCACTGACTTTCCGCTTTTCTTCTTCCAGATTTTCAATGGTGGAAAGCAGGCTGGCATACAGCTTATTCACGCGGGCGGCCAGCTCACCGGTTTCGTCCTTCGTATGCACCATACATTTTGCCGCCTTATCCAGCTTTTCCATCTTTTCTGTTGTTTCAGCAATCTGTTTGATTGGCCTCGTCATTGCTCTGGAAAACAATAAAGAACACCCGGCGGAAATGATGACGCAGAAGAACAGGGATACCGGCAGCGCTTTTCCGATGGCGGATTTTATTAAGATCCCGGTGTTCACATCACTTTCTATAATGGCCCCTTCCACAAAACGGTTGGTGCTTACTGTCATTTGAGGCGCAAGTACATAGAGAAAGACATGGGCCATCACGGTTACAAATAGCATAACCAGAAAGGTGTATAAGAAAATTTTAGAAAAGAGTTTTAAGTTTCTCATGGTTGTTCCTCATACTTGTAGCCAACGCCTTTTACTGTAATAATACGATCAAGGCCCAGCTTTTTCCGTAAATTTTTGATATAGGTATCAATGGTGCGGTCTATGATGGGGTAATCATATCCCCACAACTCATCCAATATCTGCGACCGGGTAAGCACCAGTCCTTTATGCTCCACCAGTAATTTCAGCAGGTCGATCTCTTTTGGCGTGAGGTCAATCGGCCCATTCTGGCCGGAAGCTGTGTAGCCACCAAAATCCACCGTAATATCCCCAATCTGGATTTGGTTCAGTTCCGGGCTTTTTCCGCACCGTCTTAGCAGGGCAGCCACCCGTTTCCCCAGCAAAAGCATGGAAAAGGGCTTGGTAATGTAATCGTCCGCTTCTTCATCAAAGCTGGCTGCCTGAGTAGGCTCATCATCAAGGGCGGTCAACATTAAGACAGGGATGTTGCTTGTTTGGCGCAGTTCTTTTAATACCTCCAAACCGGTTCGCTTCGGGAGCATAATATCCAAAACCACTAAATCAATAGATTGTTCCCTTACGATCTGCAAGCCTTGTTCTCCATCAAAAGCAGACAGGGTGATATGCCCTGCGGTTTTCATATATTCACAGATTGCCTCATTGGTGGCAGTATCGTCCTCCACAATCAATAAAACAGCCATTTTACCCCTCCTTATATTTTTCTATTATACCAAAACGATGTGAAAGCAATATGAAATCTTTTGGTGTCCAGCTACACATTTAGAATGAGGGAAGAATCTACTATTTCAAGGATTTTCCGGCACGGCTGGTGGGCAGGCAGGACAGATTATCAAATTCCCATGAGAAAGCGCAAGGTCAGCAGGCCTCATATAGCAGAATTTTATTGGATGATCAGAATTTAACGGGCAATTTCCGTCCTTGCAAACGTATTATTAGCGAAGCAAAAAACAAGGGTTTGGGAAGTTCCCAACAGACAAAAATCTCCGCTCCGGCAGGTTGCCGGAAATGGAGATTTTGCGGGAGTGTGGCCACACTCCCTATGCTTGCTCTGTTGTGATTCTTCCAGAAAGGACGGGAATGGAATGGAACAGAAATCAAAAGTACAAGAGAGCGATTATCTCCCGAAAAGAGGAAATCCGCTACAAGAAACCGTGTGCTATACAATCGGCAGAACCGTATACGAGGTGGAAACCTCCTGCGGCGGCACAGAACTGCTTTACGACAAAATGGTACGGCTCATTCGTTCAGAAACCATCACGGATACTGACAAAGACCACAAAGCACGGTATAATAAGGACAGCAACCTGTTTGGCGGACGTTCATTACAGGAGGAATGAACCATGACAGCAAATACCAACTATCCCGACAACATCACCGCTTTATACGCCCGCCTGTCCCAAGAGGATGCGCTGGACGGCGAGAGCAACAGCATTGCCAATCAGAAGAAAATCCTTTTGAAGTATGCAACCGATAATGCTTTCCCCAATCCGACATTTTTCGTTGATGATGGAGTGTCCGGGGTGACGTTTGACCGTCCGGGCTGGAATGAGATGATCCGGCTGGCCGAGGCGGGAAAGGTCACAACCGTCATTGTCAAGGATATGTCCCTCATTGGCCGGGACTATCTGAAAGTTGGTTATTATACCGAGAGCTTCTTTGCTGAACGCGATATTCGGTATATCGCCATCAATGACGGCGTGGACAGCGACAAGGGGGACAATGATTTTACCCCTTTTCGCAACCTGTTTAACGACTTTTATGCCCGCGATACCAGCAAGAAGATCCGGGCCGTCATGCGGGCCAAAGGAAACGCCGGGGAACACCTCTGCACCAATCCGCCCTACGGGTACACGAAAGACCCGGCGGACAAAAGGAGATGGATCGTGGACGAGGAAGCCGCCGAGATCGTGAAGCGGATTTTCGCCCTGTGCATTGCGGGGAAAGGCCCCATGCAGATTGCCAAGCTGTTGACCGCCCAACACGTCCTGACTGTCAAGGCTCACTACGCCCAACGGGACGGAAAGCCGCTGCCGGAGAAGCCGTATCAATGGGGCCCGAAGTCTGTGGCGGGGATATTGGAGCGGCCAGAGTACACCGGCTGCACGGTGAACTTCAAGACCTATTCCAAGTCCCACAAGCTGAAAAAGCGGCTGCATAACGCCCCGGAGAACCAGCGGATTTTCCCCAATACCCAGCCCGCTATTATCGACGAACAAGTCTTTGAGCGGGTACAGGAGTTACGGGAGAACAAACGCCGCCCCAGCAAGACGGGGAAGCAAGGATTATTCTCTGGCTTGCTCTATTGTGCGGATTGCGGGGACAAGCTGTATTTCTGTACGACAAACAGCTTTTCGCCCAAGCAAGACCACTATGTCTGCTCCAATTATAAGAGCAATACGGGAACGTGTTCCGCCCACTTTATCCGGGAAGAAACGCTAAAATTGTTTGTGTTACAGCGGATTTTCGATGTGACGGCATTGTTCTTTGACGGTGCCATGGCATTTGAGGAAGCGGCGAAAAAGCAACGGTTCCAAGAAGCGGAGAAAGAGGCCAAGAAGCGCAAGCGTAAAATCGCCCAAGCAGAAAAGCGTATTGCCGAACTTGACCGTATTTTCAAACGCATCTATGAGGACGACATCAGCGGGGCAATCAGCCATGAACGGTTCTTGAAACTTTCTGCCGACTATGAGGCAGAACAAAAAGAACTGACGGAGCAGGTCAAGGCATGGCGGCAAGCGGTAGAAACCTTTGAACAGGATCAAGCCGATTTTGCAAGCTTTGCAGTCATTGTGCGAAAGTATGTGGGTATCTGGGAATTGACCCCCACCATCGTCAATGAGTTTGTAAAGAAAATCATCATCCATGTGCCGGATAAGTCCAGCGGCCACCGCAGGCAAAAGATTGAACTGATCTGGAACTTCATCAGAGAAGTTAACCTGCCGGGCGACGATCAGACCGTGGAACGGCAAAGAAAAGGCAGGGCGGCATGACCTTTCAGCCATGCCGCCCTGCGACAATCAAATTACTTCCTTATGAGCGGGTGCCTTAGGGCAGGAGCTTTTTGTTTCTTTTAAGAGGATAACCTTATTCAGCGGAGAACTCGCGGGAGCACAACTCACTGCCGTCACCAGACAGATAACGGACGACCACGACAGGATTATCCACATTTACTTCTTTTTTCAATTCAGATGCGACCGATTCAAAGGTAGAAGCATTGGCATCCAAAGCCTGTTCCAGAGAAGCTGCAACGGTATCGGTATCACCCAAATCCGTATTAAAAGTGTACTCATAGATTAACTTGTTGCCTTCGCCTTTCACAGTCATCTCCATGCCGCTGCCGTCCAGAGAGTCGAGCAGGGTCTCTAACTGAGACTGTACGGTATCGGACTTAACATATGCGTCGATGGAGGAGAATTTGCCGCCGCCGCAGGCAGCAAGGGACAGAACCATAACACAGGCCAAGCCCAGGGTCAGAACGCGAATCATGATCTTTTTCATAGGATGTTCCTTTCTTCTCAAAGCTGAGAATTCAAAAAAATTTAAAAAAATTTTACATCATTTTAATTGTTTTGTCAATAGACTTCTATATCAGTCAAAATTTCTCAAAATAAAACCTTATTCAGATTCATATTATCCTGTGATCAATTTCTCAAGATGCAGATCAATGCAATACAATACGCGAGCACAATGAAAAAAAGGCTCCTGCCGTGTGGAAGGAGCCTTTTTTTCAAAATCCGTCTTATTCAGCGGAGAATTCACGCGAGCATAATTCTTTACCATCCTCTGTCAGATAACGCACAACCACGACCGGTGTTTCTACATCCACAGTCAATTTGAGATTCGATGCAACTTTTTCAAAGGTAGAAGCATTGGCTTCCAGACCTTGCTCTAAGACCGACACAACAGTATCGACATCCCCTACATCAGTGGTATAAGTATACTCATAGATCAGTCTATCGCCTTCACCTGTGACGGTCATCTCGATGTTGTTGTCTTCCATAGAACCCGTCAGGGACTCTAGTTGGGATTGCACAATATCAGAGTTAACATACTCGTCAATGGAGGCGTACTTGCCGCTGGAAGAGGTAGAGGCCTTACTGCTTTCGGCGGCGGTACTGCTCTGAGAGGCAGCTGCCTTAGAATTATCGTTGGCAGTGGAGGAAGTGTTGTCGGAGCCGCAGGCAGCAAGGGAAAGGGCCATAATGCAGGCTAAGCCCAAGGTCAGAATGCGAATCATGATCTTCTTCATAGGATTGTTCCTTTCTTCTCAAAGCTGAGAATTCAAAAAAATTTAAAAAATTTTATATCATTTTAATTATTTTGTCAATAGACTGCTAGTCCAAGCGGCATTTCTAAAAATAGCAGTTTCAAAACAGGATATAGGAATATATCTACTGGTTTTTCAGGAAATACGATAGAACGAGAAAAAGAAACATCAAAATTCTGCCATCTACTCAATAGTACATGGAACTTTAAACAAAAATACATTTTCTGTATTTTCCATTTTTGGCTGCAGAATGGGACAAGAAATCAATACAATCGTTCCCGATAAAATACTAAATGTATAATATGGCGCGATAATCACAAGTTTGGGGAAATAGGGATGAAACATTTTTGTCGCCATAGGGCGTCCGGTGCATACACTGATACAGAGAGCGGAAAAACCCGCGAGCGTCAGTGGTCGGCGGTAAGGTATGTCATCCCCAAAGTCCGGTTTTCAGCTGGTTCTTGCGCGGGTTGGGATAGGTTTTGCTACCGGTTACGGGCGTCGAGCGCCATGGGTAGCCGGATCGGCTTCTCCGCTCGCTTTATATAGATTCCAGCAGCCGGGAGAATCCCCGATCGTAGCTGGAGAAAAAGGCACAGAACATAGGTCTCTGTGCCTTTTTCTTGTCATATTTTAGCTGTAAACGGGAATTTTTTGAAAAAGAAGTAAACTGCCTTAATTTAGTCGGATAGGTATTTTTAAAGCAATTAATTTCAGGGGCAGAAAAAAGACTTAATTTGTGAAAAAATTGCTCTTTTTAGCCCAAGAAAGGAGCATGTCCGACAGAGAAAATGAATCAAAATAAGAAAAAACAATAGTTTTTTACGGCGACAGTATTCTCAAATGAAAAAGGTCAAAATAAATTGTTTTTGTAAAACCTTCTTGCTATAATTTCAATAAAAGGTAGGAAAGATTTGTCCAGTTGTGCCTGCAGATAAGGACAAAAATCCTAGTTAAAGAATAGAGCGTAAGGTTAGCCTTGTATTATACAAATAGGATAATTTAATAGAATTATACAAGTTTAGAAAATGGTGAGGTGTCAGATATGAAAAATCCATGGAGGGAAGTCCCTCTTGATCAATATGAAAGACACATGGCGGAACAAAAAGTATATCAGCTTCAGGAACTCAATCGGTTGATGGAACGCCAGTTAAATGGATACCCTGTAAATTCGGTGGCCATCTTAGGGGTCGCTGGAGGCAATGGGTTAGAACATATTGAAGCCGACCAGTATGAAAGTGTTGTGGGAGTGGATATCAACGATGAGTACTTAAACGCTTGCTGGAGAAGATATCCCAAGCTGCAGTCCTGCTTAAAACTCATATGCGCCGATTTAAGGCAGCCGGAGATCTCTCTGCCCCAAGTGGATCTGGTCATTGCCAACTTAGTGTTGGAGTACATCGGAATAGGATGCTTTTTCCATTGTCTTGATACTATCCGTCCTCGATTGGTTTCCTGTGTAGTCCAGCAGGGCCAGAAAGAAAATGTAGTGTCTCCATCGCCCTATGTCCAGGAACTGCAAAGAGTAGAGGAGATATATCAGGATATAGATCCTACGGGATTGGTCGCACGTATGAGAGAAGCAGGTTGGGTTGTGATGTTGCGGGAGGAGATTCCTATGCCAAATGGGAAACGTCTTATCCGTTTGGACTTCCATCTCAGGCAGCAGCAATAGCTGCCGGCGCATGTTGTTCTATGGACGGTCAAGGGTTCAGAAGGAATCTATAGAATGTAGCCGTAGAGCGTATGGAAAAGAGAGCAGGAGATGGGAAACGCTGGGATCATTCATCCCAGCGTTTTCTTTTGGATGGGGAAGTGCTTTCTCTTGCGCCTTTGGCGAGAATGCATTATAATGAAAAGGTAATGCTGATCCCAATGCAACATAATTTATAAGGAGGGAATCATGACTGAAGTAATAGGCATTCGCTTTAAAAATATCGGTAAGATTTATTATTTTGATCCCGCAGGCAATCAGGTCCAAAAGGGACAACGGGTAATTGTAGAGACGGCCCGAGGGGTGGAATGCGGCGAAGTGGTGATGTCCAATCGCCAGGTTGAGGATGAAGAAATCGTCAAGCCGCTCAAGCCGGTGATCCGAATGGCCACCAAAGAGGATATCAAAAGGCTGGAGGAGAATGCCCGCAAGGAAAAAGAAGCGTTCCGGATTTGCCTGAAGAAGATCGAAAGCCATAAGCTGGAAATGAAACTGGTGGATGTGGAATACACTTTTGATAACAACAAGATCCTGTTTTATTTTACGGCCGACGGCCGTGTGGACTTCCGTGAACTGGTCAAGGACTTGGCATCGGTCTTCCGCACCCGGATTGAGCTGCGTCAGATCGGTGTGCGCGATGAATCCAAGATGTTGGGTGGCATCGGGATATGTGGACGCCCATTTTGCTGCTCCACTTTTCTGGGAGAATTTCAGCCGGTGTCCATCAAGATGGCAAAGGAACAAGGGCTTTCTATTAATCCAGTCAAAATCTCCGGAACCTGTGGCCGCTTGATGTGTTGTCTGAAGTACGAGCAGGACAGTTACGAATACTTGCTGCACATTACCCCAAGGGTGGGGACACCTGTTTCGACGCCGGAAGGGAAAGGCGTGGTGTGCGAGACCAATCTGCTGACGGGGGATATTAAGGTACGTATGGACAAGACGCCGGATGCAGTGCCAAAGATGTTCCATCGTTCCAAGTTAAAGAGCCTGCGCCGGGAATCTCTGAAGGATTGTCCTAAGAAGGACAAGAAGGAAGAACCAAAGGAATCCGGCCAGCAAGAGGAACAGAAACCTGTTAGACAGGAAAGAGATATTCCAAAGCAGCAAAAGAAGTCATAAGATGTGATGTGAGCTGTCCGGATGACGGGAAAGAAAAAATCCGGACAGCGTTTTTTTGACGAAAATTAGAAGAAAATGCTTGACATGCAGTTGAAGGTATGGTATATTAATATGCGTCGCCTGTTGTGCTGGTGTAGCTCAGCTGGTAGAGCAGCTGATTTGTAATCAGCAGGTCGGGGGTTCGAGTCCGTCCACCAGCTCCACATCTTTTGCAAGGCGTTTTATATTGAATAGGGGGAGATTCCCGAGTGGCCAAAGGGGGCAGACTGTAAATCTGTTGTCAGTGACTTCGATGGTTCGAATCCATCTCTCCCCACCAGACTGAGTCCGAACGCAGTTCGCGTTCGGACTCTTTTCTTTTATCCAGCAAGACACTCGCGCCGCAAGCGGTATCTAAAGTATCCACCCCTTCCACACCTGCGGTGAGCATTCGCGCTCCGCAGGTTTTTCTTTTTTATAGTATTCCGCTCGCATTATGGGTGGCACCGAAACCGTTTGCCTCACCAGACTGAGTCTGGACGCAGTTCGCGTCTGGACTCTTTTCTTTTATCCAGGCAAGCAGCATCTAAAGTGTGTATCCCTTCCACACCTGTGATAAGTAATTCGCGCCCTGCACTTTTTGTAGCACTGTGCCTGTGTCTTGGACCGACATAAGTATGTCGGCTTTTGTTGGAATAATTTTTATTAGAAGAGGTGAACATATGAAATCGTTTACGGAATACGAGGACATAAATCCTTGTCCACGTGGAAGCCAGAAGTCATATGGCGAATGCTGTAAACTAAAATAAGTGAGATGGGGATACGATGAGAATCAGGCATTGATAAAACGGCTTCCTATTACACCGGAAATAGAGAAAGAACTAAATGATTTGATTAAGATGTTTGAAGAGTATTATGGCAGAAAACCTGGCAAAGAAGACTATGTTTTTTCCTTTTTCCCTATTTATCAGATTTCGAAAGGATGCGTCCTATCTCATGAAACAACAGGTGAAGCATCTTGTTGGGACAATAGAATTGTTAAACTCAGATCCAAAACAATCAGAACCAATTTATAATACGTTGCGCAGACGATTACAAGATCTGATTAACGAAAACAAATAAGCTCCTTTCCTGGGAGATCCCCCATTATGCCACTATGCTGGAGAGCAACTGACAGTTGCTTGTTTCCCAAAGGGGAAAGGGTATAATAGAGGAGAGAAAAACGTCCTCCCGGGGAATGGGGAGGAGATATGGAAAACAGGATACTATAGGAACAAAAAACTAGGGGGATGAGAGTGTGGAGACTAAAAATGTATTGTTCGGACTGCGGAAACAACATAATCTGACACAAGATGAAATGGCTCATCGCTTGTTGGTGACGCGTCAGGCTGTCAGCCGGTGGGAGACGGGGGAGACCATTCCAAGCGTAGATACTTTAAAACTCATATCCAGGGAATTTAATATCTCGGTCAATACCCTGTTGGGAACACCGAGCCAACTGATTTGCCAAAGCTGCGGAATGCCCATGGAGGACGACAGTTTGATTAGCCGTGAAGCCAACGGGGACATGAATGAACAGTACTGTAAATGGTGTTATGCCGACGGGGATTTTCTCAGCCATTGTACCATGGAGGAAATGGTTGAACAGTGCATCCCACACATGGGTTGGGAAGATGAACGACAAGCCAGGCAATATCTGCAAAACAAGCTGAAAAGTTTAAGCCGATGGAAGCAGGAGGAATAAAGATGCCAGATGGGGCGGAAGTGCTTTTGGCACTTCCGTTTTTTATATGGAATAGTACGAGATTTCAGCCAGGAGAATAAAGTGGAGAGGGTGAGGTACAGGGCAGTCTAAAATAAAAGGACAAAGAGATGGAAAAATAATTTGTTTGTGCTATAATACTGTCAATATCACCGGAAGAGATGGGCAGTCCTAAGAAAATGGGACTCTGGCGCAGAGAAGAGAAAGGATGGTGCCGTTGTGAACCGACAGCATTTGATCGAAACAGCCTCGGGAAAACGTCAGCCTGATCTTGTGCTCAAACGTGGAAAAATCATTCAGGTGCTCACAGGAGAGATCCTGACGGGAGATATCGCGCTGTGTGACGGTATCATCGCCGGAGTGGGATGTTACGAGGGGCCTAATGCTGTGGATCTAGAGGGGAAGTATGTATCTCCCGGATTTATTAACGCCCACTGCCATGTGGAATCCTCCATGGCGCTGCCGGAAATTTACTGCCGGGAGGAATTGCGCTACGGTGTTACCACCGTCATTACCGATCCCCATGAAATCGCAAATGTGGCAGGAAAAGCTGGCATCCAGTTTATGCTGGACCGTTCGGAAAATCTTCCCATTCATTACTATGTCCAAGTACCTTCCTGCGTACCAGCCACACCCTTTGAACATGCGGGCAGCATCTTAAAAGCGGAGGACTTGGCGGAGTTTTTAAGTCATCCCCGTGTCACAGGTCTGGGGGAGATGATGGATGCAAAAGGGGTGGTACAGCGCCGTCCTGACGTGATGGAAAAACTGGAGTTATTCAAAGGAAAGGTATTGGACGGGCATCTTCCCTCAGCGCCCCAGGAGATGTTACAGCCTTATGCTGCGGCGGGCATTGCAACCGATCATGAGAGCGTCACATTTGGGGAAGCCAGGGATAAACTCCGTGCCGGGATGGCTGTGCTCGTTCGGGAGGGAAGCGGCAGCAGAAATTTAGAGGCTATTGTCAAAGGTGTGGTGGAGGAAGGGCTGGATACCGCACATCTTGCTTTTTGTACTGATGATAAGCATCTGCTGGATATCCATAAGGAAGGGACCATCCGGCATAATATTCAAATGGCCATTGGGCTTGGCATGACCCCTGTGACAGCCTATCAGCTGGCCACCATCAATGCCGCACGCATTTATGGACTGGACGGTATAGGGGCCATAGCTCCCGGATACCGGGCAGATCTGGTGATCCTGGACGATCTGGAAAAGGTAACGGTAAGAGACGTCTACTTTGGAGGCAAGCCCGTCCGAGAGCTATGCATGACGCCTAAAATGCCGCCGGTTCAAGAGAGTGTAAGACATTCAGTCCGTCTGCCGCCTCTGGATAAAAAAAGTCTGGCCTTGCCTGATCAGGAACAATATCCGGTCATCCAAATGGTGGAGAATCAGATTATTACCCAAAAGACGATCGTAAGCAAGGGAGAGGTCCATGGCATGTTAGAGGATGGGAGGCTTCTAAAAATTGCAGTGGTAGAGCGTCATCACGCCACAGGACATATTGGAGTAGGGCTTCTCAGCCGGTATGGACTGCAAAACGGGGCCATTGCCACAACGGTGGCCCACGATTCCCACAACTTGATTTTGGTTGGGGACAACGACAGGGATATGTTGGCTGCAGCCGAAGAGTTAAACCGGGTTCAAGGAGGCTATACTCTGGTGCGCGGGGGAAAGGTACTGGCAACGCTGGAACTTCCCATAGGGGGACTGATGTCTGAAAAAGGACTCAATCAACTGACGGAAAACATCCAGGAGATGACCCGTATAGCGTATTCTATGGGCGTCAATGACAAGATGGATCCTTTTATCGCCTTGAGCTTTTTGGCATTGCCAGTAATTCCAGAGATCCGGATTACCGATATGGGGACGGTAGAGGTGGAATAGAAGATTCCCTAGAATCAATATCTGAAAATGGCTTTTGGGTCTTCAATAGGAATGGCTTCCACTTTACACAGATTTTCCATAAATTTAAACAGATCATGGTGGAAGCCATTTAAAAGATAAGATATGATAATCTTGTTATATTGAGGAAAAGATGATAGGCAGAAAAAGTTGGAGTTTATTTTTTCACACGCGAATAAATTGGCTATACAAACAAAACATAGGAGGATTTATAGGAAATTATTACTGATAAATACAATTGAATTAATAAAAAGTGCTGTAAAAGTACAATGTCTACTATATTTGATTCTTTTGAATTTAATATTTTAGCAGATTATTGACTTTTAAAATAAGGAGTTTTATTATTTTAGTTGTAAATGATGAGCGTATTTGGTGGGGGCAATTATATATTTTATATAGCTAATCTGAAATATAGTGATTTGCTGTGTAAATATAGTAATCTGCTGTATATTTAGAAAAGCTTTGATGATATATCAAGGAGGGAAAGAAAAATCAAAGCGATCCATCATCCGCGCATCCTAAAAAACGAAAAGGAGAGGATTATTACAAATGAGAAAGGCAACGCAAAAAGCTCTTTCCATGGCGTTATGCCTGTCGTTTTTGGCGACATCGGCCATTCCCGCGGTGACAGCTTCGGCCGAAGAGGGACAACCCAAAGCAAAGCTGTACGCCGTAGCCAACTCCCATCTGGATACCGCCTGGAACTGGACTCTGGAAACTTCCATCAAAAGCTATATTCCCAACTCGTTCCGGGATAACTTCAGTCTGTTGGATAAGTACCCCAACTTCGTCATGAATTTTGAAGGAGCGTACCGCTACGAGTTATTGAAGCAGTACTATCCAGATATGTTTGAGCAGTTAAAACCATATGTAGAGTCAGGCAGATGGTATCCTTCTGGCGCTGTATATGAAAACGGTGATGTCAATGTGCCGTCCCCGGAGGCGCTGATGCGCAACATCCTCTACGGCAACAAGTTCTTTGAGGATGAACTCGGCGTGGTGGATACCGACATCACCCTGCCCGACTGCTTTGGTTATGGCTATGCCCTACCCTCTATTTCGGCGCACATGGGCCTGATCAGCTTCTCGGGCAACAAGCTCAAGTGGAGCAACGACAACTGGCTGCCCTTTGACCTGGGCAACTGGGTGGGCCCCGACGGATCCAGTCTGGTGGCCCAGCTCAACTGCGAAAGCTATTTGAGCGATTTCCCCAGCAATATCAACACCGGTTCCACCGGTTTGGACTGGCTGGATAAGATCCAGTCACAGTATACAGGTCTGACCGAAAACGACACCGCCCGCCGCCTGAAATTCTATGGCACCGGCGATTCCGGCGGAAGCGTCGGCGAGAGCAAGGTTCGGTCTCTGGAGGAAGCTATCGCGAGAAACGGTACTCCTGACGCTCTGTTTGAAGTGATCAGCGCCACCAATGCCCAGATGGCGGAGGAGATGACTGAGGACGAAAAGGCGGCGTTGGAGAGCTACCAGGGCGAGTTGCAGCTAAGATGGCACGGCAACGGTACCTGGACCGGCCAAGCCCTTCAGAAATACTTAAACCGCAAGAGCGAACTGTTGGCCGATAAGACGGAGCGTTCGGCATCGGCAGCTGCGTGGCTGGGAGTCAACAATTACCCGGCTGAGAAGCTGAAGGCCGCCTGGAAACGAGTTGTTGCCCTGCAGCATCACGACGTGCTTCCGGGAACATCCATAGCAGAGGTCTATGAACAAGCTACCAATGATTATATTATCGCCCTTAACCAGTTCGCGGAGGAGTATGAGACAGCGGCCGGCGGCATCGCCTCTACCATGGACACAAGAGTGGCCGAGGGTGTGCCGGTTGTGGTCAACAACCCGGTTTCCGAGGACCGCAACGAGCCGGTAGAAGCCGAAGTTACGATGGAAGAAGCCACACAGTATGTCCGTGTCTACGATGCCTCCGGCAAAGAAGTGCCCTCCCAGGTTCTGTCCACCGACGGCAACAAGGTCAAGGTTCTGTTCCTGGGCGCCGCTCCTTCCAATGGCTACAGCGTCTATAATGTAAAGGCCTCCGACTCTCCCTGCGACATGGAGACCGGCCTTTCCATCACCAACAATACCCTGGAGAACAACCGCTATAAAGTGGAAATCAACGAAAATGGCGATATCTCCAGCATCTACGATAAGGAAAACGACAAAGAGATTCTGGAAGCTCCCATTACTCTGCAGCAGTTCGGCAACCATGTTTCCAACTACGGCGCATGGGAGATCAGCTTGGACGACTGGGAAAAGGGCGTCACCTCCGAAGTGGGCAACGACAATTTGAAGGTGACCATCGAGGAGAACGGTCCGGTCCGCGTTGCTTTGAAGGTGGAACGTACCCACCGCGCTTCCAGCTTTGCCCAGACCATTGAACTGTCCATCGGCGACACTGAGGACCGTGTGGATGTGGACAATGAAGTCATGTACGGCGAACGTTCTTCCTATATGAAGGCAGCATTCCCAGTGACCGTCTCCAATGAAAACGCCACTTGGGATCTGGGTCTCGGCACCATCGAGCGCGACACCGATGACGAATATCAGTACGAGATGGTGGGCCAGCAGTGGGCCGATCTCACCGATGAGGACGGTTCTTACGGCGTCACCATTATGAACGACAGCAAGTACGGTTGGGATAAGCCGGATGACAATACCTTGCGCCTCACCCTGTTCCACGTTCCGGAAAAAGAGCGCAATAGTTCCAAGGCCGACCGCCGCGATTTCGGCGACAACCGCTTTACCTATTCCATCATGGGCCACACCGGCGACTGGAGAGAAGGTAAGTCCCAGTACATGGCTCAGAACCTCAACCAGCCCATGACGGCAGTACAAACCACCTCCCACGCCGGCACTATGGGCAGTGAATTCTCCTTTGCCAGCCTCAACACCGATCAAGCTATGATCAAGGCCATTAAGAAGGCGGAGGATACCGATGAGATCATCGTCCGTGTCTATGAGCTGTACGGCCAGGATGCCGAAGGCGTCACCTTGAGTATGGGCGACGGGATCGAGAGCTTCCGGGAGACCAATGGTTATGAAACCAGTGTATCCGACTCCACTGCGAAATTGGTGGACGGCAAATTGGTATTTGACATGGGCGCTTATACGCCTAAGACCTTTGCCGTTAAACTGAAGGATAAGGATACTTCAGCTGTTACCCCCACTTATCAGTCTATCGACCTGAACTCTCAGTTCAATAAAGACATTATCAGTTTTGACTCCAATCGTTCAGATGGAGGATTTGGTGAAAATGGTTACACCTTCCCGGGCGAACTGATGCCCGAAAGCATCACTACCGGCGGCGTGACCTTCCAGTTGGGCTCCAGTGAGGACGGCAAGAACAATGCCATCGAAGCAGCTGGTCAGACCATCGCTTTGCCGGAAGGCACCACGAAGGTCCATCTGCTGGCCGGTTCCCAGGGAGACGATGCTGACTTCACCATCAAGGTGGGCGATCAGGATCAGGTCATCAGCGTTCAGAACATGTGGAACTATGTAGGCGAATGGGATCAGTACTGCCTGAACCGGTACGGCGGCATCAAGAGAGACGCCATCGGCCTGTTGGTGGATCATACCCATAAGCCTTCCGAAGACCGCTACAACGATCACGGCTACCTGTTCGACTACACCATCGATATCCCCGAAGGCGTGACCAGCATCACTCTGCCGGAGGATTCCAATCTGATCGTGGCGGCCGCCACCGCTCAGACCAATGAGACCTATGATTCCTTTATCACCAGCCCCCTGTATCCTGAGAAGGAAGAGGCTGCCGTCCATACCCTGAGTGTAGAAGGGGTGGATGCTGACCTGGTTACCGGCATTGGCGAATACCGCACCGGCAACCCTGTAAGCATCAACTACAAAGGTGAAGCGGCCGACGTCACTTGGATCGGTTCCAACGGAACTACTTATGAAGGCGCTTCCATTCAGATCAATATGCCCGATGAAGATTTGACCTTGACCCCGGTGATCACCCCGTTTGAATCGGAAGATCTGGCCAAGGGCAAGACGGTCAAAGCCAGCGGCGAAACCAAGGCAAGTGAAGCGGCGTCTATGGCCGTGGACGGTGATGACACCACCAAGTGGTGCGATACCACCAGTGGCAATAAGTGGCTGGAAGTCGAATTGGGCGAACCCATGGTCATCGACACCTATGTCCTGAAGAATGCCGGATTCGGAGGAGAAACAGAAGCTTGGAATACCGCCGACTGGCAGATTCAAGTTAAGGATGAGGATGGAAACTGGGTGACAGTGGACCAAGTCAGCGAGAATCCCCTGGACAGCTATACCGGCAAGATCCGTCCTGTCTACACCCAGTATATCCGCCTCTATATTACAGCTCCTACCCGCCAGCCCACCGGCAACAGTGCCGCACGTATCTATGGCTTTGAGCTGTATCAGCAGGGCGATTATGAGGGACAAGTGGTAGTGTCCAACCCCACCCTCCAGATGGGCAAAGGCGGCCAGAACGTCAAAGTGACGTTACCGGCCTACAGCGACAAAGAAGGAAACAAAGTCACGATCTCGGCCGTAGTCAAGGACGAAAAGGGCCAGATCAAACTGGATAAAAAACAAGATGTGGCTTTGGGATCCAACGGCTGGGATACTTATACCCAGTATGTGGATTTGTATGATGCCGTGGGCGGCATCGCAAAGACCGATACCCTGGAATTGGTCATCTTAAACGCCGAAGGGGAAGAGATCTCCGATGTCATGACTGTTGAGAATCTGGGAGACATCACTTTTGCCGATCCCTTCCAGCGCCTGGAGGCCGAGGACTACAGCACTTGGTCCGGTGGCAATTTGAAGGTTGAGAATTCCATTACCAGTGAAGGGGAGACCATCCGCAACATCGGCGGGACCTATCCAAACGCCTGGATTGCCTACCAGAATATGGACTTTGGCACCGGCGCCAATATGTTGTCCATCCGCTACGCAAACAATTCCGGCCGCTGCAAGAGCGATGCTAAGATCGAAGTACGCCTCGGATCGGAAGACGGCAAATTGGTGGGGACCATCGATATCCCCGCCACCGGCAGCGATTGGAGCATTTACGGTACTGCCACGGGTAAACTGGATGAAACTATCACAGGCGTCCAGGATGTTTATCTGGTGATGCGCGGTACCACGCCGGATTCCAATCCCTATATCGCAAACTTCGACTACTTCCAGTTCAATTACGAGAGAGACGCCTTCTCCACCATCGAGAATGAAGATTATGACGAGTGGTCGGGCGGCGGCCTCAAGACTGAGGCTGGAGACAATGGTACTGTCCTGGCCGGCACTTACAATAACGCCTGGGTCAAATTTGACAATGTAAACTTTGGCGATGGTGCAAAAGCTGCCTCCATCCGTTACTGTGCGGCAGAGAGCCGCTGTGCAGCCGACTCCCGTGTGGAGATCCGTTTGGATTCTGTGGACGGTCCTCTGGCCGGTACCATCCAGACGCCTCCCACCGCCAGTGGATGGGGTACCTTCACCACTGTGGAAGGCGGCTTGGATCAGACTGTATCCGGCGTACACGACGTCTACTTCGTCATGAAGGGCGCCACTGATAGTTCACATCCCTACATCGGCAACTTCAACAACTTTACCTTCATTGAAGGCCAAGCGGTCGAAAAACAAGTTCAGCGTGTAGAATTTGAGGACTATGCCGACTGGAAAGATAGCGCTATGAAGACCGAAGCCGGCGGTACCGGCACTGTGGTGGCCAATACCTATCCCAACGACTGGCTGCATTATACCGTAGACGTGGGCAACAACTCCATGACTGAGATTACCGTCAACTACTCCAACAACTCGGGACGCTGCAAAACCGACGCAAAGGTAGAAGTCCGACTGGGAGCTCCCGACGGCGAATTGATCGGCACCGTCCAGACACCGCCGACCGCCAGTTCATGGGGAACCTTCGGCACTGCCAGTACAGTGCTGTCGAAACCCATCACCGGAAAACAGGATATCTATCTAGTGCTCGTGGGAACTACTCCCGACAGCAATCCTTATATCGGTAATTTCGACTACTTTGAATTGAAGGGTGAAGAGATTCCCGAGACACCTGCTTCTGTCGGCGTAGAGTTCGAGGATTATGCCGATTGGAAAGACAGCGCCATGAAGACCGAAGCCGGTGGTACCGGTACTGTAGTGGCCAACACCTATCCGGGCGACTGGCTGCATTACACCGTGGACCTTGGAAACAACTCCATGGACGAAGTAGCCATCAACTACAGCAATAACTCGAACCGCTGCAAGACCGACGCCTATGTGGAAGTCCGTCTCGGCTCCCCCGACGGAGAATTGGTGGGCACCGTCCAGACACCGCCGACCGCCAGTTCCTGGGGAACCTTCGGCACTGCTACAGCATCCCTTAACAAGACCCTCACCGGCAAGCAGGAAATCTACCTGGTGCTGAAGGGTACCACCCCCGACGGCAACCCCTACATCGGCAACTTCGACTACTTCGAGCTGAAGGGTGTTAAGAATCCCGACGTCTCCATCGACTCGGTCGGCGATGTGGAAGGCAAGACCGTACCTTACGGAACCGCTTTTGAAGATCTGGATCTGCCTGAGACCGTCAATGTTGCTTTGAGCGACGGCTCCAATAGGGAAGTGGAAGTCCAGTGGCAGCAAGGCGATTATGATGCGAATACTGCTGGAACCTATACCTTGAACGGTACTCTGGTCTTGACGGAAGGCATCCTCAATCCGCAGGAACTGTCTGCTTCCATCCAGGTCACCGTGGAGGAGAAAGTACAGACCGATGAATTCAGCATTGACTTTGAGAAGGATTACTATCAAGTCAATGAAGAGATGACGGTCACAGTGGTCACCCCCAAGGATGTCAACAACATCCAGGTGGTCAATGAACGCGGCAATGCCATCTCGACGCTGAAGCTTTCCAGCATATTCGACGGCCAAAAGAAGATCTGGACCATGACCATCAAGGTAGGAAGCACAGGCAATCGTACCTTTGGCCTGAAGGCATATCAAAACGGCGCATGGGTTATGACCAATGTGACGGATCAGGTGACGGTTGGCAATATGCCCATCGACACAGAGGTAAAACCCTTCATCTACAAGGCTGATTTCTCGGCAACAGGGGCAAAGGTAAACGAGACCTTTACTGCGACGGTTGTGACCAGTACGTCCATTGATAAGCTGGCAATTGTCAACGAAAGAGGCAAATACGTCAGCTTCAAGCAGGTGGGCTATAAGGATCAAGGAGACAAGCGCACTTGGACAGTGGAACTGTCGGTAGGCAGTGCTGGATTCCGTATCCTCAGCTTCAAGGCTGCAGATGTTAACGGCAACTGGCTGTCCCAGACCGCTGAGTGTAGCATTAAGATTACCAAATAACAAACGCTCTTTGTAAGAGAAAAACACTTGATTGGACCTTGATTGTCCAATCAAGTGTTTCTTTTTGGAAAGGAGACAGCAGTCCGGATAGTAAATGGGAGGAGATCCATTCAGCCGTAAAACAATAAATTTTTTTGGTCCCCTCATACCCTTTGCAATTTTTAGGAAGATCATGTATCATACTAGTATCATACGGGAAGAGATCGCAAAGGAGGATGACCTTATGACAGATTATAAAGAGAGATTTGCCGGGGATTCGGAACAGTTTGAACAAGCGGCCAAAGCTTTTTTTGGCGGAGAGATGTCCAAACAGGACTATAAAGGCATTTCCGGCGGATTCGGCAGTTATGCGGAAAAGGGAGGAGCCAGCGGCATGCTGCGTCTGCGCATGACGGCAGGACGCGTCTCCAAGCAGAGACTTGCATTCTTGGTGAACACAATGGAAAAATACCAAGTCCCCTTTGCCAAATTGACTACTTGTGAAACCATCCAATTGCATCGTCTCAAGGGAGAACTCATCCCTCAAATTTACGAAGAAGCGTTGGAAGCGGGCATCTTCTGCCGGGGCGGCGGAGGAGATTTCCCCCGCAACGTTATGGCATCGCCGCTGTCCGGCGTACAAGTGGGAGAAGCCTTTGACATCATGCCGTATGCCCAGGCGGCGGGGGATTATCTGCTGGGCTTGATCGGACAAGTCAAACTGCCTCGTAAACTCAAGGTGGCTTTTTCCAATGGCGTAGGGAATGAGACCCATGCGACATTCCGGGATCTGGGTTTTATCGCCGGAGCAGACGGCACCTTTACAGTGTACAGTGCTGGGGGCCTCGGATCCAATCCCAAGATGGGGCTCAAAGTGGCCGAAGGTGTCGAGCCCCATCAGATTTTATACTATATCAAGGCCATGGTGGATACCTTTGTGGCCCATGGCAATTATACCGTCCGTTCCAAGGCGCGTACCCGCTATATGCAGGATACCCTGGGAAAGGAAGGGTATGTGAAGGCTTATCAGCAGAATGCCAAAGCTGCATTGGCGGCCGGCGGTTTGGACATTGAACCCAAGACGGTCCCTGTCACCAAACAGGGAAAAGGGGAGCTGAAGGAGACTCGTGTGGTGGCCCAGAAGCAGCCGGGACTGTTCTCGGTTTGGTACCATCCCCTGGGAGGAAAGCTGGAAGTGAAGTCCCTGAGGATCTTAGCCAACGCTATCCAAGATATGGAGGATGTAGAACTGCGCATTGCACCCGATGAGACGCTGTATATCATCAACTGCACTGCCGACGAAGCCCGCAAGGTTCTGGAGGCCACGGCAGACGGTGCGAAAAATAGATTTGAATGCTCGGTAGCCTGCATTGGCGGAACAGTATGCCAACAGGGGATTGGGGATTCTCAGGCGTTGTACGCCGCTTGTGTGGAAGCCGTCCGTCAAGCCGGCATTGCTGACGGCGCATTGCCTCAAGTCCATATTTCGGGATGTCCCTCTTCTTGCGGTACCCATCAGATCGGCGCCATCGGTTTCCGCGGCGGTATGAAACCGGTGGACGGGGTGGCAAAACCTATTTTTACTCTGCATGTGGGCGGATCGGATGCCATGGGCAACGAAGTATTTGGAGAAGATTGGGGTGCCATCTTGGCTCAAGATATTCCGGCATTCTTGGTACAGTTGGGGAAAATGGTACAGGAGACGGGAGAAGGTTACGATGCATGGCAGTCCAATCACATCCAGGAGATGCGGGATTTGGCACAGGAATACCTACTGTAAAATAATTTATTAATATAACGGATAGTTTATATCGAGACAACCGATCTAGAGGGAGAAAACAAATTTTGTTTTCTCCCTCTTTTATTTTTGTTTGACTGCCGCTGTGGATCCGTATGGAAAGCCAGTGGATGAAGATGGCTTTAACAGGTTTCAAAATAAATATTGTCATGGTCTTGACTTCCCAAAAGAAATGGATTAGGATAATATCTGGGTTAGCTATAGCTAACTAAAATGGATCGACTTATAATTTACAGATGAAACAAGTATGCCTCAGGTATTTTTTGGCATGCTAAAAGGGTAGATAGACCCGCGATGCGCTTCATCAGAGGCAAAACAGAAAGGATGGCAACTATGAACTATTTGGAAATTGAAAAGATTGTCGGCCGGGAGATTGTGGATTCCCGCGGAAATCCCACAGTAGAAGCTGAAGTCACCTTGGTGGATGGAACCATTGGCCGTGGTGCAGCTCCCAGCGGCGCTTCCACCGGAGAATTTGAAGCTTTGGAATTAAGAGACAACGATAAAGGACGTTTTGGCGGAAAAGGCGTGCTGAAAGCGGTAGAAAATATCAACACCGTCATCAATGAGGCCCTGCAGGGCATGGATGCCTCTGATATCTACGCCGTTGACAAAGCTATGATCCAGCTGGACGGCACTTCGGACAAATCCAAATTAGGAGCCAATGCCATTTTGGCTGTGTCCATCGCCTGCACTAAGGCGGCTGCCGCGTCTCTGGACATCCCGCTGTACCGCTTCCTGGGCGGCGTCAACGGCACCCGTCTGCCGGTCCCCATGATGAACATCTTAAACGGCGGCGCCCATGCGGCCAATACCGTGGATGTCCAGGAATTTATGATTATGCCGGCCGGCGCCGGCAGCTTCCGTGAGGGACTGCGTTGGTGCACCGAGGTATTCCACGCATTGGCATCTCTGCTCAAGGAAAAGGGACTGGCCACCTCTGTGGGCGATGAAGGCGGTTTTGCCCCCGATCTCGCCAGCGATGAAGATGCCATCCAGGTCATTTTGGACGCTGTGGAGAAGGCGGGATATCATCCCGGCAAGGATTTTGTCCTGGCCATGGACGCCGCCTCCAGTGAGTGGAAGAGCGGTCAGAAGGGCGAATATCTGTTGCCCAAGAGCGGCAAGAAGTTCACCTCTGCCCAGCTGGTGGAGCACTGGAAACAGCTGTGCGACAAATATCCCATCTACTCCATTGAGGACGGCCTGGATGAAGAGGACTGGGAAGGCTGGCAGTTAATGACCAAGGAACTGGGCGGCAAGGTTCAGCTGGTGGGAGACGATCTGTTTGTCACCAATACCCAGCGTCTGAGCAAGGGCATCGAAGAAAAATGCGGCAATTCCATTCTCATCAAACTCAACCAGATCGGTTCGGTTTCTGAGACCATGGAGGCCATCAATATGGCTCATAAGGCCGGGTATACCGCCATTGTATCCCACCGTTCCGGCGAGACAGAGGACACTACCATCGCTGACCTGGCGGTGGCGCTCAATACCTGCCAGATCAAGACCGGCGCCCCCAGCCGCAGTGAACGCGTCGCCAAGTACAATCAGCTTCTGCGCATTGAAGAGCAATTGGGTGACAGCGCTGCCTATCCCGGTTTTGGCGCATTCCGCATCCAGCGATAATATCCCTTCAAACTAGGACATTCTTTCTCCACCGACATGGATTAGAATAGTAATCAAAACAAGCGGTTTGGCATAGGCCAGGCCGCTTGTTTTGTTCCGATTCCGGTTGTGATTTGAAGGAAATAGGGGTATGATAAGAAAACACAGATAATCCATTGCAGAAAATGGATGCAGGATGGGTATCAGTTTACAACCAGAGCAAGGAGGAACGCATCATGGACCGCTTGGAAGCCATCCAAAATCGGCATTCTGTCCGGCAGTACACATCCCGCCCCATAGAGGGAAAGGTGCTGGAGCGCATCAAGGAAGAGGTAGATGCCTGCAATCGAGAGGGAAAATTACACATCCAGCTGGTCACAGACGAACCAAAAGCGTTTGACAGTTTTATGGCCCATTACGGTAAATTCACCGGTGTCTGCAATTATATAGCGCTCATAGGCAAGCAGTCCCCGGATTTAGACGAACGACTGGGTTATTATGGCCAGCGTCTGGTCATCACAGCCCAGCAATTGGGACTCAATACCTGCTGGGTGGCCATGAGCTTTGGAAAGCGCGGGGTCAGGCGTCTGACACAAAAGGGGGAGAAACTGCGGTGCGTCATCGCCTTGGGATACGGAAAGACCCAGGGGATCGCCCACAAGTCGAGACCGATGGGAGGACTTTATGAGGCGGACGGTCCTTTGCCGGCGTGGTTCTTAAAGGGGATGGAATCGGCGATGCTGGCGCCTACGGCTGTCAACCAGCAAAAATTCCGGTTTTATCTTTCCGGCGACCAGGTAAAGCTGCAGTCGACCGGCGGATTTTACTCAAAAGTGGATTTGGGTATCGTTAAATATCAATTTGAAGTAGGTGCCGGCCTGGAAAATTTCCATTGGGCATAGTGGATTCTGAGCAGAGACGGGATAAGTATCCCGTCTCTTTTTAATTTGCTGTTGTTTGTCGATGATTGTTTTATACAATATATGAATTTAAAACTTTGAGTTGGATGTATTTTATGCAAACGGTAAGACTTTGTCGGACATAATTGACAAAAATTTAAAAGGTTCTTATAATCGTTAGGAAACGAACCATAGAGGAAGGCGAGTAAGTGATACAGGAAACCCAACAGGAAAAAACCATCGATACGGGCAAACTCATTCACATGCTATCCCATCAGCTCAAGCGGCACAACAGTGCATCGGAGGAGAGCAGCGACTTGACCCATATTCAAAGGCATATTTTGAATTATATTTTATTTGAATCGCTGGGCAGAGACGTGTATCAGAAGGATCTGGAAGAGGCATTTCACATCCGGAAATCCACCGTGACAGGGATCCTCCAGCTGATGGAGAAAAACGGCTTTATCAAGCGGGAGAGTGTGGAGAAGGATGCCCGTCTCAAACGGATCGTCCCGACTCCCAAGGCGGAAAAGCGGCGGGAGAAGATTATGGAAAACATCCGGGCGACCGAACGGCGGCTGAAGATGGGGATTTCCAAAGAGGATCTGGAAACTTGTAGGTTCGTTTTAGAACGAATGCTTCAAAACTTAAGCGAGAACGAAGAACCAAAAAACAAGAGTGAACAGGGGGGATTCCATTGAATCGAAAACTATTTCAGTCCATACGCGAATACAAAAAAGAGTCGATTTTAGCACCGCTCTTTGTCGTATTGGAAGTGCTCATGGAAGTGCTCATTCCATTGCAGATGGCCAAGATTATCGACGTAGGCATTGCAAACGGCGATATGGTCTACATTCTGGAGATGGGCGGTATCCTGGTCGTCATGGCCATGCTGGCTCTTTTGTTCGGCGCCAAGGCCGGACAGCTGGCCGCCACCGCTGGTGCCGGCTATGCCAAAAACCTGCGCCATGATATCTTTTACAAGGTCCAGGATTTTTCTTTCCGCAACATCGACCGCTTTTCCACCTCCGGCTTGGTGACCCGTATGACCACCGATATCACCAACGTCCAGATGGCTTATATGATGAGCATCCGTCTTTTGGCCAGGGCTCCCATTATGATCGTGCTGTCCCTCATTATGACGGCAACCATCAATACCACCATCGCCCTCATTTTGCTGGCTACCATTCCCATCTTGGGCGGCGCTCTTCTTATCATCGCCAAAAAGGCCCATCCCCATTTTGTGCGGGTGTTTGACGAATACGACGTGCTCAATAATGCCGTCCAGGAGAACGTCAATGCCGCCCGAGTGGTTAAGGCTTATGTCCGGGAGGATCACGAGATTGAGAAGTTCCACGGCATCTCCAAGATCATCTACAACCTCTTCACCAAGGCCGAGAAGCTGGTGGCTTGGAACTCTCCCATCATGCAGTTTACCATCTATGCTTTGGTCATCCTCATGGTGCTCATCGGCGGACGGGATATCGTATTCCAGACCATGGAAACCGGTCAGCTGACCAGTATCATCATCTACGCTTTGCAGATCCTCACCTCTCTGATGATGGTGACCTTCGTGTTTATCATGATCATGATCGCCGAGGCCTCTTCCGACCGTATCAAAGAGGTTCTGATGGAAGAGCCGGAGATGAAAAATAGTCCCGACGCCATTAAGAGTGTACCGGATGGTTCCATTGATTTTGACGATGTCAACTTCAGTTATTCCAAGAAAGAGGGCGGCAATTTAGCCCTTAAACATATCAACCTTCACATCAAATCGGGCCAGACCATCGGTGTCCTAGGCGGTACCGGCAGTTCCAAATCCACTTTGGTCCAGCTCATCCCGAGATTGTACGATGTGACCGAAGGTTCGGTCAAGGTGGGCGGCATCGACGTGCGGCAGTACGACCTGGAGACGCTGCGGGACCAGGTGTCCATGGTACTGCAAAAGAATGTGCTGTTTACCGGTACCATCTACGACAATATCCGCTGGGGCAACGAGGATGCAAGCGAAGAGGAAGTCCAGCGGGTGTGTAAATTGGCCCAGGCCGACGGTTTTGTCCGCGAATTCCCCGAAGGGTACAATACCATGATCGTCCAGGGCGGCAACAATGTCTCCGGCGGCCAGAAGCAGAGGCTTTGTATTGCCAGGGCCCTTCTGAAGAAACCCAAGATCCTCATCTTGGACGACTCCACAAGCGCGGTGGATACCAAGACCGACGCCCTCATCCGAAAAGCGTTCCGGGAAGAGATCCCCGATACCACCAAGGTCATCATCGCCCAGCGCGTTTCCTCCATCGAGGACGCCGATCAGATCATCGTCATGGACGGCGGTGAGATCAGCGGCATCGGCACTTCCGAGGAGCTGCTTCGCACCAATGAAATCTATCGGGAAGTGTATGAGTCCCAGGTGAAAGGAGGCGGTGACGATGAGTAAGGCACCTAAAGTGGGAGTCACCAGAAACACTCTGAAAACCGGTAAACGTCTTCTAAAGTACGTCACCGGCACCTACAAGGCCCAGTTTATTCTGGTGTTTGTGTGTATCCTTATCAGCGCTGTGGCCACCATTTCGGTGTCCCTCTCCCTGAAGTTCCTGCTGGATGACTTCATCATCCCGCTCATCGGACAGCAAAATCCCAATTTCACGGAACTCTATACCGCTCTGGCCGTACTGGGTAGTATCTTCTTGTGCGGCGTGGTAGCCACCTTTGTGTACAGCCGCCTTATGGTCAAGATCGGCCAAGGCGTCTTAAAACGGGTGCGCGACGAGATGTTTGAAAAGATGCAGCGTCTGCCCATCCGTTACTTCGACCAGAATACCAACGGCTCCATCATGAGCCTCTACACCAACGATACCGATACCCTGCGCCAGATGATCAACCAGTCTATCCCCCAGATGCTCATGGCGTTCTTTACCGTACTGGTGACCTTCATCAGCATGGTGGTGCTCAGCCCGCTGCTCACCATCCTGGCAGTGGTGATGATTGTGGTGCTGCTCCTGGTTACACGTAAAATCGGCGGCAATTCGGGTAAATTCTTTGTCCGCCAGCAGATGGATCTAGCCGATATCACCGGCTTCGCCGAGGAGCGGATGAACGGTCAGCGCGTGGTCAAGATCTTCAACCATGAGAAGAAGTCGGAGGAGGAGTTTGACGCTCTCAATGAAAAGCTGTTCCAAAGCGCCTCCAAAGCCAACACCTTCGCCAATATGATGGGTCCCATCATCGGCAACATCGGCAACCTTCAGTTTGTGCTGACGGCCGTACTGGGCGGCTTCCTGTCGGTACTGGGAGTGGGCGGTATCACCTTAGGCGTCATGGCCTCTTACCTCCAGTTCACCAAGAGCTTTACCCAGCCCTTTATGCAGATTGCCCAGCAGTTCAACTCGGTGGTCATGGCTTTGGCCGGCGCCGAACGCATCTTCCACATGATCGACGAAGAGCCGGAGGTGGACGAGGGTTACGTCCAGCTTGTCAACGCCAAAAAAGCTCCCAACGGCACCATCACCGAATGCAAAGAGCGCACTGGTATGTGGGCTTGGAAACATCCCCATCAGGCCGACGGCAGCGTCACTTACACCGAACTCAAAGGCGACGTCCGGTTCTTTGACATGACCTTCGGCTACACCGACGATCACATGGTGCTCCATGACATCACCCTTTACGCCAAGCCGGGTCAGAAATTGGCGTTTGTCGGCTCCACCGGCGCCGGCAAGACCACCATCACCAATCTGATCAACCGGTTCTACGACGTACAGGACGGCAAGATCCGTTACGACGGCATCAACATCAATAAGATCAAAAAGGATGATTTGCGCCGCAGCTTGGGCATTGTGTTACAGGATACCCATCTCTTCACCGGCACCATCATGGATAACATCCGCTACGGCAAGCTGGACGCCACCGATGAGGAAGTGTTCAAAGCGGCGAAGCTTGCCAATGCCGACCAGTTTATCCGCATGCTGCCCGATGGATACCAGACGGTCATCAGCGGGGACGGCGAGGAATTGTCCCAGGGCCAGCGACAGCTGTTGTCCATCGCCCGCGCGGCAGTGGCCGATCCGCCTGTGCTCATCCTGGATGAGGCCACCTCCAGCATCGACACCCGTACCGAACAGATCGTCCAAAAGGGCATGGATAACCTGATGAAGGGCCGCACTGTATTTGTCATTGCCCACAGGCTTTCCACCATCCGCAATTCCGACGCCATCATGGTTCTGGAACATGGACGCATCATCGAACGCGGCAGCCATGAGGAGCTCATCGCCCAAAAGGGAACCTATTATCAGCTTTACACCGGCAAACTAGAATTGGATTAAATTTTTGTGTCCAGTGGGGAAGCATCCCCATTTTGCGCCTGGGATTTTGACATCCCAGGCGCTTTTTGCGATCCAGGTGGTGAGAGAATGCCACAAAAGTGGGGATGTAAAAAGAAGGTTTGGGAATCGTCTAGCCTTTTTTGAGGGGTTATGGTAAAATGGTGAAGTAAAGTGGGGTATGTCCTGCTTCAGAATGCGTTTGGATTGTGATGCGTGTTTCGCGCCGGACTGAGAAAAACGACGGGAGAAGATAAGCTTTTTTCATCCGGCCCGCATAGAAGGCGTCGGATTGCAGTATAGTGATAATAGGAAATTGTTTTAAAAAGACATAAGAGGTGTAAAGCCATGCCATACCAGAGATCCCATGGAAAAAAACAACGCAGTGTATTTGCCAGCGTTTTTTTGTTTCTCGCCACCTTGTTCGGCATCTTAATTTTATTGGTGGGAGGAGCTGCCCTGTACTTCCTGGTCATCGCGCCGCCGGAACAGCCGGAGCGTCTCTCTACGTCCGAGGCGGAAACTTCCGAGGTGGTGTACCAGGGGGAAGAGCCTATGAACCTCCTTTTGGTGGGAACCGACGATGACAATTCTTCGGCCGGCAGCTTTATGCTCCTGCGTCTGGACCCGGAGGAGGATAGCATTTGGGTAGCGCCTCTCTCTAAGGATCTCAGGACTCAGGTAGGCAATCGGGAAGATACTTTAGCGGGCTTTTATGCCTATGGCGGCCGCATGATGATGAAACAGGCTGTGGAAGGCGTTACCGGTGTGACGGTGGATCATTACGTTATCATGACAGCCTCATCCGGAGGCGAGATTGTGGATCTGCTCGGCAGCGTCACCTGCAACGTGCCGGAGGAGATCAATTACGTGGGGTCGGATAACGGTTTTACTTTGGCATTGGGCAAGGGTCAGCAGGCTCTGGACGGATCCCAACTCATCAAATTGGTGCGGTACCAGGGGTGGAGCAGCGTAGATGCCTGCGAGTATTCCGGCCAGGTGATGTGCGATCTTCTCAACCAGCACATGAATGAAAAAACAGTGGACAAAGCCACCACCATCTTTGCTAAGGCGGTCAATAAGGTGACGACCGACATCGGTGCGGTGGATCTAGCTAAAAATATCCCTGCCATCCGCTATCTGTGCCTGACCAATGAAGGTGATATCGCTAAATTGGTATCGGTCAGCGGCATGGAGGGGGAAACGCTTAAAAATGCCCTGGGAGAGCATTTCCCAGTAGAAGAGGTCGTTTTGACCGATTAAAAACAGGAGGAATTTCATGAAAAAAATCATCTGCCTTTTGTTGGCTGCTCTGTTGGTATGTCTGTCGGGCTGCCAGTTTGACAAAGGGGCGGACTCTTCATCCTCGTCCCAAGAATCCAATGTATCGTCTGCGGCCTCTGAGGAGGGACAGACGTCCAGCCAAACGGCTTCATCCCAGCCCGAAGCCCTCACGGAGGACGGCAAAGGTGAACTGGAATACGATTCCCTCAACCATCTTCAGCAGTCCATCTACGACCGCATCCTCACCGCCTCCAATGATCTCAACACCGGGATGCTGGAAATCCCGTCGGATTCCACCATGGAGGATATCCAGAAATCCTTTGGCGCCGTGACCAGCGACAATCCAGGACATTTCTGGCTGCAAAAGTCGTTTGAAGTCACCACGCAGGGGGATAAGGTGTACGTCACCCTGCGGTATTTGGTGGACAGCATGGAGCAAAAGGAAGAGATGCAAAAGCAACTCAGCGAGGCCATGGACAGCATTCTCAAATCCATCCCCGCCGATGCGGATGATTTTACCAAAGAGCTGATGATTCACGACTGGCTGTTAAACCGGGTATCCTACAGCGACGAGGCGGCGGCCGATACCACTGGTGGACACGCCTCGGCTTATACCGTGTACGGCGCCATTGTGGAGCAGAAGGCTGTATGTGAAGGATACGCCCGTTCCATGCAGCTGCTTCTCAATAAAGTCAATGTCCCCTGTGCTTTGATCTCCGGCGTGGGTGTGGATCAGTCGGGAAAGTCCAGCGATCATATGTGGAACATCGTGACTATCGACGGCAAGAAGTACCATCTGGACGCCACCTGGAACGATGCTGTGCTGGTGGAGGGAGAACAGTCCTTTAGCCACATTTATTTTAACGTCACCGACGATGTCATCTCGGCCGACCACAAGGATTTCCAGTCCCCCGGCTGCAAAGATGACGATGCCAATTATTATGTAAAGAAGAATTGGTCTTTTGACTTCTACGATGAAACGACTCGCAACGCCATCCAGACCGCTATGGTGGAGGGGGCTGTCGACCGGAACCGTGTACTGGAGTTCCAGTTCACCAATGAAGAAGCTTACAATGCCGCTTATCAAGGTTTGGTGGAGGAGCAGGATGTGTTTACCCTCCTAAAGAGCGCCAATGAGGGAATCGGTTCCACCGTGCTGAGAGAGGACGTGATCTCTTACGGCGCTGGAGATCCGGCAAACGGCGTCATTACCCTGGTGGTCAGCTATGTGGAATGACGGAAAACGATGTGTTAGGTAAGGGGGGCAGGCCGTGATTTGGACAATCCTGCGTATTGTGCTGGCGATTTATCTGGTAGTTGGTTTTTTCGTTTATTTGCGGAGCGATCACCGTGTTGTGGATCCATCCGATCAGCCGGAAGGACAGCGTTCCAGTCAGAAGGGGACGTTGTTACAGATCATTAAAATCATCCTGCTTTGGCCGGGCTTTTTAGGCCGCGGCCAAAAGGATTAAATGATTGCAAAGAGGGAAAAGGGCCATTGTGCCCTTTTTCTTTTTGTCAAAAAAGGTCTTTTATTGGCCGCGGCGTTGGGAATCCTGCTGTGTAGTGGATGCGGGAATTCTTCTGTTTCTTCCTTGCAGTGGAGATTTCCTCTGCATCTGCCAGCGGGAAGTGAGCCTGTGTGGACAAAACCCTACTATGAAGGCTTAAACGACGAACAAAAAGAAGCGTATCGGGAGATTTACCAGCTATCCGACCGGCTGGGGACAGAAACGATCTCTCTGGGAAATAGACTTTCTGCTGGGGAAGTGCGGGAGGTGCTGGAGGCCTACTATAAGGATACCCCGGAACATTTCTGGATTGTAGAGGGCATGGAGACGTTCTGGATGGAAGGAGACAACGCCTTTTTGGAACTGCGGTATCTGTTTGCCGACGAGGCGTCCCGCAGCCGAGCGGTGGATCAGATGGAAGCCGTCTTAGACCGGGCTCTGGCAAGTCTACGGTCCAATATGGATGATTTTACAAAAGAGCTTACGTTGCACGACTGGTTAATCGAACAGTGCGTTTATGATAGAGAGGCTTACGAGACGGTGCTGGAGGAAAGACCGATCCAGGGGATGGAGGCTTCTTTTTCAGCATGGGGCGCTTTGGTAGAGGGAAAAGCGGCTTGTGCAGGATATGCAAGGGCAATGCAGCTTTTACTGGGAGCGGCAGGAATTCCCTGTAGTTACCTGTCAGGAACAGGGATTGATCCCGACACCGGCAGATCTTTTACCCATGCCTGGAATGTCGTCACCATCGAGGGGAAGAGCTATCACTTAGATTCTACTTGGAACGACCAAGGCACTTGGTTGGTACAGGACGGCCAATACCGTTTCAGCGGGGAGGGGGAGCATTATATCAGCCATCGCTACTTCAATCAGACCGACCGGCAGATGGCTTTGGATCATCAGGATTTTGCTTTCCAGGGCTGCAATAGCACCGATGCAAACTACTTCGTACGTCAAGGACTCGTGGTAAGCCGTCTGGACGAGGCGGAGCAAGCCGCCTTGGTGGAACGCCTTACCCGCATCGGCATGGAGCAGGAACAACCTCTGCTGGAGCTCTGGGCACCAAAGGAGGTGCAGACGCTGTTTGACAAGCTGGTGCATCCTGAAGATGGGATGCTCTATCAATGCCTTAAGGCGGCCAATCAGCAGATGAGGAAAAAAGTATTCCAGGAGGGGCAGGCAGTGGCATGGTATCAGGAGGAAAGTGGGATCATTACCATCCGAGCTCTGTATGAGGAAGAGGAATAGCTCTTCCCTTTTTGGCAAAATAGAGGTATCATAGTGAAATTAGGAGGTTTGTTTCCCTGTGAGGGGGACGTATCCTTTTGTCCGTCTGTATGACGGCGGCGGATAGAGAAGTCCTGTTTTGAAAAAAAGGATGTTTCTTCGCCCCGTGAAAGCAGATGGGAATGGAGTATGGCCGCAGGAGAGCGGCGGAATGGATGGATGGAGAATGATCGATAAACCAAGAATTGAAGCGGCGGTGCGTGAGATTTTGGCCGCCATCGGCGAAGATGTGGATCGGGAGGGCTTACAGGAGACGCCCAGCCGTGTGGCGCGGATGTATGAGGAAATTTTTTCCGGCCTCCACGATGACGCACGCCGGCACGTGAAGATTTTTACCGATACCAATCACGATGAAATGGTATTGGTGCGGGATATCCCGCTTTACTCGGTATGTGAGCATCATTTGCTTCCCTTTGTCGGCAAAGCCCACATCGCGTACATCCCGCGGGAGGGACGGGTGCTGGGTCTGTCCAAATTGGCCCGCATTGTGGACTGTTATGCCCGACGCCCGCAGCTTCAAGAGCGTCTGACGGCGTCGGTGGCCGATTTCATCATGAAGGAGCTAAAGCCCTGGGGAGTGGCTGTGGTCATTGAGGCCGAGCACCTGTGCATGACCATGCGGGGCGCCCGTGCGGCCGGGTCCAAGACCCAGACGTCGGCCCTGCGAGGCGGCATGCGCACCGATGCCAGGACGCGCGCCGAGGCCATGGCCCTTCTGACCCGTTGACGAGGAGGAAACCGATGTATTTTTCCGCCAAAGGATTTTGTTTTGACGTAAGCGATCGAACCCTCATTATGGGAATCCTCAACATCACCCCCGACTCCTTTTCGGACGGCGGCCGGTATTTGGATCCCGAAAAAGCGGTGGGGCATGCTTGCCGGATGTTACAGGAGGGGGCCGATATTTTGGACATCGGCGCCCAGTCTACCCGCCCCGGCTGCCGGGAGATCGGCCCGGATGAGGAGTGGGAGAGGATGGAGCCGGTGCTAAGAGCTCTTGTGAAAGAGACAAGCTGCCCCATTTCCATCGATACCTTTTATCCGGAAGTGGCAAAGTGGGCCTTGGATGCCGGGGCCCACATCATCAATGATGTTTCAGGATGCGCCCATAAGGGGATGCTGGAGACGGTGGCGGCAGCTGATGCCGCTATTGTCATCATGCATCCGGGGGACGCTTCCAAGGTTGACGGACAGGTGGCTTATCCCAGGGGGGTCGTGGAGGAAGTGAGGGATTTTCTTCACAAAGCGGCATTGCGGGCCAGAGGGTATGGACTGCCGGCCCATGCCATTTGTTTGGATCCAGGCATTGGATTCGGCAAGACCATGGCGGAAAATCTGGCCCTGGTCAAAGCCGGCCCTACGGTGGAGGGATACCCTTGGCTGGTAGGGGCCTCCCGCAAACGGGTGACATCAGCATTCTCGGCTGATGCATCAGCTGACCGCCGTCTGGGAGGAACCATTGCCGTCCACACGGCGGCACAGCTCAGTGGAGCTCATATCCTGCGGGTTCACGATGTGTTTGAAGGGGTGCAGGCCGCCCGGACCATCGATGCCCTGCTGGGAAAAGGACGATAAGGAGGAGATAATTATTCTATGGATCGGATCAAGATAACAGGACTGCGGGTCTTTGCTTACCACGGCGTATTGGATCGGGAACAGGAGGAGGGACAACCCTTTGTGTTGGATCTCATCCTGGGAGTGGACTTGGAAAAGCCCTGTCATACCGACCAGGTGGAGGATACCATCAATTATGCCGAAGTGTGCGATGTAGTGCGGGATGCCATGACGGGATGCAAGTATCGCCTTATTGAGCGGGCGGCCCAGGAGGTGGCTTCCAGGCTACTCCGGAAGTATGAGAATCTAGAGGAGGTCACCGTCATCCTCAAGAAGCCGCGGGCCCCTATCCCGGCGGATTTTGAGATGGTGGCGGTGGAAATCACCCGGCGTCGGGAAGGAATACACCATGCCTAAGGCGGTTATCGCCCTGGGGGCCAACATGGGCAGCCCGCGGGAACAGCTTCAGATGGCTGTGGACAGTTTCAACCGTCTGCCCGGGACAAAGGTTGTGGATTGCTCAAGGCTTTACGTGACCAAGCCGGTGGGATACGATAATCAGCCGGATTTTCTAAACTGCGTCCTTTTGGTGGAGACAAAGCTTTCCCCGGAGGCGCTGTTGGGGGCGGGACTGGGCATGGAGGCCTCCATGGGACGGATACGCGCCGTCCAAAACGGCCCTAGGACGTTGGATGTGGATTTGCTCCTGTACGAAGGGGAGAGGCGTGAGACGGAGGAATTGGATATCCCCCATCCCAGGATGGGGGATAGGGCGTTTGTACTGGCGCCCCTCTCCGACCTGTTTCCAGAAGGGGAGGCGCTCGGTTATGCTTTCGGCGACAAATTGGCGGCGCTGGATCAAAGCGGCGTGGACGTCTGCTCCCAGGGGCTTAAAATAGAGTAAATTGCGCTTTACAATTGTGGTGGGCGATGGTATAATATCCACTGTGACCCTTTACGCAGCCATTGGCTTTCTGCCCTGTGAGAGGGAATTTCCTCTGCCATGCGCTTCGTTTGTGGGTGTAATTTTAAAAAGAGGTGAAGTACCCATGATGCTCAAAGAAGAAAAACAAACCGTCATTCAGGACAATGCCCGCCATGAGGGCGATACCGGTTCCCCTGAGGTACAAATCGCCATTCTCACCAAGAGAATCAACGATTTGACCGAACATCTGAAGGTCCATAAGAAGGATCATCATTCTCGCCGCGGCCTTTTGAAGATGGTCGGTCATCGCCGCAATCTGCTCAACTACCTGATGAAGAAGGATATCGAAAGATACCGCGCCATCATCAGCAAACTGGGAATCCGTAAGTAAGTGTCGTTTTTTGGAAGGCAGGCGGTTTTTTCCGCCTGCCTTGCATTGCTTTACTGACAAACTCCCATACGCCCAGACACATCGCGAGGACGGAGGCGGTTAGCAGTAAAACAAGCGCTTAAAGCATGCCGTGGGATTTGGATTTAAACGCCTGTTTCATTGCTAAACACGTGCCGTCCCCCTGAAATGAAACAACGGAGGAATGTGTACAATGCTGTTTGAGAATTACAAAGTATTCCGCACCGAGCTGGCCGGTCGTCCCCTGGTGGTGGAGACCGGTAAAACCGCCGGTTTGGCCAACGGTTCCTGCATGGTCCGCTACGGCGATACGGTGGTGCACTGCGCGGTGACCATGTCCAAAAAGCCCCGGGACGGCATCGATTTCTTCCCCTTGTCGGTGGATTTTGAAGAAAAGCTGTATGCCGTGGGCCGCATCCCCGGTTCCTTCCTCAAGAGGGAAGGCCGTCCCACCGATAAGGCCATTTTGACCTCCCGCCTCATCGACCGCCCCATCCGACCCCTGTTCCCCAAGGATATGCGCAACGACGTGTCGGTGGTGGCCACTGTCATGTCGGTGGATCCCGATTGTTCCCCGGAAATCACCGCCATGATCGGCGTATCCATGGCCATTTCCATCTCGGATATCCCCTGGAACGGCCCCATCTCCGGCGTGTCGGTGGGTTATGTGGACGACCAGTTTGTCATCAACCCCAACGCCGAACAGCGTGAGAAATCCCGTATGGCCGTCACCGTGGCTTCCACCGATAAAAAGGTGGCCATGATTGAGGCCGGTGCCGACCAGATTCCCGAGGACGTCATGCTGGAAGGCATCCTGAAAGGCCACGAGGCCAATCAGGCCATCGTCCAGTTTATCAAGGACGTCACGGCTGAAATCGGCAAGCAGAAGGTGGAGGTCCCCTCCCTGGATCCCGATCCTGAGATGCTGGAGGCCATCAAAGCCTACGCCATTGAGGCCGTCCGCAAAGCGCTGGACACCGACGACAAGGCCGAACGCGATGCCCGTCTCCAGCCCATCTACGAGGATGTTCACGCTAAGTTCGACGAGCAGTATCCCGACGACATTGCAAAGATCGACGACTGCCTCTATAAAACCCAGAAATACGTGGTGCGCCGTTGGCTCCTGGACGACCAGAAGCGTGTGGACGGCCGCGGCATGAATGAGATCCGTCCCCTGGCCGCCGAGGTGGGCATCCTGCCCCGCACACACGGAACCGGCCTGTTTACCCGTGGCCAGACCCAGGTGCTCACCGTGGCGACTTTGGGTCCGGTCAGCGATCAGCAGATGCTGGACGGCATCGATCCCCAGGAATTTAAACGCTATATGCATCATTATAACTTCCCGTCCTACTCGGTGGGTGAGACCCGTCCCAGCCGCGGCCCTGGCCGTCGTGAGATCGGTCACGGCGCTTTGGCCGAGCGCGCTTTGGAACCGGTCATCCCGCCGGTGGAGGAATTCCCCTACGCCATCCGTCTGGTGTCGGAGGTGCTGTCCTCCAACGGTTCTACCTCCCAGGGCTCCATCTGCGGTTCCACTTTGGCGCTGATGGACGCCGGCGTCCCGATCAAAACCCCCATCGCCGGCATTTCCTGCGGCCTCATCACCGAGGGCGATCGCTGGATGACCATGGTGGACATCCAGGGCCTGGAGGATTTCTTCGGTGACATGGACTTTAAGGTGGCAGGCAGCCATACCGGCATCACCGCCATCCAGATGGATCTGAAGATCGACGGCCTTACCCCGGAGATCATCAAGGACGCTTTGGAAAAGACACGCAAAGCCCGTCTGTATATCTTGGACGAGGTTATGCTCAAGGCCATCGCCGAGCCCCGCAAGGAGCTGTCTCCCTACGCTCCCAAGATGCTGTCCACCAAGATCCCGGTGGATAAGATCCGCGATATCATTGGCCCCGGCGGTAAAATCATCCAGAAAATGTGCGCCGAGTGCAATTGTAAGATCGATGTGGAAGAGGACGGCAACGTCTTTATCTCGTCCATGGATCAGGAAGGCGCCAAACGCGCTCTGCTCATGATCGAGACCATCGCCAAGGACCCCGAGATCGGCGGCATCTATAAGGGCAAAGTTACACGTCTGATGACCTTTGGCGCCTTTGTGGAAATCGCCCCCGGCAAAGAGGGACTGGTTCACATCTCCCGTCTGGATGTCAAGCGTGTGGAGAAGGTGGAAGACGTGGTCAACGTGGGCGATGAAGTCATCGTCAAGGTGACCGAGATCGATTCCCAGGGCCGCCTCAACCTCTCCCGCCGGGATGCTCTCATCGAAGTGGAAGGCGCTGTGCCGGAGAACGACGTACCCCCGACTTCGCCCCGTCGTCCCAGCCGCCCGCCTATGGGCAACCGTCCCCCTCGCCGTAGGAACGACTAATTTGAATGGAAATATAAGGAAAGCGGTTTTGGCATGTGCCAGAACCGCTTTTTTCTTTTGGAGAAACCGAATATGGAGGGGTTCCATAGCCAAACCTGAACAGGAGGGGTTTCTATACAGGAAGATTGGAAATTTCAGTTAGAACATCTTGAGAAATGTTTGCATTCAAGGGCGAGTATGGTATAATTTTAAAGATTGAATGATTTATTTTAAGAAGAGGCCCATGGGCTTCAGGAAAGGGATTGTCGTATGGAATACCGCCAGGAAACCATCGCGGGACGAAATAGTGTCCGGGAAGCACTTCGCTCCGGACGTCCGATTGATAGCCTTTTGGTGGCCAAAGGGCAGCGGACAAAAGAATGCGGCGATATTGTAGCCCAATGCCGTAAGCGCGGCATCCCTGTCAAGGAAATTGATTCCCGGAAGATGGATGCTGTGTGCGGCGGAACCACCCATCAAGGGGTGGCGGTGCTGGTGGCACAGCAGGAGTACGCCACATTGGACGACATTTTTGCCTTGGCTGAGAGCCGGGGAGAACCACCCCTCATCGTGGTGGCGGACAACATTGAGGATCCTCATAATTTAGGCGCCATCGTGCGTACGGCCGAAGCATCCGGCGCTCATGGAATCATCGTGCCAAAACGCCGTTCGGCCGGGCTGACGTTGGCAGTGTCCAAAGCGGCGGCCGGGGCCCTTGAATACGTCCCCGTGGCCCGGGTAGCCAATATCCCGGCTGCGCTGGAAGAACTCAAAGAGCGAGGCGTCTGGATTTATGCGGTGGATATGGACGGCTCCACATGGTGTGAAACCGATCTGAAAGGCCCAGTGGCACTGGTGCTCGGGTCGGAGGGAAAAGGCATTGGACGCCTGGTCAAGGAAAAATGTGATTTTGTACTGTCGCTGCCCATGAGAGGAAAAATCAGTTCTCTGAATGTATCGGTGGCGGCCGGCATCTTACTATATGAAGTGGCCCGTCAGCGGTTGAATCTGGGCCAATAGACGAGGTTTGACGAAACAATCCAATTTTAACACGGAGGTGTTTTGGTTGCAGGATCGTTGGAACGACGAAATGGGAAATCAGGGGCCTGAAGAGAATTTCTCCTTAGATGATATTATCAAAGAAGTCCGTGAAATGAGTAGGCGGGAACAAAAGGATGAATGTCCTATTGTGATTCCCCCTGAGGAACCTTCTCCTTCTCGTGAGGAGAAGAGAGAGGTTTCCTCCCTCTCTCCCAAAGAGGAAGCGCCGTCTAAACAGCAGGAAAAGATACCACAAGAGACGGTATCTCCCGCTCATTTAAAACCATCCGTTCCGAAAGGGAACGACGTACCTACACAACAGAGGACCGAAAGTATCGACAATGCTCCGACACAAAAAGTAGGCCCATCCCCAAAGAAAAGAAGGAGAGAAGTCCCTGACGAGGCGGAGACACAGGTGGTAGAGCCTACGGAGAATACACGGTGGGAAGAGGCAGTCAAACAGCAGCGAAAGAAAATCGCAGCCCAGAAAGAGCCGCCAAAACCCAAGCAACAGCCGCCTCTCCCCAAAGAACCGGATGATATTGAGGATTTCACCGATTACGATCAAGCGCCTATCATTGGAAAAGAACTCAAATATCAGACGGTGACATTACGCGTTCGATTTGTGGTACTATTGCTCTGTCTTCTGGGTCTTATTGGACTTTCCTTATTGCCGATTGTCACCCCTTTCTTGGGGGGATCTTTGGAAATTACATCCCTGGTCACGCAAAATCCGATTTTGTATATTGTGATCCAAACCTGTATCACGGTAGTGGCAGCCATCGCATCGGCACCGGTTATTACCAGCGGCATTGGCGGGGCCTTCCGCCTGAGGGCATCTCCTGATGCGCCGGCGGCGTTTGCCACGGTCATTACGCTGATGCATTCGATTTTGATGCTGTTTTACCCCTCTTATATCGCAAGTGGAAAATTGTATCTTTATAACGCTGCGGCTGTACTGGTTTTGCTCATGAACACGATAGGAAAACTGGGAATGGTTTCCCGTATTCGTCTCAACTTCCAGATGGTGCATAAACCAGGGGATAAGGAGTGTGTGATCTCCCTCCCAGAGGAGGAACTCTCCCATTTGATGCGGGGTATGCGCCGCGGCACTACGGTAGCGGCTCCAGTGAAAGTCTCTTTTCTTTCCAGCTTTTTGGATCACTCTTATCGGGAGGATCCTTGTGCCCGGGTGGGAGGCGCTACCTTCCCGGCTGTGCTTATCGGCGGAATTGCTGTAGGCGTCAGCTCATACCTGATGGGTCAAGGCTTGATTGAAAGTATTTCAGCTTTTGTGGCGGTGTGTTGTCTGTGCGTACCGGTGGTATCATTGGTGGCAGGCAACTGGCCGCTGCGGAGGATTGCAAAACGATTGACGGCCCGCGGCGGTGTGCTCACCGACTACATGGCGGCCGATCAGATGCTGGATACCTGTGCGGTAGCGGTGGATGCCGGTCAATTGTTTGGACCAGGACAGGTGGTTCTCAACGGCATTAAGACATTCGGGGACGGCCGAGTGGATCAGGCCATTTTGGATACCGCTGCTTTGGTCAATGCGTTGAAGGGCCCTCTTTCACCGGTATTTGACCAGGTGATTCAGGATAGGAAGGAGATTTTGCCCAAAGTGGAATCTCCCGTTTACGAGCAAGGCATGGGCCTCTCTGGATGGGTGGATGGCCGACGCGTCCTGGTGGGTAATCGGGAACTGCTTCGCAATCACGGCATCGAGCCGCCCTCCATGGATTATGAACGCCGGTATGCCAAAAACCGCCGCAGATTGGTGTATTTGTGCAGCGGCGGTGTGCTCAGCGCCATGTTTGTGGTGACGTATATTTTGAGCAGTGAGACCAGGGAGGAACTCCAGCGTCTGGTCGACAGCGGTATGACGCTGCTGGTACATGCAAATGATCCCAACATCAGCAGTGAGATGTTGTCGGAGGCTTTGGAAGTGGAGCCCAAGCAGGTGGTTGTACTCCAGGCCGCAGCCAGCTTGGAATATGAGGAAAAGGTAATAGATCGTCCGGAAGAGGAATGTGGCATCGCTTCAGACGGCGCTATCGAACCGCTTTTATCGGCTATTTCGTCCTGTTTTAAGCTGAAAAGGAGCATTCAGTCCTCTACGATTATCCAGACGGTGGGCGTATTGATCAGCTTTGTGTTGGTGGCCTTTTTAAGTCTTTACTCCAGCCTCGCCATGTTGACGCCTGTGGCGGTGCTGTTGTTCCAAGCATGCTGGGCGCTGGCGGCTATGTTCCCGCCCTTCTTCCGGTCGTGGTAACGGGAGAACTGTAAAATAAGCCAAAAACACCTGCTCAAAAAGGGCAGGTGTTTTTTTGAGCGTCCGGTGAAAAATAGAATGGAAGAGTGAAAAAGCAAAAATTAATGCTTGACAAAATACCACAAGGCGAGTATCATAATGAAAAAATAATACATGCTTTAGAGGCTGTGATGGGGAAGAGTAGGGCAATGTCAGTTGCCAGAGAGCTGCCGGATGGTGCGAGGCAGTGGCTGAGTTGTTGTGAAAATCACCCCTGAGCCTTCCGCCCAATCCCATGGAAGATGGGTAGTAGGTGAGAACGGTTGACCCTCCGTTAACGGGGTGGATATTCGGCTGAAGTGAATTCGGCCCGATGTCTCAGAGGGGTTCCCCGTTGAGGGAGCAAATTAGAGTGGTACCGCGAAAGCTTTTTACGCCTTCGTCTCTTATGTGAGATGAAGGCGTTTTTTGTGCGGAAAAGTCGATGAAATGCTATGGTTCAGAGTAACGGGAGGTTTAAAGCGATGAAGAAAACTGGCGCACAGATTATAGTGGAGTGTCTGCTGGAACAGGGTGTGGACACCGTGTTTGGATACCCGGGCGGCGCTGTACTCAACATTTATGACGCCCTATATGAATATAGTGATAAGATCCGCCACGTCCTAACTGCCCATGAACAAGGCGCCTCCCATGCCGCCGACGGATATGCCCGTACTACCGGCAAAACCGGCGTGGTTATCGCCACCTCCGGTCCCGGCGCCACCAATCTGGTCACCGGCATCGCCACGGCCTATATGGATTCGGTCCCCATGGTGGCCATCACTGGAAACGTGGCGGTGGATCTGCTGGGACGGGATTCCTTCCAAGAGGTGGATATCACCGGCATCACCATGCCCATCACCAAGCACAACTTTGTGGTGAAACGGGTGGAGGATCTGGCAAACACCATCCGGGAGGCCTTCCGCATTGCAGTGTCCAAACGTCCCGGCCCGGTGCTCATCGACGTGCCCAAGGACATCACCGCCGCTGTGACAGAGTATACACCGGCCGAACGACCGCCTGCTTCTCTCCCGGCGATGAAAGAGGAGGCGGTACAAAACGCGGTTCAGATGCTCAAAGAGGCAAAACGTCCTCTCATTTACGCAGGCGGCGGTGTTATCTCGTCCGGCTCCACAGAGGAACTTATTAAACTGGCGGAGAAATTGCAGGCGCCGGTGTGCTGCTCGGTCATGGGACTGGGCGGGTTCCCGGCCGATCATCGACTTTTCGCCGGTATGATCGGGATGCACGGCACCTATGCCGCCAACAAAGCCACCCAAGAGGCGGATCTCCTGTTGGTGGCGGGAGCGCGATTCTCCGACCGTGTGGCGGGAGATCGCAAGCAATTTGCCTCTCAGGCAAAGATTTTGCATCTGGATATTGATCCAGCGGAGATTGACAAAAACGTCCACACCGCCTATTCGCTGGTGGGGGATCTAAAACAGCTGCTGGGCAGCTTAAGCCAGGGAATTCCGGAGGAACGTCACGATGCTTGGCTCAAAGAGATGGAGAATTGGAAGGCAGGACATCCGGTGCCGCCCCAGGACAACGGGGAATATCCCGATCCCATGGCCATCATCGACGCAGTGAGAGCCCGTACCTGTGACGATGATATTATGGTGACCGATGTGGGGCAGCATCAGATGTGGGTGGCCCAGCGGTATCGGTTTAACCGTCCCCGCACCTTTGCCACCTCCGGCGGACTGGGCACCATGGGCTACGGATTGGGCGCAGCCATCGGCGCCAAGGTGGCCAATCCGGGACGCAAGGTGGTGCTGTTCACAGGGGACGGGTCCTTCCACATGAACCTCAACGAATTGACGACTTTGGCCTCCTACGAGCTGCCGGTTGTGGTGATGGTCATGAACAACAGCGTCCTCGGTATGGTTCGCCAGTGGCAGAAGCTGTTTTACGGATATCGGTTTTCCCAGACCGATCCCCATCGCAAAACCGATCTGGTAAAGTTGGCGGAGGCCTTTGGCGTCACCGGCATGCGCATTACAAAGCCGGAGGAAGTGGAGACGGTTGTGGAAAAAGCATTGGCGCTGGGCAAACCGGTGGTGGTAGACTGCCGGATTTCCCCCGACTGCAACGCCCTTCCCATGATTCCGCCGGGAGCATCGGCCGACGCCATCATGATGACCATGCCCGATCCCACGGTTTAAGGAGGTTTCCCCATGGAAGAAAAAGTGATTTTATCGGCTTTGGCCAACAACCATCCCGGCGTATTGCTGCGCATCACCGGCCTTTTTAACCGCCGTGGATTTAACATTGAAAGCTTGACCGCTTGTACGACAGAAGATCCCAAAACCAGCCGCATGACCATCGCTATGACGGGGGATCGGTCTCAGATCCGGCAGGTCATGTGCCAGCTTATGAAGCTGGAGGATGTAAAAAAGGTGTCTCTGCTGACCAAGGAGGACGCTTCTCACAGCGAGCTGTTGCTGGTTAAGATCCGGGTGGACAATGGGCAGCGTTCCGACGCTCTGCACATCGCCTACCGGCACGGCGCCCGTATTCTGGACATCAGTCATCACACCATCACCATTGAGGCCACCGGCCAAAGCGGACAGATCGACGAACTCATCCAAAATCTACAGAAATACCCGGTGGTGGAAATGGCCCGCACCGGCATCACCGCTCTGGAACGCGGGGATGGTTCCATCTCTGACCACGATGGGACCAGTCGTCCCGGCGCGTAATGACCGTGGATGGTTCCAGCGGACAAGGAGGTTTTTCGCATGAACAAGTCACTTGAAATCTTTGATTCCACCCTGCGGGACGGCAGTCAAGGGGAGGGTATCTCCTTTTCGGTGGAGGATAAATTGGCGGTCGTCCGGCTGCTGGATGAACTGGGCATTCCTTACATCGAAGCGGGGAATCCCGGCTCCAATCCCAAGGACATGGAACTGTTTCGGGAGGTGGAGAGATGCAAATTGAAACACGCCACTTTGGTGGCCTTTGGTTCCACCCGGCGCAAAGGCATCCGGGCCGAGGAGGATAAGAGCCTCAATTCCCTTTTGGAGGCCGGTACGTCGGTGTGCTGTATCTTCGGAAAAAGCTGGGATTTGCACGTTACCGAGATCTTGGGCACTACACTGGAGGAAAATCTCAATATGATCCGGGAAAGCGTGGCCTATCTGAAGAGCAAGGGGAAACGGGTGTTTTTTGACGCCGAACACTTCTTTGACGGATACCGTCACAATCCCCAGTTCGCCATGGACGCCCTTGCCGCCGCCGTGGAGGGTGGCGCTGAAACAGTGGTGCTGTGCGACACAAACGGCGGATGCTTCCCGGAAGAAATCAAAGAGGTGACCCGGTTGGTGGTGGAGAGGTTCCCGGAGGTCAAGGTGGGCATCCATTGCCACAACGATTCCGGCGTGGCGGTGGCAGGCTCCATGGCGGCGGTGGAAGCCGGAGCTGTCCAGGTGCAGGGCACTTATTTGGGGTTTGGGGAACGGTGCGGCAACGCCAATCTGTCCACCGTTATCGCCAATGCACAAATTAAAATGGGAGTTCAGTGCATCCCGGAGGAGAATCTTTCCGGTCTCACCCAAACAGCACGGGAACTGGCCGAAGTGGCAAATCTACAGCTTCCCAATACCACCCCTTATGTGGGCGCATCGGCCTTTGCCCACAAGGCGGGCATGCATGCCGACGGGGTGCTCAAGAACTCCTGTTCCTTTGAGCACGTCAGCCCCGATGTGGTGGGCAATGAACGGCGGTTTTTGATGTCAGAACAGACGGGGCGTACAGCGGTGTTGCGCCGCATCCACAAACTGTGCCCCGGCCTTGACCGTGATTCCCTGGAGATCCGCTGCATCATCGACCGCCTCAAGCAGATGGAAATGGAAGGTTATCAGTTTGAAGGGGCCGACGCCAGCTTTGACCTTGTGGTGCGAAAGGAGCTGCATCGGTATTCCCCCAGCTTTGAGCTGGTGAGCTACAAGATCCTGGACGAACAACCGGTGGACGACACCGGCAATTCGGCCACGGCCACCATCAAAATCCGGGTCAACGGACAGCTCAGCATCTCGGCCGCCGAGGGAGATGGTCCCGTCCACGCCCTGGACCAGGCGCTTCGGGAGGCATTGGCTCAATTTTATCCCCGTCTGGAAAAGAGCCGCCTCATCGACTACAAGGTCCGCGTCATGGATTCGGGCGACGCCACGGCCGCTGTGGTGCGAGTCCTCATCACATCCACCGACGGCAAACGGGTTTGGACTACCGTAGGCGTATCGGCCGACGTCATCCGGGCCAGCTGGCTGGCGCTGGTGGATTCCTTTGAGTATAAGCTGATCTGCGACCGGGAAGCCAAAGATTAACGCATTGACAAAATCCCCATCCTGGGGAATAATAAATAGATGAAAAAAGTAGAACAATGAAACCACCAAGGAGGATGTATTATGGGAATGACCATGTCTCAAAAGATCCTGGCGGCCCATGCAGGGCTTAAAGAGGTCAAAGCCGGCCAGCTCATCGAGGCCAAATTGGACTTAGTGCTGGGCAATGATATCACATCGCCGGTGGCGGTCAATGAATTTGAACGCTGCGGTGCACATCAGGTGTTTGACAACAAGAAAATCGCCCTGGTGATGGATCATTTTACCCCCAACAAGGATATCAAGGCGGCCGAACAGTGCAAGAAGGTCCGCGCCTTTGCCAATCAGTATGACATTGAGAATTTCTTTGACGTGGGCGATATGGGCATCGAGCACGCCCTGTTGCCGGAAAAGGGATTGGTAGGACCGGGCGATTTGGTCATCGGAGCCGATTCCCACACCTGTACCTACGGCGCACTGGGCGCCTTCTCCACCGGCATGGGTTCCACCGATATGGCCGCCGGTATGGCCACCGGCAAGACATGGTTTAAAGTGCCGTCGGCCATCCAGGTGACGCTTACGGGCAAATTCCAAAAGCATGTGTCGGGCAAAGACGTGATTCTGCACCTCATCGGCATGATCGGGGTGGACGGGGCATTGTACCAGTCCATTGAGTTCACCGGCGACGGCGTGAAGAGCCTGTCCATGGACGACCGCCTGTGCATTGCCAACATGGCCATTGAGGCCGGCGCGAAAAACGGCATCTTCCCTGTGGACGACATCACCCGCGCCTATTGTGAAGGACGCGTTCAGCATCCCATGACCGCCTATGAGGCCGATCCGGATGCGGAATACACCGCCAAATACACCATTGATCTCTCCACCCTGCGTCCCACGGTGGCCTTCCCTCATCTGCCGGAGAACACCCGCACCATTGATGAGGTGGGCGAGGTCAAGATCAATCAAGCCGTCATCGGCTCCTGCACCAACGGCCGCATGGAGGATTTGAGAGCTGCCGCCGCCATCCTTAAGGGACGTAAGGTGGCTAAGAACGTCCGCTGCATCGTCATCCCCGGTACCCAGAACATCTACTTACAGGCCATGCACGAGGGCCTCATCGAGGACTTCATCAAGGCCGGCGCCGTGGTATCCACCCCCACCTGTGGTCCCTGCCTGGGCGGACATATGGGTATTTTGGCCGCCGGTGAACGGGCCGTGGCCACCACAAACCGCAACTTTGTAGGCCGCATGGGCCATGTGGATTCCGAAGTGTACTTGAGCAATCCGGAGGTAGCCGCCGCCAGCGCGGTAACAGGCACCATCACCGATCCCGCCAAGCTTGACTGAGAAGGAGGAAAGAAACAGTATGATCCAGATTGAAGGCACCGTCCACCGCTATGGGGACAACGTAGACACCGACGTCATCATTCCCGCCCGTTATCTCAACACCTCCTCTCACGAGGAATTGGCCGCCCACTGCATGGAGGACATCGACAAGGACTTTGTCAAAAAGGTCCAAAAGGGCGACGTCATGGTGGGAGGCAAAAACTTCGGTTGCGGTTCTTCCCGCGAACACGCTCCCATCGCCATCAAGGCGTCGGGCATTTCCTGCGTCATCGCCGCATCCTTTGCCCGCATCTTCTACCGCAACGCCATCAACATCGGCTTGGCTATCCTGGAGTGCCCGGAAGCGGCGGCTGAGATCCAAAACGGTGATCAAGTCAAGGTGGATGTCACCACCGGCGTCATCACCGACGTCACCACCGGCAAGACCTATCAGGCCGAGCCCTTCCCGCCCTTTATTCAGAATATCATCGCTTCCGGCGGCCTTCTGAAGACCATTTCGGAGCGTCTGTAAGACCTGTTTTTTCCAAAGGCTTGCTGAGAAAAATCAGCAAGCCTTTTTTTGCATTTAATACAACAATGTGATACAGTTACAGAAAACCTTTCTTTTGCTGTGGTAAACTAAAAACAACTTATAAAAAACCGGAGGAACCTTTCTTTATGACCTATCTGATCACATTTCTAGAGGGCCTCATCACTTTCATATCTCCCTGTCTTCTTCCGATGCTGCCGGTTTATGTAGCGTATTTTGCAGGCGGGGACGGTTCAAAACAAAAACGTTCGCCCCTGTGGAAGGCTCTGGCCTTTGTGCTGGGATTCACTTTGGTGTTTGTGCTCATGGGTGCATTTGCCGGAAGTATCGGCGCTGTGCTCCGAAAATACCAGACGGTGGTCAACATTGTCAGCGGCCTGCTGGTGATCTTCTTTGGCCTTCACTTTTTAGGTGTTTTTAAGTTCAACCTATTTCGAGGACATAAGGGGATGGGACAAAATACCGATACCGGTTTTTTCTCCACCATGCTGTTTGGTATTGTCTTTGCCGTGGGATGGACCCCTTGCGTCGGCGCGTTCCTGGGATCGGCGTTGATGCTTGCCTCCTCCCAGGCGTCGGTGGCACAGGGGATCGTACTTCTTTTGTGTTACTCGGCCGGACTTGGCATCCCCTTCCTCATCAGCGCCGTGCTGATCCAGAAGCTTAAAACCACATTTAACTGGGTCAAGAATCACTATTCTATTATCACAAAGGTATCCGGCGCACTTCTGATCCTGGTGGGAATTCTGATGATGACAGGGCTTATGAACCAGTATCTGGCATTGCTCAGCTAAAAGGAGGGAACGATATGAACGGAAAGAAAAAGTGGATCTTAGCGGTGATCGCATTGGTCGTGTTGCTGGCAGGAGCGGCCATTTTGTACCAGGTACTTCAGGGTCAGGGGGAGACTGGCGGCCTGGCCGATCTTGGCGGACAAGGACAGTCTCAGACCCAACAGAGTGGACAATCGTCCGGCACTAGTGCTCAGATTGCAGAAAGTGAGGGGGAGACCCAAGAGGAAGAGAGAACAGAGGCCCCTGACTTCACAGTCTGGGACAAGGACGGCAATGAAGTAAAACTATCGGAACTGTTGAACGGCAAACCAACCGTGCTCAACTTCTGGGCCAGCACATGTCCGCCCTGCCAGATGGAGATGCCGGATTTCCACGACGTCTACAAGGAGCTGGGAGGAGAAGTTCAGTTTCTGATGATCGACGGCATCGGAAGCCTGGGGGAAACCGAGGAAAAGGGAAAAGCCTATATTGAGGAAGAAGGCTACACCTTCCCCGTATATTTTGACCGGGAGATGGAAGCCGTTATGACCTATGGGATCTCTTCCTTCCCCACCACCTATTTTATTGATGCACAAGGGTATCTGGTGGCCGGAGGCATCGGTATGTTGTCCAGAGAATATCTGATGCAGGGCATCGATATGATTACCTGATCCGAAAAAATCCCCGATGACGATTGTTTCATCCGTCATCGGGGATTTTTATTTTTCAGCTAATATCAAACATAACTGCGGTCAAAATCAATCACAACGTGATAGATGGGGTTGAGGGATGAGATCTTTTCGCTGATTTGTTTCAGAAGCTGGTCATCGGTCTGATCAAACTGGAAGGGAACCACCACGTCGAACACCAAATTGACCCGATTTTCTCCATCCACAACCCGGAAATCGTGAACCGACAGCCGTTCATCCACCTCCTGGACGGCCGTAAGGACGTGTTGTTTTAGGTGATTGATGCGGCTGTCGTCGGTGACGATGGGATCCAAATGGACCACCAGTACGATGTTCAAAGCGGCACTGATTTCCCGCTCGGCCTGATCGATGACCTCATGGGCCGTCAGGATATTGCAGTCGGACGGCACTTCGGCGTGTACCGATGCGATAATGCGGCCGGGCCCATAATTGTGGACAATGAGATCGTGTACGCCGGAAATCATATCGTAAGATACCAGCATGCTTTCGATGTTTTGCACCAGTTCCGGATCGGGAGCCTGACCCAGCAGAGGAGAGAGAGTATCCCGGGCGATGGAGATGCCGGCCCATAGGACAAACAGGGCTACGATAATTCCCATGTACCCATCCAAAGGGAGATGGAGGACAGGGGAAAGAATCAGAGATAATAGTACCGCGCTGGTAGCAATGACATCGCTGAGGCTGTCCATAGAGGCAGCTTCCACGGTTTTGGACTGAATGGTCCGCCCCAGCCTCCGGTTAAAGAGGGCCATCCACAGTTTGACCAAAATGGACAGCGCTAAAATCCCCGCTGAAATCCAGGAGAAGGTCAGGATCTCCGGATGGATGATCTTATCCACTGAAGACTTAATGAGTTCTACCCCCACCAGTAAAATCAAAAAGGAAATAATGAGCCCTGCTACATATTCCGCCCGGCCGTAGCCAAATGGATGGCGCTGGTCGGGTTTTTTGCCGGACAATTTAAATCCCAATACCGTCACCGCCGACGATCCTGCGTCGGATAGGTTGTTGAAAGCGTCGGCCGTGATGGACACACTGCCCGTCAACGTACCGGCCAACAGTTTGGCCAGACACAACAGAACATTGCATACAATGCCCACCGATCCGCCCAGGACCCCGTATTTCTGGCGTACGACAGGATCCTTTGTGTTTTGATGGTCTTTGACAAAGAGACGCACGAGCAAAGAAGTCATGAGACATCACCTAAAAAATATTTTAGAACATATGTTTCAAAAGGAGGTGTCCTATGTTACAATAAGACATAATGCGGCATAATTCGACACGATAGTACTCAACTTGTGTTTCAAAGCAGGAGGGGAAAGAAAATGGGAAAGCGACGGACCGACGGACAAAAAAAGGAGGAAGGGTTGGTCGATATGGACTACCGGATGCTGGCCAAAGACAAACTCAAGCAACTTACAGCGTTGCGCATTGCTGTGCAAAATCTGGAACAACGTATCACTTATATCGACAAAATGATCAGATGGTGTAAAAAGGAAGAAGAACAGATATCCCTAAGGGCCGAACGGGAGGAACTCATTGCCCTGTACCGGTTCCGAAAAGCCGACGTGCAACGCATTGAGCAAGCACTGGCCGCTTTGGATCCTCAGCAGCGGACCATCCTGGATCGATTTTACATCCACCGTTCGGCCTATCACATCGAACGGCTCAGTGAAGAGCTGGGATATGAACGGCGGGCCGTTTATTACCATCACGACGACGCTCTACGATGTTTTGCCCTGGCTCTGTATGGGGTGGTAGACGGATAACGATCTTATTATGCTACCATGTTTTTCTGTAGAATACAAGGAGTATAGGGCCTCATAAAAGCAAAAGCAAGGTGATTTTATCATGCACCTTGCCTCATCGACGGGGATCATCCCAGAGCATATCATAGCAGGCCGCACATAAGACAGTGCTCGTCCTATTTTATAACGACGGTTGAATTTTTTCTAGAGCCACTCAGGGAGATGCTTGGAATAGGCACGGAAGGCGCTGGGAAGAGCAATCTGGCCGGAAAGCTGAGATCGATCGGCCCAAATGTATCCTTTGGGGGCAGGAAAGGAAGTACAGAGCATCTTGTATGCCGTCATATGCCACTCCAGATGGGAAAAGATATGCTGGGCCTTGGGGAGAGCATGATTGTCCAACACCTTTCCGCCCCATTGATTCACCCACCGGGAAGCCTCTTCTGCAGTGATCCATCCTTCCACATGAGGGAATTCCCATAACCCGGCCAACAATCCCTTTTTCGGCCTTTGCCGCAGCAGTACGTTCCCCTCGCAGATCAGGATAAAAACCGTCAGATCGATCGACCTGCGCTGCTTTTTGGGAGGCTTGACCGGTAATTCATGGGCAATTCCCTGCTGGGAGCCCCGGCATAGATGATACACCGGACACTGATCGCATCGGGGCGCCCCGTTAGGGAGACATACCATAGCGCCCAATTCCATTAAAGCCTGATTGAAATCCCCGGCTCGTTCCGATGGGATCATGGCTTGAGCCAAAGAACGCATCTCTTTTTTGACCGAAGGCTGTGTCACATCGGCACGGCTGGCCAGAAGCCGGGAGAGCACCCGAAGCACATTGCCGTCCACCGCGGGGATAGGACGGTTATAAGCGATAGAGGCGATGGCGCCGGCAGTATAATCCCCGATTCCAGGCAGGGAGACAAGTTGATCGTACTGATCGGGTAAATTGCCGTCCCACTTCTCCACGACCGCCCGGGCGGCGGCTTGCAGATTGCGCACACGGTTGTAGTATCCCAGCCCTTCCCACAGCTTTAAAAGCAGTTGAGGGTCGGCGTCGGCCAGATCCTTTATGGTAGGCAGGGCCTGCATAAACCGTTCAAAATAGGGGAGAGCGGCTTCAACCCTGGTTTGCTGCAGCATGATCTCCGATACCCATACCCGATAGGGGGTATTCTGTTCCCGCCACGGAAGGATTCTGGCCTGTCGATCGTACCAGGCCAGAAGCGGCCCGGAGACGTCGAGCAACCATGGATGCTGCGCTATCAATTCCTCATCCTGTTTTTTCATTTTAATCACAAATCCGCCTTTCTTTGGACGACTTTGATTCCTTATTTATGCAACAAAAAGTGCACCAACCGAAGATATGAATTCTATTATAATACAGTTGCATCCCCCTTGCCAACCGGATTTGTCAGATCAGGATAGCATTTTAGTAAAAATGTATACGAATTTTGACTTAGATTACAATCTTGTAATATACCATAAATATTTTTTGGATAGGGATATTATTTTAATGCTTCCTTTATTTTGTTTTTTGTGAACATCGTAAATTAAGATTTCTGTTCTGTTAATAATGGCAAATTGCGATTGATTTTTTAGGAGAAAGTGCTATAATACCTCAGAACCTATACGAAAATGGATTGTAGAAAATAAGATGCCTAGACAATCAGAATGACAAAAGAAGAATAAGGGGGAGAATTTTTGCTATCTTTTATCAATACTTTTAATTTGGTCATATTTGTGCTGTTTACTGTTTTATACTCATATCAGATCGGCTATGCAGGCGTAGCGCTGCTGAAGCGAAAAGCAAAGAAACATCCAGCCCCGAAAAGACTCCATCGGTATGCGGTGGTGATCGCCGCCCGCAATGAAAGCAACGTCATCGGACAGCTGATTCAGAGCATCCGCAACCAGACCTATCCATCGGAACTGGTGGACGTCTATGTAGTGGCGGACAATTGTACCGACAATACCGCCGATGTGGCCCGGATGGCCGGAGCCACGGTTTATGAACGCTTTAATAAACGTCTGGTGGGCAAGGGATATGCTTTGGATTTTATCTTTAAGATTCTGGAGACCTCCCATAAGGACAAGGGCTATGAAGGCTACTTTGTGTTTGACGCCGATAATCTTCTGGATGAGCACTACATCGAGGAGATGAACAAGACTTTTGACCAGGGTTACCGCGTGCTGACAAGTTACCGCAATTCCAAAAACTACGATACCAACTGGATTTCAGCAGGTTATTCCCTGTGGTTTTTGCGGGAGTCCAAATATTTGAACAATCCCCGCATGATGCTGCATACTTCATGCGCCATCTCCGGGACGGGGTTTCTCATCAGCAGCGACATCATCCGGGAACAAAACGGATGGAAATATCATCTTCTCACCGAGGATATCGAGTTTTCCATCGACCACGTCATCCAAGGCGAGACCATCGGGTACTGCGGCGGCGCCATGCTGTATGACGAACAGCCCACTACATTTGAGCAGTCGTGGAACCAACGTCTGCGCTGGTCCAAGGGTTTTTACCAGGTCATGCGTAAATACGGCGTATCCTTATTCCGCTCCATCTTCCACAAGGATAAGCATGTATTTGCCAGCTATGATATGTTCATGACCATTATGCCGGCTGTGTTTGTGTCACTGCTGAGCGTGGTAGTCAACGCCGGATTTTTATTCCTGGCCCTGTTCAGCCTGGACTCCATCCCCCAGATGATCCCAACCACCATCTGGTCGATTTGTTCTTTGTTTATCAATTTTTATGTGTTCATCTATGCTTTTGGCCTGCTCACCACCATTACCGAATGGAAAAACATCAATTGTTCGGCCGGTAAGAAGATTTTTTATACCTTCACATTCCCCATCTTTATGTTTACTTACGTGCCCATCGCTGTGGCCGCTTTGTTCAGGAAGGTGGAGTGGAAGCCCATCACCCATAATGTGACCAAATCCATCGAAGAGGTGCGATAACGAAAAAATAAAGGCCCTGCCAATATGGCGGGGCCTTTTATTATGTTAACCTATCTGCAAGATTAATAATATTTAGTCCTTTTTTTCTGGCATAATTTACAGTAAAAGCTGTACCTCCTTTTTCTTTGGTCAGATAGCATACACAATAACAACTACTGTCAACAAGAAGCTTGTTTCTTTTATGCATGCATCCACGATAGTAATATTCTGATATATAGCGTATTTTATCAGCCTGGTCTAATATAGCCTGATAAACTTGCTGATCACATTTTTTCCAATATTTATCTTGGTCACGACAGGGGAGCATCAGAGTCAAGTGAATGTGAGAATATAGTTTTTTCAGAGCAATAACTGTTTGCGCCGCTAAAGTATCAAATCCCAAAGCCCCTCCACAGATAAAGTACTGCATTTTTTGCTGGATTAAAGAAATGATTTCATTCTGCAAATTATCTTTTAAACTTTTTAGGTGGATTTCTTCAATACTTCTATGCCCGGAAAAGCAGCAAGTATATTGAATCATAATTTTCATCCCTTCAGCTATATAGACTATTACATTATATAATGTAATAGTCTATATGTAAAGATACATAATCTCTTATTATCTGATTAAAACAATAGATAATGGGAGGATGTGTTATGATTCAATTAAATGCTCTGGCCCTTTTAGAAAAACGAGGTAAAACCAAGTATTGGCTTTACAAACAGATGGGTATGAGCTACCAAAACTTCAACAAAATGATTCATAATCAGACTAAGTCCATTCGTTATGAGAATATCGAGACCCTATGCTTGTTGCTTTCCTGTACACCAAATGAGTTGTTTGTTATTACAGAAGATTAAAATACGAAAAGCCGGACGGGATACCTTTGTTGTTGATATCCCGTCCGGCTTTTATTTCAATAAACCTATATTTTGTCCTATTTGGACTGCAAGCAGAGTACCGACCTGTAGCCCTATTTCCATATAGACCTCTTCTACTGTACCTGCATAGCAGTAGACCAACTCAGATATTTTCTCAAAATCTTCTTTGTCTGGGTAGTCAGTATGTAGCTGGGCCATTAGGATATTCTGGGTGCTTTCCAACCGCTGTTTATATGGGCGCGGATCTACGTCCATTTCCTCCATACCGTTTAAAAGAAATTCTCGGATTTGCTGGATATGGGCGCGCGCGAAAATTTCATCTATATAGTTCATAAGATCCGCCTCTCCTTCCATAACACACATAATTTTTTCCTGATAATTATAGTACTAAAAAGCGTGATGTGTTGAAAAAGCACAGTTTTACTGTGACCAGGGTATTTAATTGAAATCGAACATATATTTTAAAAGAAAGAGCCCGGAATGTCTTTAACCTCATGATGTGAATAATTTTCACATCATGAGCAGATTTATGATGTGAAGTTTATTCACATCAAGGGCATCAAAAAACAGCCCCACAAAATGTGAGGCCGTTTTTTTGCTGATATTGCATATCGCTTTTTTACACTTGAAAGAAATGTTCCTCCACGTCGGCGCAGAAGGCATGGTACACGGGAAGATGGTACTCCTGGATGCGGGGCGTCTCGTCGGCCGGTACATTCAGTAAGATGTCGGCCACTTCCCGCAATTTGCCGCCGGTACGTCCCGTCATGGCGATGGTAGTAGCCCCCAATGCCCTGGCCACATAAAAAGCGTTGGCCACATTGGCGGCGTTGCCGGAGGTGGAGAGCCCGATGACCACATCCCCCTTTTTGCAGAGGCCGGTCAACTGCTGGGCATACATGAGGTCGGCGCCCAGGTCGTTGATGACGGCCGTCTGGGCCGCGGAGAAGCTGACGAGAGATACAGCGCCCAGTCCCTGCTGCAGACGGCAGGCGATATCGGCGCCGGCCTGCTCATTGATACGCTGTGCAACGTCGGGGGACAGGGGGCGTTTTTTAAGGAATCCCTTGAGGAGCTCTCCCACGATATGTTCGCTGTCGGCCGCACTGCCGCCGTTCCCGCAGGTAAAGATAGTGCCGCCCTGCTGGTAACACTGGACAGCCGCCTGGACGGCTTTTTCCAAATTCTCCTGCAATGGAAGGAGTTCCGGACGGTCCTGCATTAACTGGCTGGTGTATTTCAAGCAAATCACGCCTTTCTTTAGAAGCTGCCTGTGGCAACCGATAATGCCGCATAATCGCCCACATTGTCCAGCAGCTTGGCCGGCACAATACGGCAGTGTTCCAGGCTTTGAGGGAGGGCTTCCTGCTCAAGGACCCGGCGCATGGACGGTTCCAGCAGATGGGTACTGCGGGCGTAGATACTGCCGATGACAATGATATCCGGGTTCAGGATGTCGATCATAACGCTTAATCCTGCGCCCAGCATCTCGCCGCTTTTCTCATAGATGCGGCGGCATAGATCGTCGCCCTCATCGGCCAGGTCCCCGATCAATTTGGCCGTGATGTTTTGCGGATCGTCCCCCGCTTTTTGCAGAAGCAGGGGATGCTTCCCCTGGCTCTGTTCTTCTTTTACATAGATCCTGCCCAGATTGGCGATGCCGCCGCCGCTACAGAATCCTTCAAAGCTGCCCTCTTTGAAGTATCCCATAGGCCCGGCCTTGGCCAGACGGATGTGTCCAGCTTCCCCAGCCATGCCGCACGCGCCTTCATACAGTTTTCCATTTAAGATGAGGCCGGCGCCTAAGCCTGTCCCAAAGGTGAAAAACAAGACGTTCTGATGCCCTTGTCCGGCGCCATACTTCCATTCTGCAATCGCACAGGCATTGGCGTCGTTTTGCAGATGTACCGGGATCCCGAATTTCTCCTCAAAATACGATATAATAGGGATGTTGTCCCAAAGGGGGAGATTGGGCGGACGGTGGATTACACCTGCCTTGGTATCCAACGGCCCGCCGCAGGAGATACCGATCCCGGCGATTTCCTGCTTCGGGATGTTCTTTTCCTCTATCATCCGGACGAAAGTATCCGCAAATTCCTCCAGGATGCTGTAGGGATGCTTATCCCGGCCGGTGGCAAACTGTCTACGCGCCAGGATGTCCATACCGGTGGGGAGTTCCTGTCCCAGACAGACCGCACATTTAGTCCCTCCCACATCAAAGCCTGCGTAATACAAAACCATCACCTGCTTTCCACGAAATTACGTCTTTATTATACCTCATTTTAGGCCCATTGTATCATTTTTTCCCGCCGGCAACATGAGAATCCTCCTTCACCATACAGGGACCTTTTATCTTCTTTTACCAAAAATATTCCTGGTTTTCATCCCTTAGGACAATAAAATCCACTTTTTGAGAAAGCTTTTATCACAGGGTGATTTTTTGCCTTTTGCCACATATACATAAGAGAGAATCTCATCATGCAAATAGAGGAGGATGCAGGAATTGGATCACAATGATAACGTCAACAGCTTGATCGAACAATATAAAAGAGACCTTATGCGGTATCGTCAAAGAAGCCGGACGGCCGATGAAACTGTCCCCGCCTCAGCGCAGCCGGTATCCGCTCCGTCGACCCAGACCAATGCCTCTGCGCCGGCGGATCCCCGGCCTGAGAATTCCCCGTCCGACTGGGAACAAGAAGCTGTCCCTGTTAAGTCTCCGCCCCAAAAGGAGGTACCCGTTCCGTCCGTCCGGGATACACTGCCGCAGGAGATGGATCCTACGCCTCCCGAGCCGACTGCGGATTTTCCGCCGCCGGTGGTTACCGATCCAAAGGAACAGACGGGGATAGGATATCTCCGGGTAGAGGCAAAGACGGCCCGTCAAGCTTTGCCTGTCGAGGGGGCCTATGTGGTAGTCAGACAAGTGGGGGAAGGAGAGGAAGTACCGCTGGAGCGCATTATGTACACCGACAGCGAGGGCAAGACGCCCAAAATTCCCCTCCCCACTGTACCAGCATCCCTGTCCATGGCGCCTGGGACCGACCATCCCTATACCGAGTACATCATCCAGGTGGATAAGCCGGGCTATATCAGCGTAAGGGACTTTAACGTCCCCATCTATGACGGCATTGTAGCCATCCAGCCGGTGGAGCTATCCCCTTTGCCGGAAGGGGACCGGGACGGTGCAATCCAAGATATTTACGAGTCTGCCCCCACTGGTTTATAAATAGCGTCTGCAGGCATGACGAGTCCATTGGCCGCAGATCAAAACAGTCCTGAGGCCGTGCTCACCGGATTGACGTAAGGAATCCGGCAAAATAGCTGCAATTGTATTGGATCAAAGCGGCGGCTATCGTAACAGGAAGGAAAGGAGAGAAATCTTGTGGCAGAGCCTTATATTCCTCAATATATCACGGTCCATCTGGGCCCTCCAAGTTCCAACGCGCAAAATGTCACCGTCACCTTCCCCGATTATATCAAGAATGTAGCGTCCAGTGAGATTTACCCCACCTGGCCGGAGAATGCTATCCGCGCCAACATCTACGCCCAGATTTCCTTTGCGCTCAACCGGTTTTATACCGAATGGTATCCCAGCCAGGGATATAGTTTTGATATCACCAATTCCACCGCCTATGACCAGGCATTTGTGGCAGGACGCGATATTTTTGAAAATATCAGCCAGATAGTGGATGAGATTTTCAACAATTACGTCCAACGTCAGGGCAGTGTAGAACCCCTTTTCACCCAGTACTGCAACGGGACTACCGTCACCTGCGACGGCCTATCCCAATGGGGGACCGTCCCCTTGGCCGAACAGGGATATACGCCCTATGAGATTCTCCAGCATTTTTATGGGGAAGACATCAATATCGTACAAAATGCGCCGGTTCGTCTGCCCAACCCATCCTATCCCGGGATCCCGCTGCGTCTAGGCGACGGGGGGAATGATGTGCGTACCATTCAGGTACAGCTCAACCGGATCTCCAACAACTATCCCCGTATTCCCAAGATTTCGCCTGTGGATGGGATCTTTGGGAAAAGTACCGAGGATGCTGTTAAGGAGTTTCAGCGCATCTTTAACCTGACTCCCGACGGCATAGTGGGGCAGGCGACCTGGTACCGTATCTCTTATATTTTCACCAGCGTCAAACGTCTGGCCGAACTGGATTCCGAAGGGCTGGCGCTGGAGGAAGTATCCCAGCAATTCCCGGGAGAAGTTCGGCGCGGGGATACGGGTGATCCAGTGCGTGTGATGCAGTACTATTTGGCGGTCATCGGGAACTTTTATGAGACTGTCCCGCCGATCCAAGTGACCGGCACCTTTGACCAGGCCACCGAGGATGCCGTGATAGCGTTCCAGAAGACCTACGGCCTTACTGCCGACGGCATAGTGGGACGACGGACTTGGAACGATATGTACCGGGCCTACCGGGGCATCGTGGAGTCCAACGGCTTTATTGCCGGAGGTCAGCCCCTGTTCCCCGGGACAACATTGACAATCGGTTCCACCGGCGACGATGTGCGTCAGGTACAGCGGTATCTTACCGCCATTTCCGAAGTATACCCGGAAGTGCCGGCCGTCCCAGAAACCGGTCTTTACGGGCCCCAGACGCAAAATGCCGTTATCCAATTCCAAAACCGGTTTAATATCACTCCCAGCGGCGTCGTAGGCCCCATCACCTGGGGACTTATGGCCAGCATTTACTCCGATATTCAAAGCGGCAACTTAAGGGAATCCAATCAATTCCCCGGATACGAATTGCAGGAGGAGGGATAATCCATGGCCCAGGAACCGTTTGGCAACCGGACGGCCGACGTGTATGAACTACAGGGATTTCTAAGGCGCATCGCCCGCGATAACCAGAGGATTCCACTGATCGCCTTGGACGGCATTTTTGGACCCGAGACCACCGAGGCAGTCTCTGCCTTCCAGAAGGAATACGATCTGCCGGTGACCGGGACAGTGGATTTCAACAACTGGAACACCATCCTGGACGAATATCTGAGACTGGTCGGCCAGACATCTTCACCACTGCCCATTTATCCTTTTCCATCCCCTCAATATGTGGTAAAACCCGGGGATAAGGGGGACCTGATTTATATCATCCAGATCATGTTGGATACCATTCAAGTGGGGTTCCTCAATTTGTATTCCGGAGGGTTTACCGGCGTCTATGACGACAAGACGCAAAGGGCGGTTGAGGCCGTCCAAAGGGGGACCGGACTCAAGCCCACGGGATTGGTGGACCGCATCACTTGGGATATCTTAGCCCGATCCTATAACTACCGGATTCACGCAGACCGTTAGTGGAATAAAAGTCTATAAGAAAAGGCGCGTTTTGTATTCCTTCCCTTTGATCGAATGAGAAGGAACCAAAACGCGCCTTTTTTCCAGCCCTGGAAGATGCAGGCATCGACCGGGACTGCTTATTTCTTATTGATCAAATTTCATGGAGATGTCCAATGCCTTGACCGAATGGGTCAGGGCGCCGATGGAAATGATGTCTACCCCAGTTTCAGCCACGGAACGGAGCGTATCGCTGGTGATACCGCCGGAGGCCTCCAGAAGGGCTTTGCCACCGGTCATCTCCACAGCTTTCCGCATGGTCTCACAGTCCATGTTGTCCAGCATAATGATGTCGGCCCCTGCATCCAACGCCTCCTGTACCTCGTCGAGATTGCGGGTTTCCACCTCGATATTGACCATATGACCCACCTTGGGGCGCAATGTCTGGATGGCGGCGGTGATGCCGCCGGCTGCGTCGATATGATTGTCCTTGAGCATAGCGCCGTCGGACAGGTTGTACCGATGATTGCGGCCGCCGCCTACCGTGACGGCGTATTTCTGAAGAGGCCGCAGGCCCGGCAGTGTTTTGCGGGTATCCACAATACTGGCATTTGTCCCCTCCACAATGGCTACCGCCTGAGCAGTGGCAGTCGCCACGCCGGACATATGCTGCAGCAGATTGAGAGCGGTGCGTTCCGCCTTGAGAAGTTCCCGGGTCTTGCCGGTCATTACGGCGATAACGTCACCCGCTTGCAGACGATCTCCTTCCTCCTTGTGCAGCTGGTAGGAAAAAGAACCGTCCAGCAGTTCAAAGACCCGCATGGCCACTTCAATACCGCACAATACGCCCTCCGCCTTGGCCGCCAGATGCACCTGCGAACGCTGGTCGGCAGGGATCATATAATCCGAAGTGGTATCAATATAGTTGATGTCCTCACTGAGGGCGCGTTTGATCAGGTCATCAACATAAAACTGAGGCAGAATCATGGTTTGTTAACCTCCTCCAGAATAATCATGGCCACGGTTGTGATATTTTTAGTCTCAATAAAATCCGGGGTAACAGCGTAATGGCTGCTTTCAAGCATGGCGAGGATTTTTTTCACCCTCTTCATACCTTCCCGGGCCGCTACCGGATTGGGTACTACGAAATGGGCGCTCTGCATGATGTCCCGCACTTGGGTACGGAGTCCTGACGGAAGAGGCATACCATCCAGAGGCAAATCGTCTCCCTTTGATAGTATAGGATGAGGCTCTGAAGCCATACGGTTCAAGATATGTCGGGCAGCCCGACGGGAGAAAACCAACGCTTCCAACAGGGAGTTGGAGGCCAGACGGTTGTTGCCGTGGACGCCGGTATGGGAACATTCGCCGCAAGCGTACAGTCGGTCAATGGAGGACTGGCTGTCCAGATCCACATGGATGCCCCCCATCAGATAATGCTGGCAGGGGAAGACAGGGATCCAGTCTTTTGTGATGTCCACCCCTTCCTCCAAGCACCGGCCGTAGATGGTGGGAAAGCGGTTCTTCAGATAGTCTGCGCCTTGAAACGAAATATCCAAATAGAAGTTATTGCTGCCCACCCGGCGGGCTTCTTTCATAATGGAACGGGATACCACGTCCCTGGGAGCCAATTCCAACCGTTCGTCGTAGCGATCCATAAAGCGTTTGCCCTCGTTGTTGAGCAGCACAGCGCCTTCTCCCCGCACCGATTCCGAAATGAGGAACCGTTCCCGATTCTGCTTGGCAGCAAAGGCGGTGGGATGGAACTGCACCAAATGCAGATCGGTGATTTTAGCTCCCATCCGATGAGCCAAAGCGATGCCGTCCCCGGTGGCGATGGCAGAATTGGTAGTGTACTGATACACCCGTCCAATGCCGCCGGTGGCTAAGATACAGTAATTGGCCGTCACCTGGGTGCAATGCCCGTCCCCCAGCACATAGGCCAAAAAACCGTTTTCCACCTGCTTTAGATCGGCCAGCATGCAGTTTTCCTCAATGTCCACATTGCTCTTGGCTTTTACCGCGAGGATCAGTTTTTCCATCATCTCCCGGCCAGTGGAATCCTTGTGATGCAGGATACGGCGTCTTGAATGCCCGCCCTCCAATGTCAGCTGAAGGCCGCCGGTTTCATCCCGGTCGAAGTCTACGCCGATGTCCAACAAGTTCAGTACGTTTTCCGCCCCTTCGTTCACCAGAACCTCCAGGGCATCGGGATTGTTTTGATTGCCCCCGGCAATCATAGTATCCTTGATGTGAAGCTGACATGTATCGTGCTCCTTGTCCACCACAGCGGCCACACCGCCCTGAGCCAGAGCGCTGTTGGACAAAAGCAGCTCCTTTTTACACAGCACCAATACCTTCACCTGCGGCGGGAACTGCAATGCCGCATGCAGGCCGGCCACACCCGAGCCTGCGATCAGAACGTCATAATGATCCTTCACTCTTCTCACCCGATCCGGGGAAATCCCCCATCAATACAAAGAGCTGCCCAGCAGCCTTTTGTTTCCTATCCGACTGCCGAGGCGGCCGGACGCTTTATCCCCAATGGATGCAAGCCAAATGCCGACTGAAACACCCAAAATCTCCTAACATTATACCATAGCCACCCTATAAGTTCAATGCGCGGGAAGAGGTGGTTTTGTATTTTTCATCCAGAAAACCGGAGAGGAAAATGTTACACCTGTCCTTTTTCTGAAAACCGGTTCCATTTGGAGGAGGCCGATCATATACTGATCCAGGAGCAGAATGCATGATCTCAACAATGCTGTTTAAGGAGTGTGACCCCAATGGCAAATATAAGCGGGTCGGTATGGTACGATCCCCTGCGCCAGGCGGAAAAGGGAACGGCAATCGCTCAGGTACCGGTTGTCTTGTACGAGGAGAGTACCAATCTAGGCGCTGTGGCGTTGACCGATTCGTCAGGCGCCTTTTTATTTACAAACGTACCCGACGGACAATATCATCTCATTGAGGCGTGGGGGGAACCGGGCGGGACATCCCCAGCCGACTGGCAACAAGCCGCCGCCATGGATCGTCCGGATCCCGCTGATCCTCCGGTAAAAGCGGTGGAGGCGGCGTCCGGATGGGCCAACCGTCTGGATTCCCTGACCCCCAACACTGTGACGGTTACAGTGGCGGGATCCGACCCTGATCCCCAGGATTTTTACGACGGCCCCATCGAAGACCGTCCCCTTCATCTGACGGGGGGCCTATTGGCGGGGACCAACCTGATCGTGGGAGCGGGAGGCGGCGGTTTTGGAGAGTGCAGTGACGGGACCCCTTCTGGAACCTCCCCATGGCCCAATCCCTATTCCAAGGCACTGGGAGGCGTCGTCTATTCCCGTACTATACCGCCGGAGAGCGGGGAAGTCACATTGTGCAATATGGTAGCAGGGATTCCCGGATGGTGGGGCACTACCAACCATACCACGGGCTGTGAAAACGGCCGGATGCTGGTGGCCAATGAGGTGGCCAAAGGGACGGTTATTTTCCAGCAGATGGTGTCGGTGATGCCGGAATCCAATTATGTGCTCTCGGCCTGGGTGACAGGCGTCTTGCAGGATGCGGAATCCTCAGCCCCGGATATCAACCTCAGGGCAAAAGTGACGGCGCCCGACGGTACGTCGCTTTTGGACTATGCGTTTGCCCCCATTCCAGCGGCTGATTTATCCCAATGGACTCAGTTGGGCGCCCTGTTTGAGAGCGGACCGTATATGCATCTTTATCTGGAGATCCTGGCCGAAGGAGACGGCAAGGAGAGAAATACCTTTGCCATAGATGATATCTCCCTGATGCCGGTGGTACGGGATAATCTGTTGTCCATTACCCAGGAAGCCGATCAAGAGAGCGTGCGGGAAGGGGATACGGTGGGTTACACCGTCACCATAAAGAATACGTCGGACTATCCATTGGAACAAGTGTCGTTCCAAGGCGAGATCCCCGTCGGACTCACCTTTGTGCCGGGTAGCCTGGTGATCAACGGCAGCGATGAGGGCGTTGAAGCAGCCGATTTGAACGATGCCGTCCAACTGGGACTTCTTCCTCCCGGCGGGGTAAAGATCATCTCTTACCAGGCGCAGGTGCAGAGTTTGTCGGCCGGGCGGATGCAGCAGTGCGCAGGAGAGGCGTCTTATCTCTTCCTGAAGTCGGCGTCCGGAGATTTGTTTTATTATACCGAGAAGAGCAATACCGTGTATCTCAATCAGCCGGATTGTGTGCGGGGGAAGGCCGTCACCCAGCTGGTCAAGGCCATGGCCTTGGAACAGGAAGCCATCGCAAAGATTTTGCAGGCCGAAGGGGCAAAGCGCAAGGCCATGATGGAATTCCAGGGCGATACGCCGGAGGAAATGCTCCATCTGGACAGCGGCATGCTGGACGCCGTACAGTCGTTGGCCGATCTCCAGGCGATTCTGCATCAGAGCATCGCAGAGGTCCAGCCAAAAGACGTAGATGAAATTCAGTAGACTGCTGTGACTCTTAGGACGGCTGTCTTTGTCTTGACAGGCAAGGACAGCCGTTTTCCCATAATCGTATCCTTTCCGAATGAAAATCATAAAAAATGTGTGCGATTGGGGAATGAATGGGCTATACTAAAGGGAGAGACCAAAGAGGGGAGGAACCGATGTTGTACGATATTATGATTATAGGGGGCGGTCCGGCTGGACTGACGGCCTCCTTGTATGCAGGCCGTGCGGGACATAACGTGGTTTTGTTTGAGAAGATGTTTGTAGGAGGCCAGGCGGTCACCACGTATGAGATTGAAAATTATCCGGGCGTACCGGCCGTCAGCGGTCCGGAACTGGTGCAGAAAATGGAGGAACAGACCAAACTGTTTGGGGTCACAACCATTCATGAAGAGGTCACTGGACTGTCGCTGGAGGGGGATGTCAAAACAGTGACCACCACCGGAGGACAGTATGAAGGGAAGACTGTCATTCTCACCACCGGCGCCCGGCCAAAGAGGCTGGAAGTACCGGGAGAACAGGAATTCTGGGGGAGGGGCGTATCGGTATGCGCCACCTGTGACGGTGCTTTTTACAAGGGGAAGGTCACAGCCGTAGTAGGAGGCGGCAATACTGCCATGGAAAACGCCATTTTCCTGAGCAAATTCTGTGAAAAGGTGTATGTCATCCATCGTCGGGATACTCTCCGCGGAGAAAAAAGCCTGATGAAACGATTGGAGGCTTTGCCCAATGTATCTTTTGTATGGGATACGGTGGTGGAAGAAATCCGCGGCGGCCAGGTGGTAAACGGCATAACGCTGCGTCAGGTCAAAACGGGGGAAACATCGGTTCTTCCTGTGGATGGGGTATTCGTATCCATAGGGGTGCAGCCCAACAGCGGCTTGGCCCAGGATATCCTGGAGACCGACGATTATGGGTATCTTGTGACCGATCAAAATATGTGTACCCGCATCGCCGGCGTATACGCTGCCGGAGATGCCAGACGTACGCCTTTGCGTCAGATCGTCACAGCAGCAGCCGACGGTGCGATTGCAGCCTACAGCGCATCCATCTATTTGGCTGAAGAAAGCCAGGCATAATGTTCTGCTATTTCTGGAATTAAGAGGATCTCAATAAACTGCATTTTAGGCCAAAAACGGCGGGCGCTTAAGGCGCCTGCCGTTTTTTATAACGCCCGGTGGTAGGGGGGAAGGGTGTTGGGCAAATTGTCCATCTGATTCTAGATCAATTCCCCATTTTACACGGTTTTTTGCGGTTTAAGTAATATACCTTGCATGTGATTTCAAAATATGCTATGATTTTTTTCGTGAATGGAATGTGAACACAGTGTTTCAATTGCATGAAGGATCCGGACAAACTCTTCCGGACAATTGCATTTCAGCCGTCTTTTATTTGATTGAAATACCGTCTTGCATCCAAGATGTTATATATCTGTAATCCCTGCAGCGTTTGCCTGCGGGATTATAATACTGAAAACGCGACCAGCGCCTGACGGTTTTTGGAACCGCGAGGGATGGGGAGTGCTGGAAGCGACTGGAGGGATTTTATGGCAAAACGAGACCAGTGGGGGAGTAAGCTGGGCTTTATCTTCGCGGCGATTGGCTCTGCCGTGGGATTGGGCAATATCTGGCGCTTCCCGTATGTGGTGTACAAAAACGGCGGCGGCGCATTTTTGATTCCCTATTTCGTCGCCATTTTTACAGCGGGCATCCCGCTGATGATCCTGGAGTACGCCATGGGCCACAAATACCGCGGTTCGACTCCGGCGGCTATGGCCCGTGCAAAGGGCAGCAAACTTTGGGAATTCCTAGGCTGGTGGCCTACTTTTACCGCAGGATTTATCCTTTGTTACTATTCGGTCATTATCGCATGGTCGGCCCGTTACCTGACCTTTGCTTTTGACAAGTCATGGGGCAGCAACCCCAATACTTTCTTTACCGAAGATTTCCTTCGCGTTTCCAGCGGCCCATTCGACTTAGGCGGATTCCGTTGGGACATCCTGTTGTTTATGGCCCTGATCTGGTTGGTTAACTGGTTTGTGTGTTATCGCGGCGTATCCAAGGGAATTGAGAAGTTCAGCAAGGTCATCATCCCCACCTTGTTTGTCATCTTGGTTATCGTGGCTATCCGAGGCATCACCCTGCCCGGCGCTACTGACGGCTTAAACAAACTTTTCACCCCTGATTGGTCCCGGCTGGGCGATATCAGCGTCTGGACGGCGGCTTATTCACAGGTCTTCTTTACACTGAGTTTGGCCATGGGTATTATGATGACGTATGCCAGTTATCTGCCCAAGAAGACCGACATTGTCAACACCGCCTTTGTCACCGGCCTTGCAAACTCCAGCAATGAGATTCTGTGTTCGATCGCTGTGTTCTCCATCCTGGGCTTTATGTCCAATAGCCAGGGCATTCCCATCGATCAGATCTCCAAGGACGGCGGCATCGGTCTGGCCTTTGTGGCCTTCCCGCAGGGCATTAACCTGATGGGCGATGGGTTCTCTAATATCCTGGGCGTGCTGCTGTTTAGCTGCTTGATTTTTGCGGGACTGACTTCTTCCATCAGTTTGTTGGAGGCGTTCTCAGCTCCCTTTACCGATAAGTTTAAGATCAGCCGCAAAAAGATCGTCACAGTTGTGTCCATTGTCGGATTTATCGTCAGCTCGGTGTTTGCCACCGGCGCCGGTATGTATATTTTGGACATTGTGGATGAATTCATCAACAACTATTCCATCTTAGTGGTGGGCCTCCTGGAAGCGATACTCATCGGCTGGATCCTCAAGACCAAGGTCATCCAGGAACATGTCAACCCCATCTCATATTACCGTGCCGGAAAGTGGTGGAGCATCAGCATCCGGTTTATCATTCCGGTGATGTTGGGCGTCATGCTGTGCATGAAGATCAGCCAGCATCTTACCAGCGGCTATGGCGGATACGAGTCCAGTGCATTGATCACCATCGGTTTGGGGATTGTATGCGTCATCCTGATTTTGGCGGCCGTCACCGCCAAGCTCAAATGGCGTGCCAACAGTCCTTATGCAGGCAAGGACAAGTCCGGCGAATGAGCCGGGGTTAGGAGGAATTTTGTATGAATATTTCCGCCATCTGCGTCATGTTGTTTGCCATTATCTTCATCTGGGGCGGCTTTTTCTTCACGTTGGGCATTGAAATCCGTCACAGCAACAAGGAGAAGAAAGGCCAGCAGGGGCAAGACAACAATCAAGATACCAAATGATTTACAGCCGGTGTGCAGTTTATGCTGTACACCGGCTTTTCCTTTTCACGCCGTACTTGGTTTGGAACCCGGAAGTAGGGACATGATAAGAAGATGGGATGCCATTCCCTTTTAAAAGAAGGAGGAGTACCATGTCAAACGCGGGGATTGCCTTTATTGCATCGTTGGCAGCGGGATTATCCACAGGCGTAGGAAGCATCATCGGATTTTTTACCAAACGGACCAATACAAAATTTTTATCGGTAGCGCTTGGATTTTCCGCCGGTGTGATGATTTTTGTCTCCATGGTGGAACTTTATCCTCAATCGGTGTATGATATGAGTACCCACTTTGGTGAAAAAGCGGCAGGATGGGCTACATTAGGCGCCTTTCTGGGAGGTATGCTGCTGGTGGCCCTCATCGACCGGATGCTTCCCTCGGATCAGAACCCTCACGAGGTCAAGACGCCGGAACATTTTCATCCTTCGCCTGTGCCGAAGTCATCCCATCATCACTTGATGAAGACCGGTGTTTTTACCGCCTTGGCCATTGCCATTCACAATTTCCCCGAAGGCCTTGCCAGTTTTGCCTCCACATTGGAGAATCCGCAGGTTGGATTGGTTATTGCAGCGGCTATTGCTATCCATAATATCCCCGAAGGCATGGCGGTGTCGTTGCCGGTGTATTACGCAACCGGAAGCCGCAAGAAGGCATTTTGGATGTCCTTCCTCTCAGGTATGGTAGAGCCTTTGGGAGCGGTCGTAGGCTACCTGATTTTTGGCACATGGCTTACTTCTTGGGTACTGGGGGCCGTCATGGCAGCGGTGGCGGGTATCATGGTGTACATCTCCTTGGATGAACTCCTGCCGGCGGCCAGGGAATATGGCGAACACCACCTATCGATTTATGGCCTCATCGGGGGGATGGTGTTGATGGGAAGCAGTTTATTGCTTTTAAAATAAGGAGGAGCTGACATTGCAGTATCAGATGAGACGGTCAAAACGCGCCCTTCCGGAGCATCAGGCCCGCGCGATTCTGGAAAAAGGGGAATACGGCATACTATCCCTTCAGGGGGAGGAACCTTATGGGATCCCTCTTTCCTATGTGGTGCATCAGAATTGCATCTATTTTCACTGCGCCTTAGAGGGACGCAAAATCGATTGTATGAGATCCAATCCGTCGGTTTCCTTCTGCGTAGTGGGAAAGGTGCAGCCGAAACACCGCCCGTTGTATTTTACCACCCTGTTTGAAAGCGCCATTGTAACGGGAAAAGCCCAGCCGGTGGAGGATATCGAGGAAAAGACACTGGCACTGGTGGAGCTCTGCAAGAAATATTTTCCCGAGCTTTCCCCCCAGGTAAAAGAAGAAGCGGCACAAAGTGCCCGCAATTCCATGGACCGGACCGGCGTATACCGCATTTCCATCGACGAGATTACCGGCAAGTCCAACATCCCGCAGGAACAGGAAGAAGGGTAAAGCGGATACGGTATAACATTTTCATTCAGGGGAAACCGACAGAGGGGAACGTTTATGAGGAAAACCATCGGCGTCCTGGCCCACGTGGACGCAGGCAAAACTACATTTTCAGAACAGATTCTTTATCATACCCAGGCCATCCGGACCTGCGGCCGGGTGGATCATCAAAATACTTTTCTAGATGGACATGCCATTGAACGTCAGCGCGGGATCACCATCTTTTCCGACCAAGCGCCGTTTACATACCAGGGACACGAGTATACTCTCATCGATACCCCGGGCCATGTGGACTTTTCTGCCGAAATGGAACGGTCGATTCAGGTGATGGATTGTGCCGTGGTGGTGGTCAGCTGCGTGGAAGGGGTTCAGGGACACACGAGGACGGTATGGAAATTATTGCGTCAATGGGGAATCCCCACCCTGTTTTTTCTCAATAAGATGGATCGTCAGGGTGCCGATCCAGACGGGGTGATGGAACAGTTGCGGAATAAATTGTCTACAGGATGCGTGGATTTTGGGACGGATTTTCATCACGGCCGCCCTGGCGACCGACTGGTAGAACAGGTGGCTGAATTGGATGACGGTCTGTTGGAAAAGTATCTGGAGACAGGCATCTCAGAAAGAGATTTCACAGCGGCCGTACGGAATATGGTAAAACAAGGACAGCTTTTTCCCTGTTTTGTCGGTTCAGCGCTTTTGGATCAGGGGATTGAGGATTTTCTGGAGGACTTGGATTTCCTGATACAGGGGGACGAAAAAGAGGATCCGCCGTTGGAGGGGCCTTTTGGAGGCATCGTCTACAAATGCAGGCACGATGCAAATGGGAACCGTGTGATGTTCCTCAAAGTGACCAGTGGACAGCTGCGTGCCAAAGATGAAATCGTCTGCCGCCTGCCGGACGGCAATGTGCGCCGGGAGAAAATCAATGAGCTCCGGCTTTGTCATGGACTCAAATACACACCTCTGGATGTAGCAAAAGCAGGGGATCTGTGCGCTGTCACCGGGCTCAGCGGCATCCAACCCGGCGACGGGGTAGGATGCGTTACCGAACACCCCCACTACCAGACAACGCCGACATTATCGGCAAAGGTTCTGTGGGGTGAGACAGTACCGGCCAAAGACGTGCTGAAGATTTTCCGTCTGCTGGAGGAGGAAGATCCTATGCTGCACGTCCAATGGGAAGAGGAACAAGGGGAAATCCAAGTGCGCATCATGGGCCCCATCCAGCTGGAAGTGCTTGGGGCGGAGGTCAAACAACGGTTCGGCCTGGAAGTATCTTTTGGGCCATGCCGCATCCTTTACCGGGAGACCATTGCCACGTCCGCCGTTGGATACGGCCATTTTGAACCGCTGCGGCATTATGCCGAGGTCCATGTGAAGCTGGAGCCGGGCAGACGGGGAAGCGGCATCACTTTTGAGAGCCGATGTTCCAGCGACCTGTTGGACGCCCATTATCAGCGCCTCATTGAGACCCATGTATTTGAACGGCAGCATAAAGGGATTTTGACAGGGAGCGTCCTAACCGATGTACACATCACATTGCTGGCGGGACGCGCTCATCTCAAACACACCGAAGGCGGGGACTTCCGCCAGGCCACATACCGGGCCATACGCCAGGGATTGGAACAGGCACAACCCATATTGCTGGAGCCTTATTATGCCTTTCAAGTAGAGGCGGAACCGGAACAGCTTGGCCGCATCCTGGCCGATGCCGAACGCATGCGCTGCCAGTTTGATCCCCCGGAACTGACTGAGGATCGGGCTGTTGTGACGGGACGGGGACCAGTCAGCACCTTGATGGAATACAGCCGTGAACTGGCCGCCTTTACCAGAGGGCATGGCCAAATTTCCCTGACCTTTGACGGTTATGAACCGTGCCACAACACGCAGGAGGTGGTAGAAAGCATCGGGTACGACAAGGACCGGGATGTGCAGAACACTTCGGATTCGGTATTCTGTTCCCATGGAGCAGGTTTTCCTGTCAAGTGGTACGAGGTCAAAGATTATATCCACATCAAGGGATAGGAGAAGGAAAGAGCGCGAAATTCTGTCATAACCTGAGAGGTACAGCCATGGGAAAAATGGTGTATGGACAAGAGAAATGCGTAAAAAGGTGCAGGAAACATTAAAATAAACGGAAAAAATGAAATAGAATTAGGACAAGGTGAGGATACAGTATGGAGATTATTTTCCGCCCGTATGAGCAAAAAGACATTGCGCAGTTAACCAAGCTTTGGAATCACATCACGGAAGAGGGAATCAGTTTTCCAGGGGATCAGCTGCTGAGTGAACAAGAGGCATCCGACATGTTTGCCGCCCAGACGCTGACAGCTTGTGCCGTAGATGGGGATGAAGTGCTTGGATTTTATATTTTGCATCCCAACGCCGTCGGCCGATGTGCCCATGTGGCCAATGCATCTTACGGTGTCAAGGAAGGCTGCCGGGGACGAGGTATCGGACGCCGTTTGGTACAGCATTCCCTGGAGCAGGCGAAGGCGCACGGATTTGTGGGACTGCAGTTCAACGCTGTGGTGGAGACCAATACAGTGGCCATCGGGCTCTACAAACAGCTGGGATTCCGGCATGTGGGCACCATTCAAAAAGGGTACCACGCCAAGGACGGATCTCTGCGTGATATTTTGATTTTTTACTATCTGTTTTGATAGCCAACCGCAGAAAAAGGAGGAATGAGTTGTGGTATATCAATGGCTTCATGATACACTGGTCATCCGTCTGGACCGAGGGGAGGAAGTGGTGACGAGCATTGAGAATGCCTGCCAAAAGAGCTGTGTCCGTTTAGGGACTGTCTCAGCCATCGGCGCGGTGGACCACGCTGTAGTAGGGCTTTATCGGGTAGAGGAACAGGAATACCACTCCAATATCTTTGACATGCCGTTGGAGATTGTGGGATTGACTGGCAACGTCACCACCAAAGAAGGCAAAGTTTATCTCCACCTTCATGCTGCTTTGGCCGATGAAACCGGCCGCGTCGTCGGAGGACATCTCAATGAGGCACGAGTCAGCGCCACCTGTGAGATTTTTATCCGCCGGTTGGAGGGAGAGGTGGAACGAGTGCCGGATCCTTCCATAGGCCTTAATGTGCTGGACCTCCCAGATTCTCAAGTGACGTATCTTACACAGATATCCTATGAAAAATAATCAGAAATTGTGGTGTTTCATTGAAAAAAGCCCTTTGGTCAATAGGCTGAAGGGCTTTTTCCGTTGAAATGGAGGGAGAAAGCTGGTATACTTTTAAGGTATTACCGGTAAAACTGCCAGCCGTTGGCGGTACAGATAAAGTGCAGCCAGACGGCTATAGAAAAGGAACTAATAGATATGGATAAGAAAGGGCAGTCTAAATAAATAACGCCTAAGGATTTGGGCTAAAATAGAGTAAGGGTGACAATTTAGGAAAGCAAACAGATTGGGAGAAGTTTTATGATATTATCCATGGCCTTTTATGGAATCAGCTATTTGCTAACAGCTGTATTTGCACAAGAATCCATCCGGCCTAGATCCAGAAAATTCACGTATTTATTCATGGCGCTGACGGTATTTGTGCCTTCTTTCTTGGCAGCAATCCGCGATCAAGTGGGCACGGATTACATGAGTTATTACTACCTTTTTGAAAAGGCCAAGTCCGGTGTTTTTACCGATATCGAATCGGGATACAAAGGTCTAATGTGGTTGGTCGTCCGATTAGGCGGCGATTTTCATATTCTGAGCTTTGTGGTCATGGCTATTACAATTGTATTTATCTATGCAGGGATTGTCTATTTCAAGGAGAAGATAGAAGTAGGCCCGGCTTTATTTGCTTACCTGATGCTGAACTACCAGCAGGATCTTAACATGGTGCGGCAAGCCGCTTCCATTGCCATTGCCTTTTATGCCTTCCGCTTTTTGCTGGAAAATAAACTGGTAAAATACATCATTGTTATTTTGCTGGCATCTACCATTCATTTGACGGCATTGATCATGATACCATTTTACTGGATATTCCGCTTGTTTTCAGGACGTTATTCTCTAGGCGTCAAGTTTATCAGTTATGCGGTTATGATTGTATTAGTGCTTAACTTAAGCACGATTTTAGGATGGATGATCGATCTATTCCCATCGTTGAAACAATATGAGGTGTATATTAGCCAACGCCTTCATTTTGGAATAGGGACAATTGCCGTTCAGATGCCCTATCTGTTACCAGGGCTGCTGTTTTATCGGAAGCTTACAAAGGACAACCCTACTTTCCGTTTTTATGTTGACCTGATGGTGGTTGGCATTATTCTTCGTTATGCCGGCTACTTTGGGGTATACTATCTCAACCGATTTTCCCTTTACTTTATTATACCAGCCCAATTTTTGCTGACTGGCTGTTATGCAAAAGCTATGAAGGCATACCGTCAGCGCTGGATAGTGGTGGTTTTAGGTTTGTATATTTTTGGGTATTGGTTCTGGTACTATGGCTTGGAAGGATTCAACGACACCGTTCCCTTTACCAATATCTTTGGTATCAACTTCCCGTTTTGATAAAATAACCCATAGATAAAAAGGGCCCTCTGCCTGAAAGGACAGAGGGTTCTTTTTATCATGTGATTTTTAAATCAAACAGTTCATGATGAGACGGGTCATCATATCCTTTTCCGACGGTTTGGACTGGGCGATCAGGATCGTGAGGGAAACTAAAGCGGAATCATCCAGCCTCTTGCGGCCATCTGCAAACAAGATGCCGTTTTTGTGGAGGAAATAGAGAAAAATGGCAGCGGCGATGCGTTTATTCCCGTCGGAGAAGGAGTGGTTTTTGGTGACAAAATAGAGAAGATTAGCGGCCTTCTCCTCCAGAGAGGAATACACCTCTTTTTCGCCGAAGGTCTGATAGATGGCTGCAATACTGCCTTGAAAAGAATCATCCTTTTCATTGCCGAACAGCTGGCTTTCTTTTCCAAAGGACATGCTGGCAATCACCTGTTTGCACTCCTGGTAGGTCAATCGATAGACATCTTTATGACCTTGAGGCCGTTCCATAGTTTGATGATCATATGCATCCAGCAGGCCGAGGGCCTTTTGATATTGCTCGACAACAGTCAGAATATCTTTTTCATCCCAGGATACTGTTTTGTTTTCCATATCTTTTCAGTTACCTCCCCTTTTTAGACGGAATCTTCTGTAAAAGAACACAGCATTCGATATGATTGGTGTGAGGAAACATATCCACCGGCTGGATGGCCCGTACCTGGTATCCACGCTGGGTTAGGAAGAGGAGATCCCTCCGCTGTGTCTCGGGATTACAGGAGATATAGACAATACGCGCAGGGGACAGCGTCACCAAAGACGAAAGGAACGCCTGATCACTGCCGGCCCGGGGCGGATCCAGAAAGACCACGTCAGCCGATTGCCCGTCGTTTGCCATATCGGTGAGGAACTGGCCGGCATCGGCGTGATAAAACCGGGCGTTTTGAATGCTGTTGCGCCGCATATTGACGATAGCGTCCTTGACAGCGTCCCTGTTGACCTCCACCCCGATGACCTGCTGAGCCTGACGGCTGGCGATTAAACCAATGGTGCCGATGCCGCAGTAGGCGTCGATGACCCGTTCTTTGCCGGAGAGACCGGCCAACTCCATGGCTTTTTTGTATAAGACCTCGGTTTGGACGGGGTTGATCTGATAAAAGGACTTGGCAGAAATGCGGAAGACGCAATCGCATAAAGTATCTTCAATCGTACCTGGACCGTACAACACTTTTTCCGATTCCCCCAGCACCATGCTGGTAAATTTGCCGTTGACGTTTTGCAGGATGGTGGTAATCTCCGGATGCTTTTGAAGCAGTGCCTTGATAAAATTATTTTTAGCAGGCAAAATGGGGGTGGCAGTCACCAGTACCACCATAATCTGACCGCTTTGGAATCCGCGTTTGATGAGCACATGGCGTACAAGACCCCGGCCGGACCGTTCTTCATAAGGCGGGATTTTAAAATCCTCTAAAAGGCGGCGGATGGATACCATAATTTCATCAGCTTTTTGATCCTCGGTCATGCACTTGTCCACCGGCACGATGCGGTGGGTACTGGCTTGATAGACGCCTGATACAATGCGGCCGGATCGGTTAAGGGAGAAGGCGGCCTGTACTTTATTGCGGTAATGATAAGGATGCTCCATGCCTAGGATGGGACTGACCTTGCCGAAGCTGCCCAAGAGACTGATGACCCGTCCCTGTTTCCAAGCGAGCTGGCGTTCATAAGACATATTTTGCAGTTGACATCCGCCGCATTTGCGATAAAGGGGGCAGGGGGATGGATTTTGTCCCGAGGACGGTGCGGCCTTCGTATGGGGCCTATCGCTTTGTTTTCTGATGGGCATGGTATTCTCCTTTGACTTGACAAAATAAAATATTTCTATCTCTGAGTGGTATCTCTTATTGTAGCATCCTGCCCGTCAATTCACAAGCGTGCAACAAAAAAGATCCCCCCTCTATAGGAGAAGGGGGATCTTTCCATAAAACACAAGCTTATTTTCTGGGAGCGGCTTTGCGCAACCGGTTTCCGTCCTTGGAAAGGTGTACCGCTACGCCGTTCAGAGCCAGCAGGCCGATCAGGTTGGGAATTACCATAATGCCGTTAAACATATCCGACATATTCCACACCAGATCAACCTTCAGCGTGGAGCCGATCACCACACAGATCACTACAATCAGAGCATAGATTTTGGTGGCTTTTGGGCCGAAAAGGGCTTTGACGTTTGTCTCGCCGAAGAAGTACCAACCGATGATGGTGGAAAATGCAAAAAACAGCATACAGATGGCGATGAATACATTGCCAAAGTTGCCGAATGCAGCGTTAAAAGCTGTTTGGGCTAAGGTGGTGCCGGTTTCACCCGTGGAGAGCGCGCCGGAAGAGATGATGACCAGAGCCGTCAAAGTGAGGATGACAAAGGTGTCGATGAATACGCCCATCATAGCCACTACGCCTTGATCATGAGGCTTATCCACCTTGGCGATGGCGTGAGCATGAGGGGTAGAACCCATACCGGCTTCGTTGGAAAAAAGGCCGCGGGCAACGCCAAACCGAATGGCTTTCTGTACTGTGACGCCGATTACACCGCCGGCCACAGCCTGAGGGTCAAAGGCCATTACGAAGATCTGGCGGAAGGATTCCAATACAGTGGAGTGATTGATAAACAGGATAATGATACAGCCGCCGATGTACAATGCTGCCATAAGAGGGACAATCTTTTCCGTCACCCAGGCGATGCGCTTGACGCCGCCGATAAAGATAAAACCAGCAAACAAAGCCACTACAATACCCACAATGAGGGGATTGAAGCCAAAGGCATTTTTCATGGCGTCGCCAATCGAGTTGGACTGAACCATATTTCCCATAAAACCAAGGGCTAAAATGATGGCTACGGAGAAGAATCCCGCAAGAAATTTGCCGAATTTGCCGGTAAAAGCCGCTCTGATATAATAGATCGGACCGCCGGTAACCTGGCCATCGACGGTGGTCTTATACTTTTGCGCTAAGACAGCTTCGCTGTAGATGGTGGCCATGCCGAAAAAGGCGCTGACCCACATCCAGAAGATGGCGCCGGGACCACCGGAAGCAATGGCTGTAGCCGCGCCGGTAATGTTGCCGGTACCCACCTGGGCAGCAATGGCGGTGGTCAAAGCCTGGAAGGAACTCATACCCTCTTTGTCGGCCTTTTTGCCGTTGAGTTTCAGGTTGCCAAAGAGACGCTTAAACCCCTCGCCGAACTTGCGTACCTGAATAAACTTGAGGCGGAAGGTGAAGAAGATACCCGTGCCGCACAGTAAAAAGAGCAGCAGATAATCCCAAAGTACGGTGTTGATCCAGTCCACCACTTGCGAAAGAAATTCCATTCTACCAAACCCCTTCTTTTCCTGATCGAAAACGAAGCGGAAAACAAAAAAGCCGGCGATGGGAAACCATCGTGCGGCTCTGAAAACAAGCGTACCTCACACTGCAAAATCCAAGCGGATCTGCGAAAAAAGCACTCTGTCCTTTTGCCTGAGAGATTAAGGTAACGCTCATCGTACCTTTTACACCTTCGGCACTCCTTAAAAACAAGGAGATTCTCCAGAGCCACATCCGTTTATAGTCTTTATCCGCTGCCGGACACCTGAGAGTTTTACTCCTTCGGTAAGCGCTATGGCTGTTTTCCTACAAACTTCGTTTGTCGCTATTCAAATAACGTATCAAAGAATACCATATTTCTCGACAAATTACAAGGGATCTCTGCCAATTTCACCAAGCTGTATCGCGCATATTGCCAAAAACAATCCGGCTCACTCAATTTGAGCAAGCCGGATTCAAAAAGTATTTCAAATACATTTCCCCATAGCCCCTATTTCTCCATCACATAGACAGAGTAGGCCATCACTTTGAACCAAAACTTCTGAAGGAATCTTGACTTCTGATTTCCAAAGGCAGGTTCCCATTTGGCTTTGCGCAAAGTTTTCTTTCCCTTGCCATCCTTTAAGCAGAAGAACGGACCCTTTAGCAGCTGGAAAACAGCGGTTTTATATTTCCATCCCATCTTGGTGGTCAGCTCATAAAACTCTGCAAACCGCATTTCTGAAAAATGTAGGCCTTCAGCCTCGCTGCCGCGCGGGACGAAGTACTTGGAGATATCATGGGGACCGGTGTAGCGGTTGGGAATGATGGCAATGACCTCGCCGCCCTTTTTCATCTTGCGATAGAGCAATTTCAAAGTTTCATCCAGTTCATTGCGGAACAGGTGTTCCAGGACATTGTCTGCATAAAAGATATCGATGCTTTCATCCTTCAACTGCTCCAAGACGGTATAGACTTCACCTTCATAGGCTTGGATGACATTTTGTTTCTGGAGGGAACGAATTTCCTCTGTCAGGTAGACGTCACAGCCAATTGCCTGAACGTGATCCAATTGAGCGATGCGTTCCAAAGCGTTGCCGTAGCCGCATCCGGCCTCGAAGACGACAAGAGGATCGTTGTGAGGGAATTTTTTCTGATGATAGCGGATCCGGTTTAAAACAAGGCGGATACTGTTGAGATCCACACCCATAGACCTTTCCACAATGCCTTTCCGTTCCTTGTCGTATTGCTGCAGTTCCTCTACATACGTGTAGACCTTCCTTAAGTATTCCCTGCGTTCGTCCGAAAAAGGAGGCATATTTTTTGCTTTGAGACTGCAGGCCTTTTCCTCTTCGTACCGCAGCCGAAGCAACTGCTCATCGGATAAACCGCTTAATTGTATCAATTCACCATCTGTAGCTCTTACGATAGTGTCTTTCATTTTTCTCACTTCTTTATTAAAAAATAGAACACAAAGGATAAATAGCATATGAATGATACAATGTTTTTATACATGTGTCAAGGTTTCTCAGCATCTTGAAAAGAAAAAGAAAAATGCCGAAGCTGTAGATTTAAATGAAAAACAGCTTGGCATTTTGGATGGAATTTTAGTTTGTTGTTATACAATACGTTCTTCTCGATAAATACCGGTCTCACAGAACTTGACCCATTCGGCGATATTGACCGCGTGGTCACCGATGCGTTCCAGATATTTGGCGATCATCAACTGGTCGATGGCCGAATCTTGGGCAGCCTCTGTTCCGACCATCCGTTTGGCCAGTTTCCGTTTGACGATGTCGAAAGCATTGTCCACAATATCGTCGGCTTCCACCACTTTATCTGCCAGGTCCATATCGTGGCGGACAAAAGCGTCAATGGCCATGCGCGCCATATCCAGGGCCTTGTGGGCCATGGGGGAGATATCCTGTTCCACAGGAATGCCGTCGTCGGCCAGGCGGGGGATGATCTCGGCAATGTCGGCGGCGTGATCGCCGATGCGCTCCAGATCCGTGACGATTTTCAAAGCGGTGCTGACTTGACGTAAATCCCTGGCCACCGGCTGCTGAAGGAGCAGGAGGGTGAGACATACATGTTCAATGGCCCGTTCCTCCCGGTCGATGGCCTCATCGCCCTTGACGATTTTAGCAGCACGGTCTATATCCTTTTGTTCCAGGGCGTCGATGGCGCTGTCCACTGCGCCCGTCACCAGACGTCCCATATCGATGAGGCTCTGGTTCAAACTTTTTAATTGTGCATCGTACTCTGAACGGTTGCTCACAGAAAAACCTCCTTCTTAACCGAAACGGCCGGTGATGTAATCTTCTGTACGTTTATCCTTTGGCGTGGAGAAGACCCGGTCGGTAGGTCCCATCTCCACCAATTCACCCACCAGGAAAAAGGCACATTTGTCGCTGATACGGGCGGCCTGCTGCATGTTGTGGGTGACGATGATGACGGTGTACTTCTTTTTCAGATGGGTCATCAATTCCTCGATCTTCATGGTGCTGGCCGGATCCAAAGCGCTGGTAGGCTCGTCCATGAGGATGACCTCCGGTTCCACCGCCATGGCGCGGGCAATGCAAAGACGCTGTTGCTGTCCGCCGGACAAGCCCAATGCGCTCTTTTTCAAGCGGTCTTTTACTTCATCCCACAGAGCCGCACCGCGCAGGGCATTTTCCACAATCTCATCCATCTGGGCCTTTTTGATGTGGCTATGCAGACGGGGACCGTAAGCGATATTGTCGTAGATGCTCATGGGGAAGGGATTGGCCTTCTGAAACACCATACCGATCTTTTTGCGCAGCCAAGTGACGTCCACATCCTTGGCGAAGATATCTTTGCCATGAAAGGTGACCTCTCCGTCGATGCGCACGCCCGGTACCAGATCCTGCATCCGGTTGAGGGTTTTGAGGAAGGTGCTCTTGCCGCAGCCGGACGGGCCGATAAAGGCGGTGATCTCCTGGGAGAGGATGTCCATATCAATGCCTTTGAGCGCTTCAAACTCGCCGTAATGCAAGGTTAAGCCTTTGGTTTGAATGATGGGATTACCCGTTTCCATATTCATGAAGATCTCCTCACTATTTGTTTTTCTTTCTGGTCTTGGCTCTCACAGCCCGTGCAGCCAGATTGATGATCAGGACGATGACCAAAAGAAGTGCCGCAATAGCCCATGCCACGTCAAATTTGCCTTCCTCGAAGGCCGTCATATAGAGGGCAACCGATAAGGTCGCGCCGCTGCGGGAATAGGCTTCAAAGATGGTGTCGGCCACGATTTTACCAAAGCCTGCGGTGAAAAGCAGTGCGGCACTTTCCCCTACGATGCGTCCCACTGCCAGGATACAGCCGGTGATAATGCCGTCGGCACTGCTGGGCAATACGATGGTGCGCACAATGTGCCACTTGGTGGCGCCCAGCCCCAAAGCGCCTTCGCGATAACTTACGGGGACCGCTTTAAGGCTCTCCTGTGTGGTACGGATAATGGTGGGCAGTGTCATAACCACCAAAGTGAGGCAGCCGGCCAAAAGGCTGCTTTGAAAGCCCAGCATCTGGCAGAACACCAGCATACCCACCAGGCCGTAGATGATGGAGGGGATACCGGCCAAAGTCTCGGTGGTAAACTCAATGACACGGATGAGATGTTTATTCCTGGCGTATTCAGTCAGGTAGACGGCGGCGCCTACGCCCAAGGGCAGCACAATGAGCAGGGATAAAAGGATGACATAGAGGGTGTTGAGGATGTAGGGGAAGATGCCATCCACCTTTTTAGTGACGCTGGGGACACTGGTAATGAGCTGCCAACTGAGTTCCGGGACGCCTTTATAGAGCACGTAGCCAATGATGCCCACCAGCACGGCCATAGTAATGGCGGCGGCAACATACACAAAGGTGGTGCGCAGTCCGTTTTTCAAGACGCGTGATTTACTTTTCATGTTTGTTCCCCCGCTTGAGCACGGCACCCAGGACGCCGTTGATAATCATAATAAAGATGAAGAGCACCAAAGCGATACTGAAGAGCGCTTCCCGCTGAAGTCCGGAAGCATAGCTCATCTCCTTGGATACCGCGGTGGTCAGGAAGGTGACGCTCTTAAAGATGCCCGGCATATTGGCCACGTTGCCTGCAACCATCATGACGGCCATAGCCTCTCCCACAGCGCGTCCGATTCCCAGGACGATGCCGGCGGCAATACCGCTTTTGGCCGCAGGGACGCTGACTTTAAAGTAGGTTTCCGAAGTAGTAGCGCCTAAGGCGAGGCTTGCTTCCTCGTACTCCTTAGGGACGGCGTTGAGAGCCGTCACACTCACCGAGATGATGTTGGGCAGAATCATGATGCTCAGCACCAGAATAGCCGAAAGCAGGCAAGCGCCGTTTGACAGTTCAAATGCCTGAGCCACTGCCGGAACCAGCACCAGCATACCCACGAGGCCGTACACAACGCTGGGGATGCCGGCCAGCAGTTCCACCGCTGCGCTCACAGGTGCAGCCAGCTTTTTGGGAGCGATTTTAGCAAGAAAGACGGCGGTCAGCAGTCCCACCGGTACGCCGATCAGTGTGGCGCCGGCAGTACCCCACATGCTGGTGAGGATGAAGGGCAGGATGCCGTAACTGGGATCGGCGGCCGTGCTCTTCCACTCGGTGCCGAACAGGAAATCAATGGGTCCGATTTCAAAGATGGCCGGCAGGCCGGAGACGAGCATATAAATCGTAATGAGTACGACGCAAGCGATGGCCACCATACCACAGATAAAAAAGATGCTGTTCATCACTTTTTCAATCAAGTGTTTGACGCGCATGGAATCTCCTCCTAGTAAAAGCCCGGCGGACAAGGTATCGTCCGCCGGGTTTGTGGGCAAGGGGAACGCTTATCTGGGAAGTTAGGCCAGCGGGACAGCTCCGGCGGCACGGATCAGTTCGTCGGCATCTTTGCTGGTGGCGAATTCGATGAAAGTCTTGACAGCGTCGGACTGTTCGGCACCGTCCTTTGTGACGAAGACGAAGGGACGCTGGATGGCGTAGCTGCCGTCCTGGACAGTTTCTTCACTGGGGGCGACCTTGTCGATGGTCAGGGTCTTGACGCTCTCATCCACAGCCGAGAGGGAAGCATAGCCAATGGCGTTGGGATTGGACTGAACTTTGGCAATCACAGCGCCAGTGGCAGTCAACTCCTCCGAATAAACACACTTATCTTCTACACCGACAATGCTCTCGAAACCATCGCGGGTACCGCTGCCGGCTTCACGGCCGACGAAAACGATTTCAGCATCGTTTCCGCCCAGTTCGCTCCAGTTCTTGACTTCGCCGGTGGCGATGCGGGCCAGGTCTTCGAGGCTCAGGTCGGTGATGGGGTTATCCTTGTTGACGATGATGGAAATACCGTCCAAGGCGATCTTGGTACCGGTGACGCCGGTCTCATCTTCCTTCAGATCGCGGCTGGAGAGGCCGATATCCAAACTGCCTTCCGTAGCGCCGGTGATGCCTGCGCCGCTGCCGGTGGGATCGTATGTAATGTCCACATCAGGATATGTTTCAGCGAAGGCTTCCTGCAAAGCGCCGATGACCGCTTCCATGCTGGTGCTGCCGCCGGTGGAAATTTTACCGGACAGCTCTTTGGATGTGCTGGAATCTTCCGCACTGGCTGCCGCTGAGGAATCAGCTGCTTTCGAGGAACCGGCCGCTGTGCTGGAGGAATTATTGCTTCCGCAGCCCGACAGGCCCATGACAACCAGACAGAAAGTGGCGATGGTAGCCGCTGTAATTCTTTTGATCATACTGCTTTTCATAGTGTTCAAACTCCTTTTTTCAGTCGCCGACCCCTGGCCGGCCTTGCTTGTTTCTTTCGGGTACGGTTTAAGCATAATGCACCAGCGGATTTCCATCCACCATAGATTGGTCAGGTTTTTGTAAAACATAGGTAAACAGAAATCCGAAATGCAAAAAAAAAGTAAAAACCAAAAGAAATCTGTAAAATCTTCGCTTTTTCGGGTAAAAAAAGGCGTTAAAATCCTGATATTTATAGATCCGCTCGTTCAAATTTTGCGGAGCCCATCCGGTAGACGGAAATAGCGAATAGGATGTAACGTAAATAGACAGAGAGCCGTATGGACTGCCAGATGCCATTGCTTGCTGGCAAGATGAGACAGGTTAGAAACAATCGCGCCTTCTCTTATGGGAGTAGGATGTTGTCGTAAAATGTAAAATAACCTGGACTTTACAGGAATTTTACAAGAATATGGTCGAGGATTTTACAGTGGGTTCTTTACAATAATTAAGGTATTATTAAAATGCAGACATTTTGTTTGCTTGAAAGAGAGTCGTGAAAGAGTATGAGCATCTTCAACGTATTTACCCTCTTGGGCGGTCTAGCAATGTTTCTGTACGGCATGGACGTCATGGGAAAATCCCTGGAAAAACAGGCCGGCAATAAGTTGCAGACCATTCTAAGCCGCTTAACCGATAATCCGCTGAAGGGCTTTTTGCTGGGCCTGGTGGTCACTTCGATCATCCAAAGCAGCAGTGCCACTACCGTCATGGTGGTGGGATTTGTCAACAGTGGACTTATGCAGCTCCATCAGGCCATTGGAATTATCATGGGCAGCAACGTGGGAACCACCGTCACAGGCTGGATTTTGAGCCTGTCCGGCATCCAGGGGGAAAGCTTCTGGATTCAGTTGTGCAAGCCCAGCACTTTCGCTCCCATCCTTGCTTTTGTGGGTCTGATTCTTTACATGTTCTTAAAGAGCGAGAAGAAAAAAGGCGTAGGAACCATCCTCCTGGGATTTGCCATCCTAATGACCGGTATGGAGGTTATGTCGGGAGCCGTATCGCCGCTGGCCGACGATCCTCAATTTACCGCCTTGTTTACCGCTTTCAGCAACCCGATTCTGGGCGTGCTGGTGGGCGCGCTGCTGACAGGCATTATCCAAAGCAGCAGCGCCAGCGTAGGCATTTTGCAGGCCTTGTCCTCCACGGGCATCATCACATATGGAAGCGCCATTCCCATCATCATGGGTCAGAATATCGGCACCTGTGTTACCGCGCTCATCTCCTCTATAGGCGCCAACAAAAATGCAAAACGGGCCGCTATGGTGCACCTTTACTTTAACATCATCGGTGTGATTGTATTCCTCACCCTGTTTTATTCCCTCAATACAGTATTCCAATTCTCTTTTGTAAGCGACACCGTCAATCCGATGGGAATCGCTATCGTTCATTCGATCTTCAACATCCTGGCGACTGCCCTGCTTTTGCCCTTTAACCGTCTGCTGGAACGTCTGGCCATCCTTACCATCCCCGACAGCAAGAAGCCGGACACCATCCAGGTGCTGGATGACCGTCTGCTGGCAACTCCGGCCCTGGCGGTGGAACGCGCCCGTGCTGTGACGGTGGAAATGGCTGATTTGGCCCGTACCACCTTGTTGCAGGGAATGTCTCTGACCCACAAGTGGGATAAGGACTTGGCGGAAAAGATCACCGAGGGAGAACGGCGCATCGATGAATACGAGGACCGTTTGGGGACTTATCTGGTGCGTTTGTCCAGCCGCAGCCTCACCATGGAGGATAGCCACGCCATTTCCCTGTTGCTTCACACCATCGGCGACTATGAACGCATCGGCGACCATGCTGTCAACCTGATGGATACGGCAAAAGAGATCCATGAGAAGAATCTCCAATTTTCCGAGAGTGCGAAAAAGGATTTATCAGTATTGGAATCGGCTGTACAAGAGGTTCTGGATACCACCATCACCGGGTTTGAAAAGAGCGATATCAGCCTGGCCAATCAGGTACAGCCTTTGGAACAGGTGATCGACGATCTGGTACGTGAACTGAAAAGCCGTCATATTCAGCGCCTGCAGTCGGGCGAATGCACCATTGAACTGGGTTTTGTGCTGTCCGACCTGCTGACCAATTATGAACGCGTATCCGATCATTGCAGCAATATTTCGGTTACTCTGGAAGAGGTGGCTAGAGACCGCTTTGACACCCACGAATATGTGAGTAAAATGAAGGAGGGGGAAGGCAACGATTATCGTCGGCGTATCGAGGACTACCATCGGCGTTTTGCCCTCCCCGAAATGTCGCTGGAAGGGAAGTCAACAACAGCATGATTTATATTGTGGAAGATGATGCCAGCATCCTGGGGCTGGAAGAGTATGCCCTGCAAGGGTCCGGCTTTGAGACGAAGGGGTTTGAGGATGGGGAAAGCTTTTTAAAAGCTTGTGCTGAAAAGGTACCCCAGTTGGTGATTTTGGACGTCATGCTGCCAGGCCAGGATGGAATTTCCATCTTGGGACAAATCCGCAAAGACGCCAGGATGCGGGATGTAGCCGTCATTATGGTGACGGCCAAAAGCAGCGAGATCGATGTGGTCAAAGGGCTGGACCATGGGGCGGATGATTATCTGGCAAAACCCTTTGGAGTGATGGAGTTTATCAGCCGGGTGAAGGCGGTACTTCGCCGGTCGGAACGCCGGGAGGAAACGGTGGAACTGCTGGAATTTGGTCCGGTGCGCATGGATGAAGGCCGTCACAGCGTGGAGGTGGACGGCCATGCAGTGGAGCTGACTTACAAGGAGTATACTCTGCTGCGGCTTTTCTTACAAAATGCTGAACAGGTGCTCACAAGGGAGACCATCATGCGGGAAGTATGGGATACTGATTTCTCTGGAGAAAGCCGGACGGTGGATATGCACGTCCGGACGCTCCGTCAGAAACTAGGGGATGCCGGAGAATTTATCCGCACTGTGAGAAAAGTGGGATATCAGCTCAGCGAAAAGGCGGAAGATGCGTAATGAAGCAGAGCATGGAGGAGAAAATTTCATATAGGCTCCTAATTATTGGACTTCTTTCCATGCTGGTGACGGCTATTGTCTGTACGGCCATGTTTCACCGGGCCTTGACAAAACAGGTGCTGCATGACCTTTCCATCAATGCAAAGGACATTGCAGCGGCCTATCCGCTTCTACCGGAGCTGTCGGATTTATCGCAGTTTGGCGGGGAGGATATCCGTCTGACTCTGATCGCGTCCGACGGCACGGTGCTTTATGAAAACCAGGCGGGGGAAGGATTGGAGAACCACCTGTCCCGGCCTGAGATCCAAAGTGCACTGGACTCCGGAGAGGGATGGGATGAACGCACCTCTGCCTCGATGGGATACAATACCTATTATTATGCCATCCGCTTGGAGGACGGCAATGTACTGCGCGTCGCATTGGATGCGCAAGATATTTCCTCTAATTACAACGATATGCTGCCCATGATTGTCATCAGCTGTATTGTGATTCTGGCACTGTCAGCCGTGCTGTCCATCCTCCTGACGAGGCGGTTGGTCCGTCCTATCGAAAGCATGGCCGATAATCTGGACGATATCAGCAACCATGTTCCGTACCGGGAACTGGAACCTTTTGCCCGGGCCATACAGATCGACCAACAGAGCCGAAAAAGCAGCGAACGTCTGCGCCGGGAATTCACTGCCAATGTCAGCCACGAGCTAAAGACGCCGCTGACCAGCATTTCCGGCTATGCTGAGCTCATCCAGACGGGAATGGCAAAGCCGGACGACGTCAAAGATTTCGCTGCCAAGATCCGGAAAGAGTCGTCGAGACTGCTGATTTTGATCGGCGATATTATTAAACTCAGCGAACTGGACAGTGCAGACGGGGAACCTCAAGTGGCGGCCCACTTTGAGCAGGTGGATTTGATGGATGTGGCGAAGGAATGCGTCAGTGACCTTCAGCTGACTGCGCAAAAGTCTTATGTCACGATTCTAGCCCAAGGGTCGAGTGCGCTGGTACAGGCCGACCGGGGACTGCTGGTGGAGCTGTGTACCAATTTGTGCGACAATGCCATCCGCTATAACCGGGCGGGGGGCAAGGTCACTGTGATAGTGGAAAACAACCCGGAAGGGGCATCGTTAACTGTACAGGACACAGGCATCGGAATTCCTGCTAAGCATCAGCAACGGGTGTTCGAACGGTTTTACCGGGTGGATAAAAGCCGCAGCAAAGCCACAGGAGGTACGGGCCTGGGCCTTGCAATTGTCAAACACATCGCTATGCTCCATGGCGCCAAGTTGACGTTGGAAAGCGAGGAAGGAAAGGGTACGACCATCCGCGTGCTGTTTGTGCCGCGCAAAACATGAAGAATCTAAAAAAGGATAGGGAGGATAGAAGTCTCCCTATCCTTTTTTCTGTTTTCATGTGCCTTTGCTTGTGATGAAAATACATGAATTTTTCGGCAGAAAAGTGTATTTATTTATGGATTATAACACAAAACGACATGGCTATCCACTTGAATTATTCTGGATTATGTGTTACATTTAATTCCATAAGAAAAATAAGGATTATAATCCAGAGGATTCCTTTGAAAAAATTGTACAGATTTCTGTGCAGGAGGTAGGGGGCTTATCAATCAAATGACTGGAAAAGACAAGAAAACCAATATCTTGCAATCCTTGCGTCAGGCCCCGTCCGCCATGTTCAAGGGGTTCGTCACGCGTGTCTTTTGTTTACTGCCGTTGAAGAAATACATAATGTTTGAGAGCACAAACGATTTTGACGGCAATGCAGGGGCATTCTATACCTATCTAAAACAAGCTGGGGTCTTAGAGGAATACAAGGCTGTGTGGGTAACTAAAAATAACAGCTATACCATGCCGGAAGTGATCACAGTCCCTAGGAATCCGTCTTCCATCAAGCAGTATCTGAGGAGACAGTACTATGGATGTGTCTCAAAATTCCAGTTCTGGGACAATGCGCCCATCCGGAAAAGACGAAAGAGGCAGGTGAATGTCAACCTGAGCCACGGTGCGCTGCCATATAAGATGGTAGCGCCACTCTCTGAATTCCCTGATTTTACTGATTTTGCCGTCTCTCCCAGCGAGCAATGTTACCAATATAAGAAACGCAGCTGGAATATAAGCGATAAAGTTGAGCCGCTGTATTCGTCGCTGCCCCGCAACGACGTCTTCGCCGGCCATGGCTGGGATGAGCTTTCTAAGATCTGTGGAGATAAGAAATACCGTAAGGTAATCATCTGGATGCCCACTTTCAGAGCCCATGTGAATGGAAAACGCAATGATTCCACAAAGGAGTATCCTTATGGGATCCCTGTTATTTATTGTGCGGAAGATTTTGATGCGCTCAACGAACAGCTGAAAAAGCTGGACATACTATTACTTGTCAAACATCATCCCCGTTCGATTCAATATCTGTCTCTGCCGGATCTGTCCAACGTGGCCTTCTGGCATCAGCTTGACACGCAAGAGGTCGACTTCTGCAAGCTGCTGACACAGATGGATGCCCTTATTTCGGATTACTCTTCGGTTGTCTTTGACTATATGCTGCTGGACAGGCCCATTGCGTGGACCCTGGACGATCTGGACAGTTATAAGCCTAAATTTACCATGGAAGACCCCATGAGTTTTATGCCTGGGAACCACATCTATCGGTTCGATGATTTAATGGATTTTATCAAACAGGTATCCAGCGGAGAGGACATCTTCCGAGAACAGCGCAATGATCTTAGAATCCGGTTGGGCTTAAAGGACTATGGCCGCGGCTGCGAGACGATAGCGGATTTCTTGGGTTTGACATCACGCAGGACGGGTAAAGAGAAAGCCGATTAGCCGGCGGAAATGATTACAATTGGGGTGTGAAGGGAGATCCATCATGATTATAGGTTATACCGCAGGTGTCTATGACTTATTTCATATCGGGCATTTAAACCTGTTGAAGAATGCAAGCGGCATGTGCGACAAATTGATCGTCGGGGTCACGACCGATGACCTTGTCCTGTATAAAGGGAAACACGCCATGATCCCCTTTGAGGACCGGATTGAAATTGTAAGAAGCATCCGGTATGTCGATGCCGCCGTCCCCCAGTCTGATATGGACAAGCTTACGATGTGCAAAAAGCTGGGAGCCAGCATCCTTTTCGTAGGGGATGACTGGTACGGTACGGAAAAATGGCAGCAATACGAAAAGGAATTTCAAGAGGCAGGCATTCGGATCGTCTATTTCCCCTATACGAAGGGGATCTCGTCCACACAAATTTCCAAAGCATTGAAAGCCGTTCGGGATACGTTATAGGCCAAGTAGTTGGAGGAGAGGCAATGCAGGTTGACAAACGATATTGCATGAGTTCATACTTGATGTATAGGACCATTGTGGACCATGAAAAATGCTGGTCGGAACAAATAAGGCCGCATTTGTGGGAGGATACCATCCCGCGCAGGCCAGTACACGACAGTGTGGAACTGGAAAACCATATAAAAAGTTCGATTGAAACAATCAGTAAAGAGAAAAAAGTAGCATTGGCTCTTTCGGGCGGAATTGACTCGGCTATTTTAGCGAAATTTATGCCGCCTGGATCAACGGCATATACGTTTCAATGCATTGTCCCGGGCGTAGAGGTGACAGATGAAACGCCTATGGCGGCAAGATATGCAAAGGAATGCGGGTTAAAACATGAAGTAATTAAAATTTATTGGGAAGATTTTGAAAACTATGCCCCTATCCTGATGAAGCACAAAGGAGCGCCCTTTCATTCCATTGAAGTACAGATCTACAAAGCGGCCCTAAAGGCAAAGTCGGACGGCGTAGATGTGCTTTTATTCGGGGAAAACGCGGATATTATTTACGGCGGGATGAACGGCCTTTTGTCCCAAGATTGGTTAATAGGAGATTTTATCGATAGGTACACGTATGTGATGCCGTACAAGGTCTTAAAGCAGCCGGAATTGATTTTGGAACCTTTTTACAAGTATACAGTGGATGGACATGTGGATCCACACTCTTTTGTCTCCGATATTTTTAGGATTGAGGCAATGGGATCGTATACGAATGCTGTCCAAACCGCAGGGATTTCGCTTGTATGCCCGTTTGCCGAGACATATTTGGCGGTTCCGATAGATTATACAAGAATCCGCAATGGGGAAAATAAATACTTGGTCAGAGAGGTTTTCCAGCGCCTGTATCCTGACTTGGTTGTCCCGCCCAAGACGCCCATGCCGCGCCCGATGAACGAGTGGTTTAAAGACTGGCAGGGACCGGTTCGTCCGGAGTTTTGGCCCCACTGTACGGATGGGATGACGGGAGATCAAAAATGGCTGGTATGGTGCTTGGAAAAGTTTCTAGATCTGTGTGAGAAGTAAGGACGGCAGAGGCAAAAAATCTCATAAGACCATGGTGAACAGGAATGAGGCAGAAGAAACCCTACAGGGAAAAGGCCCGGGACTGTATGGGATGCTTCTGCTTTGCCATGTCTAGAAAACGAACGGGAAAGGTTCTGATTCAGAGATCGTTCCAAACGTAAAAAAGAAGGTGCTTCCGATTACTGGTTTATTAAAAAAGTATAGGGGTATCCCTGTCCAGGTAAAAGCGTCATTTTGGTTTTTGATCTGCGCTTTTCTGCAAAAGGGAATCTCTATGCTTACAACGCCCATTTTTACGAGGCTTTTGTCCACAGCGGAATATGGGCAATATAATGTATTTAATTCTTGGCTGAGCATTGTGACGATTTTTGTCTCTCTGGACTTAGCTGCCGGCGTCTATACGCAGGGACTGATCAAGTTTGAGACGGAGAGAAAGGTTTATTCCTCCTCTCTGCAAGGGCTGACAACCACATTGTGCCTTTTCTGGACGGTAATTTACTTACTATTTCGAAATTTCTGGAATGATCTATTTTCACTGACGACCGTCCAAATGCTGGCCATGCTGGTGATGATATGGGCGACGGCTGTCTTCCGGTTCTGGGCGGGGGAACAGCGGGTTCTATACCGATATAAGGCGTTGGTTTTTGTTACATTGGGCGTGTCTTTTGCAAAGCCGGTCATAGGTATCGTGTTCGTCGTTTTGGCGGAAGATAAAGTCACAGCCAGGATATTGGGACTGGCTTTGGTGGAACTGATCGGGTATGCCGGGTTCTTTTTTGTCCAGATGTGGAGGGGCAAAAAGTTTTACTCAGCTAAATTCTGGAAACATGCACTGTTGTTTAACCTGCCTTTGATTCCTCATTACCTATCGCAGGTTGTGTTGAGCAGTGCGGATAGAATTATGATCAAAGATATGGTAGGGGATAGCCAGGCAGGTATTTACAGTTTGGCCTATGCAGTGTCTTCTATCATGGCTTTGTTTAATTCTTCCTTATCACAGACCATCAGCCCGTGGGTGTATCGAAAGATTAAAGAGAAAAAAATAAAGGACATCCCTTCAGTCGCCTACATCTCCCTTGCGCTGATTGCCGGGGTGAATTTACTTTTGATCGCCTTGGCTCCGGAAGCAGTCGCAATTTTTGCTCCTAGAAGTTACCACGAAGCCATATGGGTAATTCCGCCGGTGGCAATGAGCGTCTACTTTATGTACAGCTACGACTTATTTGCAAAGTTTGCTTTTTACTATGAAAAGACGAATTTTATTATGCTGGCAAGCATAATAGGAGCGGCATTAAATGTTGTGCTGAACTTTATTTGCATTGGGATCTGGGGCTATGTCGCAGCGGGATACACGACGTTAGTCTGTTATATTGTATACTGTATCGGACACTATATCTTCATGAACAAGACCTGTGACAAATATTGTGATGGGGTAAGGCCTTATCAGCTGAAAAAGATTCTTTTTATCACAATACCCTTTTTAGCCATGGGTTTCCTTCTGCTTCTCACCTATAATTATGCAATCCTCCGATATGGACTGATTGCGGTAGCTGCTGTTTTCGCTTTTGTGAAAAGAAAACAACTCGTGGGATTGGTGAAAAAGGTTATGGCCGTTAAGAAAAGCTGAGTGGAAAAAACAAAAATAAGAAGCCGGTATCCAAAAGATACCGGCTTCTTTTATATTATTCGCTGTATGGATTTTCCGTCTTCCGGGATAAGAGGGCCACCGATTCAACTTGCTGTTCGTTGTCCAAACTGATATTCATATCTTCCTCGATGATAGGCAACCGGAACTTGATGGATTTCAGCCACTGACCATTGGGTTGACGCTCCGGGTAAATCTGAATTTCAGAAATCAGTTCCTCAATCAACTGCCGTTTTTCTCTGTCGTTCATCTTTTCATAGAGTTGATCGAAGTAGATCAGAACCTTGTAGATATTATCGCCGGTCAGCTTTTCTGCCTCAATAGCCTGTTTCTTGGCTCTGGCTGCAATCAGCAGAGACTCCAATTCTTCAATCTTATCATACATCCCATAGAGCCGATCATCAAGGTCTGATTTCCGCCTGCCGTAATGCCGGTCATCCGGGTCAAGAGAGTCGATTTCTTCAATTAGCTTGGATTTGGTGGAATAAGCCTGACGAAGCTGTTTTTCATAGCTGCTGATTTCCTGCTCAATGGCCGTGGTATCGACTTTCATGTTGATCTTTTCCTGCATCATCGCCGCAAATTTGGGATTGCTGACCAGCTTGCAGATTACCTCCGCCACAGCATCGTCCAGAAGCTCTTTCCGAATTTGCTTCTTGTAATCGCATTTATGCCCACGGGTCATAGAACGATGTTTGCAGCCATAGTAGTAGAAATCCTTGTATTTGCTGCCGTCCGCTTTCCGTTTCACGCACTTATTACCGTACATTCCAACACCGCATATGGGACATTTTACGATGCCGGACAACAGGTGCGTGCATTCATTTTTCCCTTTGTTGACGTGTTCATACCGCTTGGCTTGAGCCGCCAACTTGACCTGTGCTGCCTGCCATACATCCTCCGGAATAATGGCCTCATGCAGACCATCCACCAACAAAAAGTTTTCTTGTTCTACCAAACGGTACTCGTTTCTGGTTCCATGCACCTTTTCGGTTTTTCGCCTGCCATAGGCAATTTTGCCGCAGTAAACCGGATTTTTCAGAATCATGCGGATCAGACGAGCATCAAAAAGAGGATTTTTCCCGTTCTGGCGCTGGACTTTGCTGATCCCATGATTTTCAAGATATTTTGCGATCCCATTTGCGCCGGAATCGGTTGTAACATACTGCTCATAGATGGTGCGAATTGCCGGAGCTTCCTCCTCGTTGATTTCCAGCTTGCCATCCACCAGTTTATAGCCGTAGGGGGCAAAGCCGCCGTTCCACTTGCCCTCTCTGGCCTTTTGGATACGACCTTCCATGGTTTGGACACGGATGTTTTCACGCTCAATTTCCGCCACTGCCGATAGGACGGAAATCATCAGCTTCCCCGCATCTTTGGAGGAATCAATACCATCCTCCACACAGATCAGGTTGACGCCAAAATCCTGCATGACCTGTAAGGTGGAAAGGACATCCGCCGCATTTCTACCAAAACGGGACAGCTTGAATACCAGAACAAAGGAAACGCCATCCTTGCCGGTTTTGATGTCCTCCATCATCTGGTTGAATTGCGTACGGCCTTCAATCGATTTTCCCGATTTTCCCGCATCCTCATATTCGTGAGCAATCTCGTAATCATTGAATTCTGCAAAGGCTTTCATGCGGGATTTCTGGGCATCCAGCGAGTAGCCGTCAATCTGCATGGCGGTAGACACTCTCGTATATGTATAAACTTTTATCTTTTCTTTTTTCATAAAACTTCCTTATGCTGTTCTATCCGCCTGTGTAACAATCACTCGTTTGTTCAGTTCCTCGCAGAACCAGTTTAACCTGTTTTGGAAAAATGTTTGATAATCATCTTCCAAAACGCCCCAGCCTGAGGCGGCACTTATTAAATGGGAATTCAGCGCTTTTTCAAGATTCGGATTTTGGGCCATATATTCGCTGATATATTTGGATGGTGCTCTGTCACGAATCGAGCGCTTATTCAGAAAATCGTCCACGATTGTAATATTGCCGATATGATTTACCAGCCAATCATCAACTTCTGGGTGTGCCTTACGCATATATGCTTTAGGGAAAAAATGATGGTAGTTTTTACTGTTTGCCTGTTTCAGCCAATCATTCGCAATGTGAACAATGCCATTATTCTGATACGAGACTGGCTGCTGGTAAGCAAGCAGGCAAAGCATACCCTTGATGAAAGCTGAACCGGCAGAAAAATAACCGTGATTCCGAATAAACTCAACAGAAGTATCGATCGGAACATCGTAAACGGGCTGCTCATTGTTCAAAATTTTGTCAATCAGCTTCATATCTTGTGTTAATTTTGTTTCCGCAGCACTCGAAAATCTTGAAGTTAGTACGCAGCGCCAGAAGTAATCCTGAAGAAGATCCTGCTGCAAACCTGCCGGAATATCTTTGTGATGGAAGAAATAGTAGGTAAACGGAACCAGTAAAGCATCATACGGAAGAAGTTGTGAAACAGGAATTTTATAAAAGCTGCGCAAATAATCTACAGCTGACTCAAACGCACTCTCAACTCGGGGCCATACATCGATAAATTTTTGTTTTTCCAGGTTCAGAATGCTTTTTCTGGTGCATTCTTTCACGAGACATACAGAGACAGCCTGCAAAACAGTGGAGCTGGAGATTGTGTCGTAGTCAACATTTGAAAGATTTTCAATAAGTGCATCGTATTTCTCAGATAAGTCAAATTTCTTTGCTTCATCATAAGTTTTTGCTGCCATGATCTCAAACAGCGTCAAGGGTTTGCCGCCGATATTGATTCTTGTGAAAATTTCGGTTGCCACTTCAATGGGAGCGTTTTTTACATCGATCTTTGAAAACTGGTAGGTCTGTACCGCTTTACGATACGCATCGATCGTATCAATATAGTCGTTATACTTACTCAAAAGCAAACTGAGGGAGCCATTGAGAAGATCGACGAAGCGGATGATTTGTGTGTCCTGATACCCTGTTTTATCGGTAAGCACAAGAGAATCATCGGATTTTGCGGAAAGATTCACATAAATCTCAGAGTAGTCGGTAATCTGTCCGTTGTCATCTTCTAACTTTGCGCCTCGAAGTGCCACATATAAACTGGTCATACGCTGCTGCCCATCCAGAACATACTGGACAGTATTTCCATCAGGCGTATCCGGGAATTGAAAATTTCCAATATTACGAACGGAGCGAAGGCGGTCATTTGTCTCCCAAATAATAAAGGTGCCAATTGGGTAGCCTTTCAGGATGCTGTCGATCAATCCGGCAGTTTCCTCAATACTCCAGACAAACTTCCGCTGAAACTGGGGAATCTTTATCTGGCCTTGTTCAATATTTGAAATAAGATTGTTATAAAGCATATTGCCGGGCAGCGACTGATACTGAGATACTTGATTATCCATCCTCAACACCTTCTCTTTCTGATTATGACATCCGCTCGTTCATCACATCAAACTAATATACCTCAATATAGGGAGGCTCCTGCTCTCCCTATATTGAGTTTGGACAATTACCACACGATTATTGTATCACGCCGCTTTTTGCGTTTCAACATTTTCTTTGTAAACATTTTTAGTTGTGTTGTGTTTTGCGGCTTTCTCCTCGGGAAACATTGGAGCGGGCAAAGCATCTAAGTCCAGTTCCCCAGCATATTTTTCAATCATATCTGCCAGTAAAACGGCAAGGCCGTTCCACTCATCTATCATAGGCATTTATCCTCCGTCTGTCCGGTTTGTGCATATACTCTGCCAGCACTTCTTTAGGAATGCGATCCAGCACCGCCACAGCGTCAGCATAGTCCCGCCGCAGCTTGGCATCGGCCAGCTGCTTCAAAGTGCTTTCTTGGGTTGCTTTCTCTAGGGATTGCTCCAGCTGAGCGTTCTCCTGTTTCAGCTTTTTGTTTTCCACGGTGGTTTCCGTAAATGCCACCTGATACTTCTTCATGGTGCTGTGCATCTGCTCCACCGCAGGGATATACTGATCCAGCAGAGCCGCAATCTCGGCAGCTCTGCTTTTTGCGTTAAAGGCTCCAATACCGGCCAGCAGTTCTTCCAGCTTGGCTTTTTGCTTGGTCAGGCGGGTCATCTCTTTGAACACTCTGGGCGGGATGTGGTCACGTCCGGTCTGGCTGGCGCTTTCCCCACGCTCCAGGTCGGGATATTTCCGCACCATGTGTTCCCAGAACTTGTCCTGCCACTGGGTCAGCTTTTTCTTATTTCCCACGATCTCCTTGGCGCTGAGCCTGCCATCCACAGTCAGCGGGACAAAAGAAAGGTGCATATGGGGCGTTTTCTCGTCCATATGCACCACGGCGGATATGATTGTTTTGGGGTCTTGGTTTTGCTGGAGAAAGGTCAGCGCCTCTTGAAAATAGGCTCTGATCTCAGATCTCTTCTTTCTCTGAAAGAACTCCGGTGTGGCAGTTACCAGGGCTTCCACGACTCGAACACTGTCTGACCGGGTACGGCAACCGGCTTCTTTGATCTGCCGCTCCGCCTCCGCACGATATTTTCGTTCTGGCTCGATCAGATGGAAATTATACTTGCTCCTGCTGATGTCCACATCGGGGTTGCTAGCGTATTTCTCTTTGGTGCGCTCATTGTGGGCTTCGATGTTCCCAATTTCCGGTCCCTTGTACTTGGCAAAGCGAAGAATAGCATACTGTGGTTTGCTCATACTCTGTCTCTCCGTTTCTGCCAGATCAGGTCATATCCCAGCACATCGGCCAGCTCCACAACCTCCTTGTAGCGGATGGATTCCCGCTGGAGTTTGGCGGACAGGTTGGAAACACTGTCCGACCAGTCGTATTCCTCATGGAGCCGGTCAACTACCTCCTGCATGGTATATCCGGCCCGGACGATCTGTGCCTTAATCTCGTTGCGTACCGTCATCATCAAAAATCCTCCTAAATTTACTTGATAAAAAAGCGAAGCTGGCACGCCCTCTGGCATAACCGCTTCGCTGTGTGGTGAAAAATCTCCTTGTCACCAAATCCGTTCAGAATTGCCGGTGTGATGTCCTGCCCATAGGTCGCACCTTCCGACTTTTCCGTTACGTGTGACTTGACTTGAAACCGTGCATTTCCCCATGATTCCATGCACCCGGTTCACCGGGGCGAGAAGCACGGTTTCGCAAAATGATTTCTTCCAATAGGCAAATACTTTTCGATTTCCACTTGCCTTGATTTAGCATGGGGATTTGACCAGTGATTCTGACTGACATAGCCGCTGAATTGCTATAAAAGGGAGAACAACGGTCAATCAAAGCGTACGTACGTACATGGCTCAGCGCCGCCATTCCTCCGGCACATCTTCCGGTACGTACGTACGCATCGAATCACCGGAAAACACTGATATATGATTTCTCACCAGTACCGCAATCCCCAGAAAGCCACGCACCCGCCGTCCGGCTGCGTTGGTCACATTGTTGCAGTATTCCAGATTGTAGCGGCTCTGGCAGGCGATCAGGGCTTCGCTGAAGCTGCGGGGTTTCAGGGCAGGCAGGTTGTTCTCGGTGCAGTAAATCTGGTATGCCTCATACAGCTCTTTGGAGCTGGCAGATAAATCGGCTTTCAGGCGAACATACCCGTCAGAATCCAGAAAATCATAGACATTGTTATTGTCCCGTTTGACTGCCTCCCGATTCCCTCTGGTGCGCTCACTTTCGGTGAATTTGAAGTTGTTGGCGGCCAGCCGCTGCAATCCCTCAAAAGCCCACAGCAGAATACCCTCCACCTCGGCTTTCATCTTCTCGGCAAGGTCGGGATCATCCACACGGCCATCTGGTTTTTCTTTCGTGGTCAGCACCAGCTGGCGGCGGTAAAATCCGTCGCTGCGGTCAAACAGCGCCTGCAAATCTCCGTTGGAGAAGGCCAGCAGCCGGGCGCACATCCATCCCTGATAGCTCTGCTTGCCCTTGCGTTCCAAATCCATCTTACCCTGGGCAGTGACGATGGATTTCACATAGTTGGTTTGGCGAAGGGCCTCCATCCGCATATCGTCATCCACGCACAGGAGGATATGTTCCAAATCGGCACGTGCAAAACGGTTCTCGGATATTTTCCCGATGCTGCCGTCCTTCATGTTGGAGCCGAACAAAGTTCCCAGCACAGCGCCGATCTGCGACTTTCCTTCGCCGCCGCTGCCCTTAATCACCATCATCCGCTGTCCCTTATTGCTGGGGATCAGGCAGTAGCCGATATATTCCTGCAAGGTGGGGATGTCCTCCGGGTAGAGCAGGCCATCCAGAAATTGCAGCCAGAGGACAGGTTCCGGAGCGTTGGGGTTGTAGGCCACGGGGAAACGGTTGCGGACGATTTTCGGCTTTCCCTTCGCAAAGGTCCCATCCAGAAAAAGTGTCCCGTTGGAAAGGTGAATCCGGTCCGGCTCCGGGGGAAAATCCTCCGCCAGCGCCGCCAGCTTCATCAGCTCCACAATGTTGCTGATTTTGCGGGGAATGTTGCTGACCGCACAGCATTTCAGCTCCTCAAAAATCTCTCCCCGCAAAGGCAGCTCATCGGTCACACGGCCTTCGGGCGTGAAAAAAGCCCCGTTTGTGAAGATGATCTTGTGCGTCTGCAAGAACTCCTCACAAAACAGGGCTTCGTTGATGCTTTTTCCATCAAACCAAACGGGCATCCCGTCAGGCTGCTTGTTTTTCTTCATGGGTGACTTCCTCCTTTTCCAATCTCTTTAACCGTTCCTCCAAACCGGCGATCAGGCCATCCTTGTTCAGCATTTCTACAATTTTTACCCGCTGTTCCAGCTCGGCGGCAATCAGCAAATCTGCCAGATACTCCACATAGTCCAGCATCTGGCAGGCTTCCACAAACCGATCATCCAGATTATCTTCCGGTCTCTTAGGTGCGTGCTGTACCTTCCAGCGTTCCAGAAGATGCAGATAATCGCACAATACCCGCAGGCAGCGAACCTCCTCCTGCCGGTATGCTTTCAGCAGAGGACGTTTTGGTCTGGGCATGGCGATTGCCGCTGGTGGCTTGTCCGGGTCAATCCCGAAGTCATAAGACAGCTTTTTAGCCGCCTCGTAGCTGCTCAGGCCGAACAACCTCGCCACCAGGTCAATCACATCGCCGGTGGCTCCGCAGCCGAAACAGTAAAAGTACCTCTCGTTCAGCTTCATGCTGGGATGCCAGTCATCGTGGAAGGGACAACAGGCCATGCCGTTTCGGCTGACTTGCAGCCCATAATAGGCCGCAACCTCCGGAACCCGGACAACTTGTTTTATCAGCTCAAACCATGTCATTACTGCTCACTCCCTTCCGAAAGAAAATACTGGGTGCCGTTTTTTACCATAGAACCTCTCTTTCTTGCGCTTCCGGCGCAGTCGTTGTATAATGTTGATATAGTTCCGGAAAAAGTAATCTGATTTTAGATTACCCTTTCACTAATAGGAGAAATCCGGGGTGCAAAACGGAACCATTTTTGAAAAATCACAAAATATTTTTTTAGAGAGGTGAGGTCATGGCGTATCTGTCTGATAACGAACTTCTGGATACCGAGGGTGGCTTCACCGGATGGGACGATGGGACAGGCGCTGATGCGGCGGTGGAAACGCTGGAGCAGGCGCTTGCAGAAGAACGTCTGGCAGAACTGGAAAGTGAGCTGGAGCAGGACGAGCATCCCGTCGATTATGAAGCGGAACTGGAAACCGAGGAAGAAGAAGCCGCCTCGGTCAGCGAAAAGCGACTGAAACGGGAAATTCGGGCGGAAGCTGTGCGGCGGCTGGAGGAAGCAGCCCGCACCGAAAAGGACTTCCGGGTCGTCGTAGGGGAATGGGACAAGCTGGATCAGAATCGGGAGCGCAGGGAGCGGGACCACGAAAATCTCCGTGGGGATGTGCCGATGGAATATCAGGCGGCGCCGGAACCGAAGCTCATTCCCCGATGGATGAACAACCCCGCATACCGGCAGCTGATGGCCGGGAACTTTCTGGACATCCTGTTTGACTGCCCCTATGAGATGCACAACCTGACCGCCGATGCCTTTGTTTCCCGCATGGTGGAGGAACTGAGCGAGGAACATAAGGAAGTTCTGTATTTCCTCTCTTTGCGGCTGTACAGCACCACCCGGCTTGCCGCTGTGCGTGGGCAGTCTGACCGCAACATCCGCAAACTGCGGAAAACCATCCACAAGAAATTGCAGCGCCAGATGTATGACCATCTGTGCGGTAAGCAGGAGCATGGCGGTAGCTTGACCTTGCGGGAACATCAGTTTTTGGAGGAATACTCGAAAATCGCAAAGAAACAGGGGAAAGATGCCGTGATCCGGCGGGAGAACAAGACCAAGCGCAGAAAAAAGAAAAACCGCCCCTGATAATTGGGACGATTAAGGAGAAAGGGCGTGTATGATGAAAAATTTGTTTGAACAGTCCCGTTCCCATTGGGTGCGGTACGATCATTATGAACTGAAAACAGCGAAAGATGGCAAACGGTATATTACCCCCGGCAAGAATGCAAAACCGGATGTCTACAATCCGCTGAAAGAGGTCCCGAACATTGTGCTGGATGCGCTGAATGTGGGGATGCTGATGATGGGGCGCAAGCCGGAAGCAGAAGTGGAAAAGGCGGTGATGGAGTTCGTCACCCGGTACGGCCTGCTGGGGCTGATGACCGCTCTGCCCACCACGCCGACCTTTATGGACTATGAGGCGGTATATCTGCCGAAAAACCACTTCATCAAGGAAGAATCCATGGTGACAGACCAATACCTGTCCCTGTTTTATCCCTTTGACCAGCTGGACTTGGTGAAGAAAGGCATTGAATCCACGTGGAATGTGTCGGGAGACTGGACGATGGTTGCCCTGACCATGACTTTCATGGACGAGCCGATGGCGAAGAACATGAGCTTCCAGCGGGAATATGCGGAACCCTACGACTGGGTTGCCCAGCAGTTCAAGGACTGGGCGTTTACTCTGTCTACGTCCATCCTGTACTACAATGACTTTGATTCCACCGACGAGGATGCAAGGGGACTGTACCGCAAGGCCATAGCCGCATTTGGCGGGATCGCTCCCAGCTACCACATCGAGTTACTGGATAAGCCCACCATCTACTGGGATTTTCACTCCCTTTTGCTGGGTATCCAGATGATGTTCAGCTTCATGCTGGTGGACGATGACCAGCCCCTGCGCTTGTGCAAGCACTGCCAGAAAGTGTTTTTGGGCAGCCGATCCAATGCAGCCTTTTGCAGCCCACGGTGCAAGAACCAGTATAACGTCTACAAGAGCCGTGAGAAATCCAAGGGGGAAGCAGACTAATAAGGGCGTTGTCGCTGCGGCGGGACGGGGGATGATATACCTCTGCTTCCTTTTCCGGGCAGGCGGATTTTGCCCTATGTGCAAATCTCGATTTCGTCCGTGACCGTACAAAATCCGCCTGCCCTACTGCCGTCGAAAAGTGCCTGCCTGCTGCCCATCCGCCCAAGTCGCAGATGCCGCAGTCAGCCCCTTCCCGGCGTCAGCCGGAAGCAAAGGTATAACACACTAGACTTTCCTACGGAAAATCGTGTGCCAACAGGGGTGCTGCTCGCCCCTATTGGAAACCCAGAGCCAAAGGGACTACGCCCCTCTGGACACCCGCCTATTTTCTTCGCAAGTGGTACCCAAACTGTAAAAATACAGTTTGACAACAATGCTCAGAAAATACAAAACCGCTGCAACTTCCATCCTGCGTGGGGATGAAAATTGCAGCGGTTTTTCTTTGTTGCAGACATTACTTCCTAATATTCACTGCAACAATTTCCGTAAATATCGGTCGTTTTGATAAATCATATCATCACCGCTACCACTCATACTCGTACATTCGATACAGTTTCTTTGCAGTCCCTCCAGCAAACAGGAATCTGAAGAGGACACGTTCCATTCCTGTAAGCTGATTCACCAACTCTGGCGGAGTCATAGAATGCTCCCGCACATAGCGAATCTGGCTTTTCCCCAGCGGTGCCGCAGGGTGCTCCAATCCGTAAACAGTTGTTACCCCTACTTCCGTAACGGGATTTTTCCACTTTGATAGTTTCGCTCCAAGGTTTGTATACACATCCATCATCAAGTGAGCTGAAGAAAAATGCTGCGACAACATCGCCATCATCCGCTCCATCGCATCCGGGGGCAGATACATGGCCATACCCTCCATGACGATCACCGCTGTCCGATTTCTCGGGATTTCTACCAGCCATGCTGGCTGCGCTGCATCTCCAGCCACCATGTGATAATCGACATCTTCGCTGTAATACTTTCTCCGCCGGGCGATGACCTCCGGAAAATCCAGATCATACCAAAGCACGCCAGATGCCCCGACACGATGTACACGGCTGTCCAATCCACATCCAATATGCAATACAAGAACTTCTGAATCCATAGCAAGCATTTTTCTGACCCAGTCATCAAAAACCCTTGCCCGCATTGCCATAAAATAGGCCAGCCATTTTGACTTTGATTTCTTTCCCAGTAGTACGGCATTTTCCGCCCATATCTTTTCAGCAGTCCTGTCCTCAAGGATAATCCCCATTTGGCTGACCTTTGCCTTACCGTACAGTGGAATATATAAAGTGTTATTTACGTTATCCATATTGTATTGTCACAAATTGATCCTTTCAAAATCACGCATCGCCTTCTGTATGGAAATTAGGGTGAGTAAAAAATACAGACCCGCTCCAAGCAGAAGAACGCATACTTGCAATTCAATATGTGCAAATCCGAACGCATTCAGCGCCGCCATTCCCGGAATATGAAATAACGTCTCTCCAAGTCCTACAACTAAAAAGGCTGCAACAATAAAAGCTACAAAGGGCTTGGCAAATTGATAGGCGGTTCTAAAAAAGCCGCCAATAAAAATCCCATTGAACAGCCCCAGAATCAGCAGCACAAAGCCCAGATAGACAAGATTGGCATTCATCAGCGGATTGCTCCTGTAAACCGCAGCTTCGGATAGTACAGTCATACGAATCAGAGTTACAGCGACAGTCAGCATAAAATAGCAAAGCTGGATAAATCCGCAAAAGAGGTATTTTGCTCTGACCACATCTGCCTTCGCCACCGGCAGGAGCGCCGTATAGGTGATATCGTTTGCCTCTCTCGCCGCCTGAAAGGACTGGAACAGGCCGAGGCACAGGAAAAAGGCGCTGACCAAGATAGGATAACCGGGGACAAACGCCATCAGGCCAAAGACAATAAAAAGATAAGATAGCGGCGAAGCAGCCAACTTCATTTCTTTCTTCAACAGTCGTATCATATGTTGGCACTCCTTTCCATCCGCAAAATTGCTTCTTCTATGCTTTCGCCTGCTTCACAGCAGTTTTTTCTGAAATCCTCTTTTGGGTAGCTGGCTACAAGTTTTCCGTCCCGAATATACAGAATATCGTCGGCACATTTCTCAATATCCGAGGTGATGTGGGTGGAAAACAGGATGGAAACGCCACGCTTTTTTAATTCTGCAAATATGTCAAGCAGCTCATCACGGGAGAAAGGATCAAGGCCGCTGGTAGGCTCATCCAAAATGAGAATCTCCGATTTATGGGACAGAGCCAAAAGCAAATTAAACTTCACCCGCATCCCTTCGGAGAGTTCAGAAGGCATCTTGCTCTCGTCCAGCGCAAATAAAGAAAGATATTCCCGATACGCTTCTTCATTCCATGTGTCAAAGAACATCCTTGTGACAGCAACAATGTCTTTTATTTTTCGCTTTGGATAGTAGTTGACCGCTCCCGTAGAATACCCGATCCGCTGCTTTATCTGCTTCTCGTGCTGGGAAAATGGCAGCCCGAAGTAATCAATCTCGCCGCCATCAGGATGAACAAGTCCCAGCATAGATTTGATTGTTGTCGTCTTTCCGGCTCCGTTTCGGCCAATGAATCCCACAATCCGTCCGGCGTTCAGCTGAAAAGACAACTCAGATAGAGTAAAAGAAGGATAGGTTTTTCTCAAATTTTTGATCTCACAAAGAGCCATTCAGTCCGCCTCCTGTTCCGTTTCAAATACGGCCGCGGCAAATTGTGAAAACATGGTTTTAGGCGGGATGGCAATCCCCCTTTTTTCATCCCCCAGAAGCACCAGCGTATCTCCCGGGTGAATGTCAAATATTTCTCGCGCCTGTTTCGGTATCACAATCTGACCCTTTTCTCCCACCGTAGCAGTCCATGCATATTTTCCTTTCGGCTTGCCCATTATAACGCCTCCTTAAAAGTATGATTTGTATAACAAATTATACTTCATAATCGTGATGCTGTCAACGGCAGCAAAGCGTTTTCGCCACATGACAGAAAGGGCAAAGACACCTCACAAAGCATCTTCGCCCTCTCTATCGTATTATTTGTATTCTCAAATCATCCCAAAATGCTTCAATGCCTCCGTAATGGCCGCTTCCTTTTCGGGCGGACATTTCGGCTGCCTGGAATTCTCGGATTTTGGCTTGTTGTAGTTCTCACGCTCAATAATACCATACTTCTGTTTAACCTGAGCGATATAGAGATGGCTGACTTTTAGACCTGTATGTTCCAGCACATACTCCTTAATCTCTTCATAGGTGGCTTTGCTCTCCGCCGCAGTTAAATCCAGCTCGTCCAGATTCAGCTCCACCTCGATATGCTGCTTGGTATTGAGTTTGGACAAAAGTACTACCGTCTCCACATGGCTGGTACGTGGGAACATGTCCACAGGGGTAACCTCCTGAGGAAGATAACCGCTGCTGTTTAAGATCTTGAGATCCCGAGCCAAAGTGGCAGGGTCACAGGATACATAGACAATGCGGTCGGGAGAAAACCGGTCTGCCAGGATGGTGAGCAGCTCTGGACTGCATCCTTTGCGGGGAGGATCCAGTACTACCACGTCGGGATGAAGTCCCCGTTGAACCAGCATCTCAGCGGCTTGAGCTGCATCGCCGCACAAGAATTCAGCGTTTTGAATGCCGTTGAGAGCGGCGTTTTTATCGGCATCCCGGATGGCGTCAGGGACGATCTCAACCCCTATCACCTTTTCGGCTTTTTGCGCCATCGTGAGGCCGATGGTGCCGGCGCCGCAATAGAGATCCAGTACAAGGGCGCCCTCCGGTTGCGCATATTGCGCGGCCCGGCGGTAAAGAATCTGGGCGGCCTCCCGATTCACTTGATAAAAGGAGAGGGGGGAAAGGGAGAACTGCAAATCACATAAGGTATCCTCAATGGTATCTTGTCCCCATAGTGTGCGGCAGCGTCTGCCCAGAATGACGTTGTCCGGCCGGGTATTCTGGTTGAGGATGATGCTTTTTAATCCGTTGGGTTCCCCAGCCTCCCGGAGGAGCTTGACAAGCATCGGTTCATCCGGCACCCTTTTGCCGTTGACGACCAGACAAGCCATGATCTGCCCGGTTCCAAAGGCTTTGCGCAGATAGATGTGGCGCACCAATCCCTCATTAGACTCCTGCCGATAAGGAGAAACTCCTGTGAGAGTCATCCAGTGAGCTACGGCATTCACCAGAGAGGAAAACTCCGGAGGCTGAAGACTGCACTGCCGGCAGTCGACAATGCGATGGCTGCGGGGAGCATAAAATCCGATGGCCAACTTGCCGTTTTGATCCAAACCTACAGGATACAGAGCTTTGTTGCGGTATCCAGACTGCTGAGGCCCTGAGAGAATAGGACGCTGAGGGATATCCAGTCCGCCGATGCGTCGGATGGTCTCCTGAACCCTCTGGGCTTTCAGACGGCGTTCCGCCTCATAGGAGATATGGCGATAGACACATCCGCCGCACTTTAGAAAGACAGGACAGTCGGATTCCACACGATCGGGGGAAGGCTTCAGGACCCGCACAAGTTTCCCATGGGCATAGGACTTACACACTTTGACCACCAAGGCCTCCACTTCATCTCCGCAGGCGGTGCCTGGGATAAATACCGCCATGCCGTCGTGACGGCCAATGCCGTTCCCCTCAGAGGACACGCCGGTGATGGTGACAAAAATGGTATCGTTCTTTTTCATAGACTATGACGCTCCCACATCTTACAAGATATCTGTCATTATACCAGAACCCTTCAGGCTTTGGCAGGGGGGAACAAAGGAAAAATCAAAAAGAATCGGTAAGTCCTGGGAAATATTCGCGTAGCTCTTGACAAATTGGTTACAATATTGTAACATGTAATGCAAACAATGAAAAAACGGTAACAAGAGAAGTTTGACTTTTGTTATTTTCTAGGAAACAACGTCTTTGCTCGATTGACTTAGGAGGAGATTCCAATGCGAAAGCAACTCAGGTCGGCCATGGTGATTGCCAGTTCCCTGGCCGTCTTAGTTTCCAGTGTGATCCTGCCCGTTTCGGCCGGCGCATCCCAGGAAGATACCGTACCGGTTGTAGCCGAGGCCAGTGATATTTCCACCGCTCAGGAGTGGAATATGGCTTTGGAAAATGACAGTCTGCCCGAGCAGGTTGTGGAAGGCAGTGAAGTCGAGATGTCCGGCAATGTGGTGGCCGGCGTTCCTTTCGACTTTGTCCAGCTTCAGATTCTGGACGAGACAGGGGAGGTTGAAGCTGAGAAAGCGCTGACCTGCCAGGATCTCCAGTTTGATTTGAGCCGTTTTAATGAATACCCATTGTTTGAAGGCCTGGATCCTGGCGACAAAACCATGCGCGTGGCGGGTGGAAAAGGCACTCAGACAGCGGATCTCTATATTAGTCCTCTGGAGGTTAAGCCTCTGGTGGATGCCTCCGATGTATCGATCCCCTCCAGTGTGGCGCAGTACGGCGCTCTGGATCTGGTAGGTACTTTGGAATCAGAAGAGGATTTGACAAGCGTCAGCCTCGCTATCTATGATGAAAATCGGATGGAAGCTTACTTGTCCATTGCTTGTGAGGGACAAGCCTTTGATCTTTCCCAGTTTAATGGTCAAATTGATACGTCGCTCATTCCCGTGGGCGATAAAACGATGAAAATTACTGCCACCACTGTGACAGAACAGAAAGTGGTATATGAAGACTCCCTGGAGGTTCTGGAAGCAGTTCCTTCGGAGCTTGCTTTGGATGGATTCACAGCTCCCGCCGCTGATTACGTGAAGGGCGCGGATTATTCCTTTGCCGGTACTGTTTCTTCCAACTATCCTGTCCAGTCGGTTACCATGACCATTCAGGATGCCGACGGCAATGTGGATTTCCAGAAGAGCCTGGATGGCGGAGATGTCTCCTTTGATCTGGCCCAATTTAACGAGTACTTTGTAATTTCGTCCCTGCCTTCCGGTGATAAGACGATCACCATTGATGCTGCGGATGCTTTGGGCAGCCAGACTCTTGCTCAAGAGGCCTTTGCCGTTAACACCCCGGCCGATCAGTCGGCTCTCGCTATCAGCGGGCTGGAGATGCCTTCTACTCATCAGAAGGGGAAAGGTCGTGCTTTGAAGGGGGAGATCACCTCCAATTATCTGATCCAGTGGGTCAATGTGGATATTCTCAATGCCTCTGGCGAAGTGGAAACCGGAAAGAAGATTGAAGTGGGCGCCACTTCGTTCTCCTTAAGTAATATCGATCCTTATATTGCCTTTAGTAAACTGTCGGCCGGCCAAAAGACTTTGGTGGTGACTGCTGCAGATGAAGGCACTGAAAAGCAACTGTTTTCTCAGGAATTTACCGTGGAAGAGCCTGTAGTAGCGTATAGTTCCGGAAGTTCCTCTTCTTCCAGTGGTGGGAATTCCGATAGCCTTCCCCCTGTCAGCAGCGGGACTGGCGCTCAGGCCATGATCAGCGTGGCCGCCAGCCAGATCGGTTATCATGAAGCTTCCAACGGATATACAAAATATGGCGATTGGTACGGTATGCCGACCGCCAACTGGTGTACCATCTTTGTGGCTTGGTGTGCGGATCAAGCAGGTGTACTGGGTACTGCCATTCCAAACACTGGCTCTACTACCGCTTGTATGAGCTGGTTCCAGCAGAGAGGCCGTTACTTCTCCAAGGGCAGCGGCGATCCTCAACCTGGCGATATCTGCTTTATGAAATTCGATAGTTCTTCCCGTCCTTGCTCTCATGTGGCGTTGGTGGAATATACCAGCGGCGGCAAGGTCTATACCATCGAGGGCAACAATGCCGACCAGGTCATTCGCCGCAGTTATACCTTTGGAAGCGCCCGCATTGTGGGTTATGGCAGGCCTGCCTATTAAGAGATAAAACTACTTTAAAGACTGAATGTTACCGGTCCTCTTTTAAGAGGGCCGGTTTTGTTCTGATCCGGCAAATTGACAAGGGATTAGAATGGATTTATACTAAAAAACGGATTGTGAAATTTGTCAAAATAAGGGGAAGCGGTATGAAGGCGACAGAGGGACGTTTTGAAGGTTTTTCCAAGCAGACTATGGATTTTTTATGGGACCTTCGATTCAATAATCGGAAGGATTGGTTTGAGGAACATCGTCAGATTTATCAGGACAGCTTGCTGACGCCGTTTCGCCTGTTGGGACAGGAATTAACCGAGTTTGTAGTCGGTTTAGATCCTAGGCATGAGTTTAAAAACCATGTCTCCCGCATCTATAAGGACGCCCGGTACAGCAGGGAGAAGGTGCCTTATAACGATCATCTGTGGCAGTCTCCCCGCCCTATCCTGCTGGATAAGGATCAGTGGAAGGAGCGCCCCATGTACTATTTTGAGCTGCATCCTGAGTATTGGGGATTCGGGATGGGGTATTTTTCCGCCAGCAAACCCACAATGGATGCACTGCGCGCCCGCATCGACCAACATCCCGGACAGTTTGAAAAGGCTCGTAAGGCATTTGAGGGACAGGACAGTATGGAACTGTGCGGTGACCTGTACAAACGTCCTAAGGCAGAGAAACCTCCGAAAGTGGCGCAGTGGTATAACCGAAAGGACATTTACTTCAGTGCCCGCCGTCCCATCGGAGAGATCCTCTTTTCCAGGGATTTTCTTGCAGAAATCTATCGAGGCTTTGAAGCTATTAAGCCGGTGTACGACTTTTTGTGGTCGCTGCACGAATAAGAACAAAGAAGAGAGGCGGTTCCGTTTGAGGATCGCCTCTTTTTGACGGGATATTGGAAATTATGACAAATATAATTCCCTATGGTTCGATTTATTAGAATATAATTTGACAAGCGAGTTGGAGATAAAGAACAAAAAGAGAGGTACAAATTCTCTCTTATTCACAAAGAAAAACCTTGCAATCAAAGGGGGAGTATGGTATTATAATTAAGCGTGACTGCAATAGATATGCGATGATGCGGGAGGTTGCGGCAGGTATTGCCGGTTTTTCCGCGGAGTATGTCCGATTTTAAACCGGGCGAACTATGTTAGGCACAGTTGTGTAGACGCGTATTTTGCGCCTATGGTGCCTTATGACGTTTTAAAACGATCCCGGAGATAACTGTGTGCAGTTGTTCCGGTTTTTTCAATGTCCGGACGCGAAACACACGGATGCGTGGAGAGTTTTTAAACGCCGCCCGCCATCTAGTAAAAGGAGGCGATTTCATTGGCAGTCAAGGAGAAAATCAGGATCAGACTCAAGGGGTACGATGCTCATCTGGTGGATCAGTCCGCCGAGAAGATCGTGGAGACCGCAAAGCGTACTGGTGCTCGCGTGTCGGGCCCTGTGCCGCTTCCCACTGAGAAGCAGGTGGTCACCATTCTGCGCGCCGTCCATAAGTATAAGGACAGCCGCGAGCAGTTTGAGATGCGCACCCACAAGAGATTGATCGATATCCTCAGACCCAGCAACAAAACCGTTGAGGCTTTGACGGGTCTGGAGCTCCCCGCCGGCGTTGAGATTGAGATCCAGCTGTAAAGCATTGGATTGGACGCTCAATACGGACGAGGTCATGTCGGAGAGATCCGACCAATAACCGAAGGAGGAACAAAGTATGCAAAAAGGCATCATCGGCAAGAAACTGGGCATGACCCAGGTCTTTGATGAAAAGGGCAACGTCGTTCCGGTAACCGTTATCGAAGCAGGCCCCTGTGTGGTTACACAGAAGAAGACTGTGGAGACCGACGGTTACACTGCTATACAGATCGGCTACGGCGACATCAAAGTGAAAAACGTAACCAAGCCCTTGCAAGGCCACTTTAAGAAGTCGGATGTGGCTCCTAAGCGTCATCTGAAGGAGTTCCGTTTCGACAGCATCGACGACATTAACGTCGGCGATATCATCAAGGTTGACACCTTCGCTGCTGGCGACCGTGTGGACGTAACCGGCACCTCCAAAGGTAAGGGTTACGCTGGTTCCATCAAGCGTTGGAACTTCCACCGTCTGAAGGAAACCCATGGTACGGGCCCTGTGGCACGCCATGCCGGTTCCAACGGTGCCTGTAGCTCCCCGTCCCGCGTGTTCAAGGGCAAGAAACTGCCTGGCCACCTGGGCGCTGAGCGTGTGACCGTTCAAAATCTTGACGTTGTAACCGTGGATGCGGAAAACGATCTGATTGCCATCAAGGGCGCCATTCCCGGCCCCAAGGGCGGCATCGTCGTCATCCGTGACAGCGTCAAAAAGGCCTAAGGGAAGGAGGATACACAATGCCTAAGGTTTCCGTAGTTAATATGGCTGGCGCTCAGGTCGGCGAGATCGAGCTGAACGACTCCATTTTTGGTATAGAGCCCAACCAGTATGTTATGCATGCTGTTGTGGTCAACTATCTGGCCAATCAGCGCCAGGGCACCCAGTCCACCAAGACCCGTTCGGAAGTTTCCGGCGGCGGCAAAAAGCCCTGGAGACAAAAGGGCACTGGTCGCGCCCGTCAGGGTTCTACCCGCGCTCCCCAGTGGCGTCACGGCGGCATCGCTTTGGGCCCCAAGCCCCGCGATTACCGCTACACCCTCAATAAGAAGGTGCGCCGTCTGGCTCTGAAATCGGCCTTCTCCACCAAGGTTCAGGACAACAACCTGATCGTTGTGGACAACATCGATGTGGAAGGCTTCAAAACCAAGACCATCGTCGAGATGCTCAAGAGCTTGGGCGTCGAGGGCAAGGCTCTCATCGTCCTGGCCGGCAAGAACGACAACGTCTATTATTCCACCCGCAACATCCCCGGTGTTGAGGCTACCCTCACCAACACCCTGAATGTTTACGACATCCTCAATCACGATAAGTTCATTATCGTCAAGGATGCTGTGGCAAAATTAGAGGAGGTGTATGCATAATGAAAATCGCACAGGATGTGATTATTCGCCCGGTCATCACCGAAAAGAGCATGGCTGGCATTATGCAGAAGGTATACTCCTTCGAAGTGGCCAAGGATGCCACAAAGATTGACATTGCCCGTGCTGTGGAAGAGCTGTTCGGCGTCAAGGTCGCCAAGGTTACCACCATGCACAAAAACGGCAAAATGAGACGTCAGGGCCGTACCCAGGGCTACACCGCTTCCTGGAAAAAGGCTGTCGTCACCCTGAAGCCTGATTCTAAGGCCATCGAGTTCTTCGAAGGCATGATGTAATTTCCGCGGTTCATCCGGATGTCCGGATGCCCGTGACAACGGCAATGTATGGGGCGGTTCAGGCGGCCCCGCCAAGCCGAGAAAAGGAGTGTGACCCAGCAAATGGCTATGAAAGTTTATAAGCCGACGACCAACGCTCGACGCAACATGTCGGTCATCGACTATGCACAGCTTTCCAAAGAGGGACCTGAGCGCAGTCTGCTCGCTCCCCTTAAGAATAAGTCCGGCCGCAACAGCTACGGCCGTATCACCGTCCGCCACAGAGGCGGCGGCAACCGCAGAAAGTACCGTATCATCGACTTCAAACGCGACAAGCGCGATATGGTGGCTGTGGTTAAAACGTTGGAATACGATCCCAACCGTTCGGCCCACATCGCTTTGGTGGAATATGAGGATGGCGAGAAACGTTACATCATCGCTCCCCAGGGCCTGAAGGTCGGCGACAAGATTGAATCCAGCGCCGATGCCGATATCAAGGTCGGCAACGCTTTGCCTCTGACCAGCATCCCGGTCGGTACCTTTATCCACAACGTAGAGCTCTACCCCGGCAAGGGCGCTCAGTTGGCCCGCGCGGCCGGCAACATGGCTCAGCTCATGGCAAAAGAGGGCGTATACGCTCTGCTTCGTCTGCCCTCCGGCGAGCTGCGCAACGTGTCGGTCAACTGCATGGCTACCATCGGCCAGGTTGGCAACATCGAGCATGAAAACGTCAAGATCGGTAAAGCCGGTAGAAAACGTCACATGGGTTGGCGTCCCACCGTCCGCGGTTCGGTTATGAACCCCTGCGACCATCCCCACGGCGGCGGCGAGGGCAAATCCCCCATCGGTCGTCCCGGCCCGGTTACTCCTTGGGGCAAGCCCGCTCTGGGTTACAAGACCCGCAAGAAGCACAACCGCTCCGACAAGATGATCGTCAAACGCCGCGGCGGCAAATAAGGTGTGGAAAGGAGACTAGGATACTATGGGCAGAAGTGTTAAGAAGGGACCCTTTGTACAGCCTGTGCTGCTCAAGAGGGTTCAGGAAATGAACGAAAAAGGCGAAAAGCGCATCCTCAAGACCTGGAGCCGCGCTTCCACCATCTTCCCTGATTTTGTCGGCCACACCTTCGCTGTTCATGACGGTAGAAAACATGTCCCGGTTTATGTGACTGAGGATATGGTTGGTCACAAGTTGGGCGAGTTCGCCCCCACCAGAACGTTTAAAGGCCATGCAGGCTCCAAGACGTCGAAATAAAGCCGAAAGGAGTGTCATTCATGGAAGCAAGGGCTACTTTACGCTATGCCCGCATCTCGCCCCGCAAGGTGAAGGTCGTATTGGACGTCATCCGCGGCAAAGATGTGTCCATGGCATCAGCCATTCTGAAAAATACCCCCAAGGCAGCCTGTGAATATCTGATCAAGCTGCTCAATTCCGCCGCTGCCAATGCGGACGTTAAAAATATGGATACCTCCCGGCTGTACGTTGCGGAATGCTTTGTCAGCCCCGGCCCCATCCTCCGGCGCATCCGCCCGAGAGCCCAGGGTCGTGCTTTTGAGATCCAAAAGAAGACATCCCATGTCACTCTTGTGCTCCGGGAGAAAGAATAAGGCAGACTGAAAGAAATTTGGTCTGCGGCGGCTGACACCCCGTCAGCCCGCCCCCGTTCTTCGGAATAGGGACAAACAGTTGCCGTCCAAGTAGAAGGGCGGCGGAATGGAGGTTAATTTATGGGCCAGAAAGTTCATCCCCACGGCCTCAGAGTAGGCGTTATTAAGGATTGGGACTCCCGCTGGTTCGCAAGCGACAAGGACTTCGGCGATACCCTCGTCGAGGACTACAACTTGCGTAAGATGCTCAAGAAGCAGCTTTATTCCGCTGGCGTTCCCAAGATCGAAATAGAGCGCAACTCCTCGCGCGTTACCATTCACATCCACTGTGCGAAACCCGGTATGGTCATCGGCAAGGGCGGCGCTGAGATTGAGAAGCTCCGCGAACAGTGCGAAAAGTTCCTGAAAAAGCCGGTTTCCATCAACATCGTCGAGGTCAAGAACCCCGATTTGAACGCTCAGTTGGTGGCTGAGAACATCGCCCAGCAGCTGGAGAAGCGCATTTCTTTCCGTCGTGCGATGAAGCAGTCCATCGGCCGCGCCATGAGAATGGGCGCCCGCGGCATCAAGATCAGCGTAGCCGGCCGTTTGGGCGGCGCAGAAATCGCCCGTACCGAGCATTATCATGAGGGAACCATTCCTCTTCAGACCATCCGCGCTGACATCGATTATGGCTTTGCAGAGGCCAACACCACCTACGGCCGCATCGGCGTAAAGGTTTGGCTGTACCAGGGCGAAGTCGTCCGTCAGAATACCGCTCGCGCTCCCCGCGACAACCGCGACTTCCGTCGTGACCGCCGCGATAACCGCGACCGCCGTGCTCCCCGTAGAGACAATCGGGAAGGAGGACGTAGATAACCATGCTGTTACCGAAAAGAGTCAAATACCGCCGCGTACAGAGAGGCCGTTTAAAGGGCAAAGCCATGCGCGGCAACTTTGTTTCCCATGGTGAATATGGCCTACAGGCTTTGGAACCCGCCTGGATTACGTCCAACCAGATCGAGGCCGCCCGTGTCGCCATGACGCGTTACACCAAGCGCGGTGGTCAGGTTTGGATCAAGATCTTCCCGGATAAGCCGGTCACTGAGAAGCCGGCTGAAACCCGAATGGGTTCCGGTAAAGGTTCCCCGGAATACTGGGTTGCCGTTGTAAAACCCGGCCGTGTCATGTTCGAAATCGCCGGCGTGTCCGAAGAGGTTGCACGCGAGGCTATGAGACTGGCAGCCAACAAGCTGCCCATTAAGTGCAAGTTTATTGCCAAGCAAGAAACGGGTGGTGAGCAGTCATGAAGGCAGCAGAAATGAGAGAACTGACCGTCGAAGAGCTCAACAGTAAGCTCAAGAGCCTGAAAGAAGAACTCTTCAACCTGAGATTCCAGCATGCCATCAACCAGCTCGACAACCCCATGCGTATCCACGCTGTGAAGAAAGACATCGCCCGCATCAAAACAACTTTGCGGCAGATGGAGATTCAGGATGCCGGAATCAACGGCGTCAAGAACGCGTGAACCGAAGGGAGGATTTAAGCTGTGAGCGATAGGAATCTTAGAAAGACCAACGTGGGCCGCGTGGTCAGCAATAAAATGGATAAGACCATTGTTGTTGCCATTGAGGACAGGGTCAAGCATCCACTTTACAACAAGATCGTGAAGCGCACCGTTCGTCTGAAGGTTCACGACGAACAGAATCAGTGCAATGTCGGCGACCGCGTGCTGGTGATGGAAACGCGTCCTTATTCCAAAGAGAAACACTGGCGTTTGGTTGAGATACTGGAACGCGCGAAATAATTTACCAAGACGAGAGCTCAGGGGAGCGCGCCGACCGACCGGCGTTTGGTTCCTGAGATCTGAAAGGGGGACTTCCTGTGATTCAACAGCAGTCATACCTCAAGGTAGCCGATAACACAGGCGCGAAAGAGCTGATGTGTATCCGCGTTCTGGGCGGCACCCGGAGGAGATACGCCAATATTGGCGATGTAATTGTTTGTTCGGTCAAAAAAGCAACACCCGGCGGCGTTGTGAAAAAAGGTGACGTCGTAAAGGCAGTGGTGGTCCGTACCGCCAGCGGCCTGCGCCGCGAGGACGGCACATACATCCGTTTCGATGAGAATGCCGCCGTGCTCATCCGTGACGATAAAAACCCGAGGGGCACCCGTATCTTTGGCCCGGTGGCCAGAGAGCTGAGGGAACGGGATTATTTGAAGATCCTGAGCCTTGCCCCCGAGGTGCTCTAATGGAGGTGCGCAGTATGAAAAAGATGAACATCAAAACCGGTGATACCGTCATCGTCCTCAGCGGCACCAGCAAGGGCAAAAAGGGCAAGGTGCTGGAGGTTAGCCCCAAAGAGGGCAAGGTCATCGTGGAAGGCATCCATATTGTGAAGAAGCATCTGAAACCCCGCAAGATGGGCGATCCCGGCGGGATTGTCCAGGCGGAGGGCGCTCTTTACGCCAGCAAGGTTATGGTTGTCTGCCCCAAGTGCGGCAAACCCACCCGCGTCGGCCATAAGCTCTATCCCGATGGCACCAAAGACCGGATCTGCCGCCACAAAGATTGTGGCGAGGTTCTGTAAGGAGGAAAAGACATGGCCAGACTTAAGGATACCTATAAACAAGACGTCGCACCGGCCCTGATGAAGAAGTTCGGATACAAAAGCGTCATGCAGATTCCGAAGCTCGACAAAGTCGTCATCAACGTGGGCGCCGGCGAGGCCAAGGAAAACTCCAAGGCTATCGACGCCATCATCGGCGACCTGGGCCTGATCACCGGCCAGAAGGCTGTTGCCACCAAGGCTAAGAAATCGGTCGCTAACTTTAAGCTCCGTGAAGGCATGCCCATCGGCGTAAAGGTCACCCTGCGCGGCGAGCGTATGTATGAGTTCGTGGACAGACTGTTCTCAGTGGCGCTGCCCCGCGTGCGTGACTTCCGCGGCATCAACCCCAACTCCTTCGACGGCCGCGGCAACTACAACATGGGCCTGAAGGAACAGTTGATCTTCCCGGAGATCGACTACGATAAGATCGATAAGGTTCGCGGCATGGACATTTGCTTTGTCACCACCGCCAACACCGACGAAGAGGCCAGAGAGCTGCTGTCTCTCATGGGCGCTCCGTTCTCGAAGTAAGGAGGGTTTAAATTGGCCAAAACATCCATGAAGGTCAAGCAGAAGAGACCGGCTAAATTCAGCTCCCGAAGCTACAACCGGTGCAAGATCTGTGGTAGACCCCACGCTTATCTTCGTAAGTTTGGCATCTGCCGCATCTGCTTCAGGGAACTGGCCTACCGGGGCGAGATTCCTGGCGTAAAAAAGGCCAGCTGGTAAAGCTGCGAGCAGCCGGATGAGCATCCGGCGCACCATCAGCAAAGGAGGATAACGGTATGCAGATCACCGATACCATCGCGGATATGCTCACACGCATCCGCAATGCTAATTCAGCCAAACACGATACCGTTGATATCCCCGCTTCCAACATGAAGAAGGCAATCGCCCAGATCCTGTTGGATGAGGGTTATATCAAGAACTTTCAGGTTATCAACGACGGCAAGCAGGGCATCATCAAAGTGAGTCTCAAATACGGCAGCGGCAAGAGCCCGGTCATCACAGGCCTCCGTAGAGTGAGCAAGCCCGGCCTGCGTATTTACACAAGCTGTGAGGATATGCCCAAGGTCATGAAGGGCCTCGGCATCGCCATCATGTCCACCTCCAAAGGCATCATGACCGACCGCGAGGCTCGCAAAGAGCACGTGGGCGGCGAAGTGCTTGCTTTCATCTGGTAAGGGGGGAGAAGGAAATGTCGAGAATTGGTAAAAAACCCATTACCGTTCCCGCTGGCGTAGACGTCAAGCTGAACGGCAATGACATTACGGTCAAAGGCCCCAAGGGTACTCTGAACCGCACCCTTCACCCTGAGATGAAGGTAGAGATGAACGACGGCGTTATCACCGTCACCCGTCCTTCTGACGACAAAGAGCATCGTTCTCTTCACGGCCTGACCCGTACCCTCATCGCCAACATGGTGGAGGGCGTGACCAACGGCTTCAAAAAGGAGCTGGATGTCAACGGCGTCGGTTACCGCGTTCAGAAGCAGGGTAAAAACCTGGTCATGAACCTGGGTTATTCCCATCAGGTCACCATGTCCGAGGTGCCCGGCATCACCATTGAAGTGCCCGGCCCCAACAAGATTATCATCCTGGGTCCTGACAAGCAGCAGGTTGGCCAGTTTGCAGCGGAAGTCCGCGAGAAACGTCCGCCGGAACCCTACAAGGGCAAGGGCATTAAGTACGTGGATGAGGTCATCCGCCGCAAGGAAGGCAAGGCAGGCAAGAAGTAAGGAGTGAATCGCTATGGTAAGCAAGCCCGATAGTAATAAGGCTAGACAGCGCCGTCACGCTCGCGTGCGCGGCAAGATCATGGGTACCACCCAGCGTCCGCGTCTGAATGTCTACCGCTCCCTCAGCCATATCTACGCCCAGATTATCGACGACGTCCAGGGCGTAACCCTTGCGGCCGCCTCCAGCGTAGAGAAGGAGTTTAAGGGATACGGCGGGAACAAACAGGCAGCCCGTGAAGTGGGCAAGATGATCGCCAAACGCGCCGCTGACAAGGGCATCACTGAAGTGGTGTTTGACCGCGGTGGTTACATCTATCACGGCCGTGTGCAAGAGCTGGCCGAGGGCGCCCGTGAGGGCGGCCTGAAATTCTAAGGGAGGAGGAATCTGAATGGACAGGATTGACGCATCAACCATGGAACTGCAAGAGCGTGTTGTAGCCATCAACCGCGTATCTAAGACGGTCAAGGGCGGCCGTATCTTCAAGTTTGCCGCACTGGTCGTGGTAGGCGACGGCAATGGCACCGTAGGTTTCGGCCTCGGAAAAGCAGGCGAAGTTCCGGACGCCATCCGCAAGGGCATCGAAGACGCCAAGAAGAACCTGGTCAAGGTTTCCCTCCGCGGATCCACCATTCCCCACGAGGTTCTGGGAACCTACGGCGCAGGCACCGTGCTGCTGAAGCCGGCTGCTCCTGGTACCGGTGTAATCGCCGGCGGCGCTGTACGTGCCGTGGTGGAAATGGCTGGTATTAAAGATATCCGTACCAAAGCTCTGCGCAGCAACAATCCCTGCAACGTAGTGCAAGCCACTATGGAGGGCCTCAAGTCCCTGCGTAGTGCCGACCAGGTTGCCGCCATCCGCGGTAAGTCGGTCAAGGAAATTTTGGGTTAAGGAGGCGGACTAAATGGCACAAATTAAGGTCAAGCTGGTCAAGAGTCTGATCGGCAGCAAAAAGGATCAAATCGCCACCGCCCAATCCCTGGGACTGAGAAAGATTGGCGACGAGACCATTCAGCCTGACAACGCCGCCACCAGCGGCAAGGTCACCAAAATTAGCCACCTCGTAGAGGTGTCCCAAGCGTAAGCAAGGAGGTGCAAGTCAATGAAACTGCATGAACTTTCGCCGGCGCCGGGCTCCAATCGCGAGGTCAAGCGCATCGGCAGAGGTCACGGTTCCGGCAACGGCAAGACTGCCGGCAAAGGCCATAAGGGCCAAAAAGCCCGTGCAGGCCGCGGAATGCGCGCCGGATTTGAAGGCGGTCAGATGCCTCTGATGAGACGTCTGCCCAAGAGAGGTTTTAACAACATTTTCGCCACCCGCTATGCAGAAGTCAACGTGGGTGCTCTGAACGCCTTTGAGGCGGGCTCTGTGGTAGACACTGAAGCTTTGAAGAAAGCAGGTGTTATCAAAAAGGCATACGATGGCGTAAAAGTGCTGGGCAACGGCAAAGTAGAAAAGGCCATCACCGTCCAGGCCGCCGCTTTCTCGAAATCCGCAAAGGAGAAGATCGAGGCTGCTGGCGGAAAGGCCGAGGTGATCTAACATGTTTGAAACCTTCCGCAATGCATGGAAGATCGCAGACCTGAGAAAAAAGCTTTTATTTACACTTTTCATCGTGATCATTTTCCGAATCGGCGCGGCCATCCCAGTGCCGTTTATCGATGCGGATTCGCTGAAAGCCCTCATGGAGGATATGAGTGCCAACAGCAGTAACCTTCTGGGTTACTTTAACATGATCTCCGGTGGCGGACTGGAAAAAGCAACTTTATTTGCCATGTCCATCACCCCCTACATCAATGCATCCATTATCATTCAGCTGTTGACCGTCGCTATCCCGCCGCTGGAACGTATGGCAAAAGAAGGCGAAGAAGGCCGCAAACGCATCGCTCAGATCACCCGATATACCACCATTGCTTTGGGCTTAATTCAAGCCACCGCCTACTTCTTCTATTTGAAGCAGTCGGACATTTTAGTGTACGACGAAGGCGGCGCTTTGGTCTTCAGTGCATTTGTCATCATCCTGGTCCTTACAGCCGGTTCGGCTTTGATGATGTGGCTGGGCGAGCAAATCAATGATAAGGGCATCGGCAACGGTATCTCGATCCTGCTGTTTGCCGGTATCGTCTCCCGCGGACCGTCCATGGTCATGCAGCTGTACCAGTACCTGCAATTGGGCGGCCAGTACTACATCCTGGTGCCGGTGGTTGTGATCATCTTCATCCTGATCATCGCCTTCATCGTCCTGATGACCGACGCCGAACGCCGCATCCCTGTCCAGTACGCCAAGCGCGTGGTGGGCCGCAAGATGTACGGCGGTCAGTCCACCCACATTCCGGTCAAGGTCAATATGTCCGGCGTGCTGCCGATCATTTTCGCATCCTCCTTCCTCTCGATCCCCAGCACCATCGACATGTTCGTCAACCAGACCCCGGGTGGCTTCTGGGACGGCTTCTTCAATGCCTTCTCCCCCAGCGGCGCTTTGTACGCTATCCTTTACTTCCTCTTAATCATTTTCTTCAGCTACTTCTATGTGTCCATCCAGTATAATCCCATTGAGATGGCCAATAATCTGAAGAAGAACAACGGCGCAATCCCGGGCATCCGTCCCGGCAAACCCACATCTGATTTCATCTCCCGCATTATCTCCAAGGTCGTGCTGATCGGCGCCCTGTTCCTGGGTGTCATCGCCATCCTGCCCATCGTATTCGGTGCTCTCACCGGTATGGGCGGCCTTTCCTTGGGCGGTACTTCGATCCTCATCGTCGTCGGTGTCGCCATCGAGACGGTCCGTCAGATCGAATCCCAGATGCTCATGCGCCACTACAAGGGCTTCCTTGAATAAGAAGAACCCTTCAAAATCGAAAAAGGAACCGGATGCCCGGCCAAAGGGCATCCCCGGTGGCAGCATCCGGTTTTCATTTTCACACCTCTGAAAAGGAGGAAACATTCTAATGAAACTGATTTTGTTAGGTGCTCCGGGCGCCGGCAAAGGTACCCAGGCACAGGTAATCAGCGAGACTCTTTCCATCCCCGCCATCTCGACGGGTAACATTATTCGTGAAGCGCTGAAAAGCGGTTCTGAGGTCGGCAAGAAAGCCAAGTCCTATATGGATGCCGGAAAGCTGGTCCCCGATGAAGTAGTGATTGAGATCATCAAGCACCGCCTCGAAGAGGATGACTGCAAAAACGGTTTTATCCTGGATGGCTTCCCCCGTACCATTGCTCAGGCCGAGGCGCTCGACCGCATGGGCATTGAGATCGACCGGGTTATCGATATCGAGGTCCCGGACGAAAAGATCACCCAGCGTCTGTCGGGCCGCCGTGTCTGTGAGTCCTGTGGCTCTTCCTATCACGTGGTCTACAAGAAACCGGCCATTGAGGAAGTGTGCGACGTGTGCTCCGGCACCCTGATCCAGCGTAAGGATGACCACCCGGATACCATTCGGGAACGGTTGATGGTTTATCATGACCAGACAGAGCCTCTTAAGAGCTACTATGAAAAGAAGGGCAAGCTCTTTATAGTAGAGGGTCAGGAAGAAGTGGCCGATACCACTCGTCTTACCCTGGCGGCTCTTGAGGATTAAGGCATGATTGTGCTAAAGACATCCCGCGAGTTACAGCTCATGCGGGAAGCGTGCAGAATCTCCGCCATGGCACTCAAGGTTGCAGGCGAGGCGGTAGAGCCCGGCGTGACAACCGCCGAGATCGACCAGATCGCCTATAAGCTCATCAAAAGGATGGGCGCAGAACCCAACTTTTTAAACTACAATGGGTTCCCTGCAACAGCCTGTATTTCTGTTAACAACGAGGTCATCCACGGCATACCCAGTAAATCCCGTGTTCTCAAGGAGGGCGACATCGTCAGCATCGACCTTGGCGCCAAGATCCACGGATACAACGGGGACAACGCCGCTACCTTCGCCTGCGGGAAGGTTTCTCCTGAGGCCCAGCGGTTGATGGACGCCACTCGAGAATCCCTTTACGAAGGGATCAAACAAGCCAAGCCGGGCAACCGGGTAGGCGATATCGGAAGTGCGGTCCAGCGGTATGTCGAGTCGCGCGGCTACTCGGTGGTACGCGAATATGTTGGCCACGGAGTAGGCGCACGTCTCCATGAAGACCCAAGTGTACCGAATTTCGGAACGCCCGGACGAGGCGTTCGGCTACTGCCCGGTATGACCTTGGCCATTGAGCCCATGATCAACGAGGGCACACACAAAGTCCGCACCCTAGCGGACGGCTGGACGGTGCTCACCCAGGACGGAAAACTGTCCGCCCACTTTGAGCACAGCGTCGCCATTACGCCGGATGGCCCGGTGATCCTCACAATCGCCGATTGAGAGGAGGAAGGGCTTTGCAACTGGTGAAGGGGCGCGTGGTGATGTCCACCGCCGGACGCGACCGATTGACGTTCCAAATCGTCTTGGAAGCAGCGCCCGACTCCGCCCTTGTGGTGGATGGGAAGGCAAGGCCTCTCCAAAGACCAAAACGGAAAAACATCAAACATCTCCGCCTTACGAGCACAGTCGTGCCGGAGGAGCAGATGAACACAAACCGTGAAATTCGCAGAGCCTTGCGTCCGTTTCAATCGGATGAGGCTGTCACTTGAGGAGGTTTTTCAACTTGTCCAAAGAAGATGTCATTGAGGTAGAGGGCATCGTCAAGGAAGCCCTTCCCAACGCCCAGTTTATGGTAGAGCTGCAAAACGGCAAAACCCTTCTGGCCCACATCTCCGGCAAGCTGCGGATGAACTTTATCCGGATCCTGCCGGGGGATAAAGTGACGCTGGAGCTTTCGCCCTATGATCTCACCCGTGGGCGCATCACATGGCGTTCCAAATAAAATAGATACGTTGAGGTTCGGCCCAAGGGCCGAAGCCCGGTTCCTATCAAGGAGGGATTACTATGAAGGTCAGACCTTCCGTCAAACCCATTTGCGAGAAGTGCAAAGTCATTAAGCGCAAGGGCAAAGTCATGGTCATCTGTGAAAATCCCAAGCATAAACAGCGCCAAGGTTAAGGCGCGATCAAATTTGGAGGTGCAAAACTATGGCGCGTATTGCCGGCGTCGACCTGCCTAGAGATAAGCGAGTCGAGATTGGCCTTACCTACATTTTCGGTATCGGCCGCAAGACCAGCAACGATATCCTCGCCGCCACGGGCGTCAATCCTGACATCCGTGTCCGCGATTTGACCGAAGACGATGTCTCCAAGCTGCGTGAGTACATCGACCATAACCTGAGAGTGGAAGGCGACCTCCGCCGTGACGTCGCATTCGACATCAAGAGATTGATCGAAATCGGCTGTTATCGTGGTGTCCGCCACCGCAAGGGACTTCCGGTCCGGGGCCAGCGTTCCAAGACCAACGCCCGTACCCGTAAAGGTCCGAAGAAGACCATTGCGAATAAGAAGAAGTAAGGAGGGAACCTAAGATGGCCGCAAAGACTCAAAAAAGAGCTACTACCCGCCGCCGCCGCGAGCGTAAGAACATCGAAAAAGGCGCGGTTCATATTCAGTCCACTTTTAACAACACCATCGTGACCATCACCGATGTGCAGGGCAACGCCATTTCCTGGGCATCTTCTGGTGAACTCGGTTTCCGTGGCTCGAGAAAGTCCACTCCTTTTGCCGCTCAGACCGCTGCCGAGACCGCTGCAAAAGCTGCCATGGAGCATGGCCTGAAATCGGTGGAAGTGTACGTAAAGGGCCCCGGCGCTGGTCGTGAAGCCGCCATCCGCGCCCTGCAGACCGCTGGTCTGGAAGTGAGCCTGATCCGCGACGTCACACCCATTCCCCACAACGGCTGCCGTCCTCCCAAGAGACGGCGTGTCTGATCGAAAGGAGAAACAAAATTATGGCTAGAAATATGCAGCCTATCGCCAAGCGCTGCCGAGCACTGGGCATTTCTCCTGCCGTCATGGGTTACGCGAAGAAAACGAGCAATCGCAACCCCGGTGGCCAGATGAGAAAGAAAAAGAGCGAGTATGCTTTGCAGCTGGCTGAGAAGCAGAAGGTTAAATTTGTTTACGGCATTATGGAGAAGCAGTTCCGCGAGTATTACGACAAAGCTTCCCGTATGGCCGGTAAAACAGGTGAGAACCTGCTGGTGCTGGTGGAGCGCCGCCTGGATAACGTTGTATACCGTTTGGGATTTGTCCAGACCCGTCGTGAGGCCCGTCAGGCCGTCAGCCATGCACATTTTACCGTGAATGGCAGAAAGGTCAACATCCCCTCCTATCTGGTCAAGCCCGGCGACGTCATTGAAGTGGTCGCTTCCAGCCGCAGCTCTGCCAAATTCAGCAAGCTGACCGGCGAGGATGCCCCCATGGTGATGCTGCCCCAGTGGCTGGAGCGTGAAAAGAATACCCTCAAGGGTACTGTTACCAAAATGCCCGCCCGTGAGGACATCGATCTGCCCGTCGAGGAGCATCTGATCGTCGAGCTCTACTCCAAGTAATGCCCATTTGTTTTTCATTGGCATCGCAGGATAGATTCATTATCACAGGCGTATTACACGCTTGTATCTGTCAAGGAGGGCTTTTATGATCGAGATTGAAAAACCAAAAATCGATACAGTTGAGCTCTCGCCGGACGGTTCCTACGGTAAATTTACCGTAGAGCCGTTGGAGAGAGGCTATGGTATCACCCTCGGCAACAGCCTGCGCAGAGTATTGCTATCGTCCTTGCCTGGCGTGGCCGTCATGTCGGTTAAGATCGACGGCATCCTGCACGAGTTTTCCACGATTCCCGGCGTCAAAGAGGATGTGACCGAAATCATCCTCAATATCAAAGGCCTGACGGCCAAGATTCATGGCGACGGTCCTAAAATTGTCTACATCGAAGCAGAAGGGGAGACCGAGATCACTGCCGGATCCATCAAATGCGATTCGGAAGTGGAGATCCTCAACCCCGATATGCACATCGCCACCTTGGGCGAAGATGGCAAACTCTATATGGAGATTACCATCGACAAGGGCCGCGGATATGTACCGGCCGAACGCAACAAGCAATTGATGCAGTCGGCCATCGGCGTCATCCCGGTCGACTCGATCTATACCCCTTGTGTCAAAGTCAACTTTAATGTGGAAAATACCCGCGTGGGCCAGATTACCGACTACGATAAGCTGACCCTGGAGGTTTGGACCAACGGCACACTCTCAGCCAAAGAGGCAGTATCTCTGGCGGCGAAGGTGCTGACCGAGCATCTCAACCTGTTTGCCGACCTGTCGGATGAGACCTTTGCCACCGAGATCATGGTGGAGAAGGACGACAAAGGCAAGGAAAAGGTGCTGGAGATGACCATTGAAGAATTGGATCTGTCGGTCCGGTCCTTCAACTGTCTCAAACGTGCGGGCATCAACACTGTGGAAGACTTGATCAACAAGTCGGAAGAGGACATGATGAAAGTCCGTAACTTGGGCCGCAAATCGCTGGAAGAAGTGATTGCGAAGCTCGCGGCTCTCGGCTTCTCCCTGAGCAGGGAAGAAGAATAATAGGAATCCCGAAACCTTTCATACTTCGCAAAAGGAGTGATTAGAATGCCCGGTACCAGAAAGCTCGGCAGAGCCACCTCTCATAGATTGGCAATGCTGAGAGCCATGGTGACCTTTCTCCTCGAGAAGGGCAGAATAGAGACCACCGTCACCAGGGCCAAGGAAGTGCGCTCCCTGACGGAAAAGCTCATCACCTTGGGAAAAGAACCCAGCCTGCACAATAAGCGTTTGGCCATGGGCTTTATTACCAAGGAAGCAGTTGTGAAAAAGCTGTTTGACGAGATTGCCCCCAAGTATGCCGATCGTAACGGCGGCTATACTCGCATCATCAAGACTGGTCCCCGTCGCGGCGACGCTGCCGAGATGGCTATCATTGAATTGATCTAAGTCCGGTTTTGTAGGACTCAAAAAGGCATCTTCCTTTTGGGAAGATGCCTTTTTATTTTGTCTCTATTACTCTATGCAATAAAAATAGGGAAGAAGAGAAAAGAAGGGCTACATCGTATGGAAAAAGGTCGGTTCTGACATCAGAACCGACCTTATAAAAGTGAAGGATAAGTGTCAATCGCGTTCGGATAGAAGATTACTATTCTGGTTTTCACCCTTGGAAATAGAGCGTTTGACAAAGAACACAATGGCTTTTCCTATCAAATTGATGACCAGGATAAGCAGGGATACCAGTGCCGTACCTTCGATAAAGGATTGGGACTCCAACTGTGGGATCAAGAGGGCCAAAGGCATGGTGCGGAAGTTCACCAGGAAGGAGACTGCCGAGATGGTGATCATAGCATTCACGAAAAAGTAACTGTACATCTCCACAATGGTGGCCTTGGTGCATGGGATATACACCGAGAAGAGCATCTTGAACCGGCTGATACCAAGAGTCTGGGAGACATCTTCCAGATTGGGATTAAACTTGGAAAGAGAATTGTAGGCAAGCAGATAGGGGGAGGAGAAAAAGTGGACAATGTTGACCAATACCAGGATAAAGATGGTGGAGTAAAAGGGCATGTTCTTAAAGGTAAGCGCAAAGGAAAGACCTAGAACGATACCCGGGACAGCCAGGGACAACATGCTGATAAAGTGAAGCATCTTGTTGGAGATTGATTTTTTGGACCGTGCTGTAATATAAGCCGAGAAATAGGAAAGGCAGGTTCCAAACAATGCTGTAAGCAGTGCGATGGCAAGAGAATTGATAAAATACATCCCAATTCCATCGGAAAACAGCTTGGTAATGGTGTCCAGAGAGAAGGACATATCAATGGGATACTGTTCGACAAAGCTCAAGCAAATAAAAGCGATAATGGGCAAACAGATCAGAATCAGAACCACGCCGAAGATGACATATACCAAAATATCCCGTTTCTTGTTTGGTTCAATGAGGTAGGACTTGGTAACCGTACTGCTGGAAGCGTTGATGCCGCTGTTTTTCAGATCCAGCAAAAAGGCGGCCACAGCCGGCAGAAGCAGGAGAATACCAATGACAGCACCGTTGGAGAAGTTCATCATACCGATAACCTCGCGGTACATATACACCGGCAAGGTCATGTCGGTTCCACCCGTCATCAGGGGGACGCCGTAGTCGGTAAATACCATGGTAAACACAGCCAACACAGCCGACAACATCGTGCGCCGCATGGACGGCATGGTGATGGTCAAAAACTGTTTCCATTTGGAAAGACCCAGCACACTGGCCGCTTCGTAGATGGTGTAGTCCTCGTACTGGAAGGAGTCATGGAACATGAGAAAAGAAACCGGGAAAGAATAGAGCACCGATCCCATAATGATACCGGGGTATCCATAGAGACCGATGTTGATCCCCAGAAGGTTGGTAATGAGGCCGTTGTCGCCAAAGAGGAGAACCAGCCCCATACCATGGGAGATACTGGGGATGAGCATGGGGATGGTAAACAAGACCACAAAGATAGATTTAAACCGGATATTGGATCGGTTGAGAAGCCATGCCAGGAAAAAGGACAGCGTAACGGAAATGACCGTTGCAGACAAAGTGGTAATCAGGGAGTTCTGAAGCATGGGCCAGAACTGCTGGGAGGAAAAGACACTTTGAATATGTTCGCCGCGGATGCTGCTAAATAAAATCAGAACCGGAAAGGCAATTGTAACCAGCAGATAAATTAGAAGCAGGGATTTTAATGAGAAAAATTTTTTATTATTCATGGCAATCCCGTCCTGTATAACGCAAGAGATCCTAGTACTTTTTATCCAATTGATCCACCACAAAGGAGGAAACGTAATCGCTGGCCGGGTTCTGGTAGATGGAATGAGGGGTATCCAACTGTTCCACATTGCCGCTGTTCATGACCATAATGCGATCGCTGAGGAAAAAAGCTTCTTCCTGGTCGTGGGTGATAAACAGCATGGTGGCGTGGAATTTTTTCTGTAGCGATTTTAATTCTGCTTTCATGATCTCACGATTGGTGACGTCCAATGCGGAAATGGGTTCATCCAACAGGATGATATCCGGATTCATGGCAAGAGTACGGGCGATGGCGACACGCTGTTGCTGTCCTCCGGAGAGCTGAGCCGGTTTTTTATTGATTTGATCCAGTAACCCCACCTGCTCCAAGGTGTGCATGGCGATGTTCTTTGCCTCTTTTTTGGTATCCTTGCGCAGGGTCAAGGCGTACTGCACATTCTGAAGCACCGTCATATTGGGGAACAAAGCGTAGTTTTGGAATACAATCCCCATCCCTCGGTCAAAGCTGGAAAGCCCTGAGATATCGGTTCCACTTTTTAGGATTTCCCCGCTGTCCGCCTTTTCCAGGCCGATGAGAATGCGCAATAAAGTGGTTTTGCCGCATCCGCTGGGGCCTAGGATGGAGAGAAATTCCCCTTCCATCAGATCAAAGGACAGGTTATTCAGCACGATTTTATTGTCATAACTTTTACAGAGATTCCGAACGGAAAGTTTTGGTGTTAATACTTCCATATGGACAGCAGCCTCTCTTTCTCTTCCACATCTTCAATTCCCGTCATATCGGCGTACTGGATGTCCTGTGGATAATTGGGGATGTTGTTTTTCTGATCTTCTAAAACCAGTTCTGGTGAAAAGTTTTCCTTGTCGTACACGAGGAAGTCGTTGATAATGTAGTCAAAAACTTCCGAAACACCGGTTTTATCCTGATGGCCATCGATGAGAGCTGTACCGGTCAAAGAGTAGGGGGAACCGGTAGGCGGATAAATAATCTCAAAAGGCTGCCCCTCGTTGATTTCGCTGACGGCCTGGAAGGTCATACCAAGACCAACCGCGACTTCGCCCTGTGTGAGCATCTTGATGGGGCCGGATCCTGATTCCGTGAACTGCTTAAGATTATCGTGCAGTTTGTCCACATAGGCCAGAGCCTCGTCTTCCCCCATGGTATTGACCCAATTCTTATAGAAAAAGTAGCCGGTGCCGCTGGACTTAGGATCGGGCATCGCCACTAAATTTTTATATTCCGGTTTGAGAAGGTCCTCATAAGTTTTAGGAGCCTCCAGACCATGTTTTTCCAAGACTTCGGTGTTCACAATGATAGCGCCGGCAAAACGTTCCCACGTTACCCACCGGTTCTCGTAATTCTCCGGGCCGAGGCCGTCGATATACTGGATGTTGCTTCTCCCCGAGATATCGGCAAGACTGTCTTGAATTTTTCTGAGATATCCCGTTTCGACGCCTACCAACATATCCACCTCTGTGTTTTTACCTTCCGTGAGTATTTTCGCAGCGGTTTTGCCGGTGGGCATGTACATGACGATAACATTGTACTGAGGGAACTTTTCATTGAGTTTTTCCTGCAGGCAGTCATTGCGGAACTGCTCGGCGGATGAACAGATCACAATACTTTCCTTTCCCCCAAAGTCGGCCATTAAAGTAAACAGAAGCGTTACAAGCAATAAAGCAACAATTCCCTTTTTCATACCAAACCTCATTCTCCACAAAATGCACGGCTTATTTTGCTGCTAAAACAACAAAATATTAAAAGTCTAATTTTCTATTCTGATCTGAACAGATAAAGCTGTTTTTCAGCCAAAAGGACACAATATTACAGTTCATATTTATTCATAATACTCTATTTTTAGAACGAAGTCAACACGAAGTATCCTTAATTGTTTCAAAAGCCATTGTTTTATTCAGCAGAGGAAAACCGATTTCAAAATTTCAAAGAAAAAGACCAAGTTGAACACTCGGCCTTTTTCTCATTTTATTCATTTCGTTTGCGGATAAGAACAAAAAACATCAAAGGGAAAACTAGGCTTCCCTTAGTAATCAAAGATGATCTTCCGGCAGGTCCCGCACAGGAAGGCGGGCAGCTCGGTGTGATTGATGCGGAAATGATAAGGGCCGTCCAACACGACACCGCCTTTTTTCTCAATGCTGTTGGATGTGTCTCCCAGCCAAAAACCCGGAGACTGATCCGGGGGCAAGAAGAAGAGTCCTACGCTGTTTTCCGTAACCACATTGCCTTGTTGCATCTGGGCGCCGCAAAAGGGACAATTCATACCAACCCCTCCTTATGATGAAAGAAACCATCTGTTGATCTGATTGTAGCACATCCCTCAAAGGGCAACAAGGCGCATCACTGCCAAAAGAAGAGATTATTTTTTCATCAGTTTGACCAGAACAGCCTTTTGCGCATGCAGACGGTTTTCCGCTTCGTCAAAGATTTCATCGGCGTGTTTTTCAAAGGTTTCAGCCGAGATTTCCTCCCCGCGGTGGGCAGGCAGACAGTGCTGGACCATGACGTCGGGAGCGCATACCTTGAGGAGCTCCTCGTTGATTTGATATCCGGCAAAGGCTTTCCGACGGAGTTCCGCTTCCTCCTCCTGTCCCATGGAAGCCCATACGTCGGTGAAGATGACATCGGCGCCTTCGGCCGCCTTTTTGACGTCGCTGGTCAGGCGGAATTTCTCCCCATATCCTTTGGCGAATTCCAATACGGCGGCGTCCGGACGATAGTCATCCGGCGTGGCAATGGACACCTGCATCCCCGCCTTGAGACAGCCTACAATAAGGGAATTGGCCATATTATTGCCGTCGCCGATGTAGCACATCTGTAGACCTTCCAGGCGTTTTTTATGTTCCCGCACCGTCATGAGATCGGCCAGCACCTGGCAGGGATGACAGAAATCGGTCAGGCCGTTGATGATAGGGATACTGCCGTAGGTAGCCAGATCTTCCACCTCTTGCTGGGCGAAGGTGCGGATCATGATGCCGTCCAGGTACCGGGAGAGCACACGAGCAGTATCTTGGACCGGTTCCCCGCGGCCGATTTGCAGATCGCGATTGGACAGAAACAGGGCGGTTCCGCCCAGTTGGCTCATGCCAACTTCAAAGGAAACCCGGGTGCGGGTAGAGGATTTCTGGAAAATCATACCCAGGGTTTGACCTTCCAAATAGGGATGTTTCATATCGTGTTTTTGTTCGTATTTGAGCTGATCGGCCAGATTTAAGAGTTCCAGGATCTCGTCGGTGGACAAATCCAGCAATTTGAGTAAATGGTTCATACGCTTAACACCTCATTTAATATGGTTAATCCTCGATCGATTTCCTCGTAGGAAATGGTCAAGGGTGGGAGCATCCGAAGCTTTGCCTTGGCGGTTAGGATCATCAGTCCTTTTTCCAAACAAGCGGCAGCTAGAGCTTTGCTGTCACCGTCCAGGGTGATGCCCAGCATCATACCTTTTCCTTCTATGCTTTTCACCTTGGGCATGGACAGTACCTTTTCTGTCATATACTGTCCCTTTTGCTCCACTTCTTTTAGCAGTGAATCGGTTAATTTGGAAAGTACCACCTGAGCGCCGGCACAGGCCACAGGATTTCCGCCATAGGTGGTGCCGTGATCACCGGGGCCTAGGACATCGGCACATTTCTCATCAAATAGGACGGCGCCGATGGGCAGCCCGCCGCCCAGTCCCTTAGCAAGGCTCACGAGATTGGGGCGGATGCCGTAGTGCTCGCAGCACAGAAGCTTTCCTGTGCGTCCCATGCCGGTCTGTACTTCATCCACCATCAGGAGGATATCCTGTTCTTCGCATAGTTTGGCGATGCCTTGGACGAATTCCTGATCCAGAGGGACGACGCCTCCTTCGCCCTGGATGAGTTCCAGCAGGACTCCGCCGATGGTATGATTGCCATTTAGATAAGCGGTAAAGGAGGAGAGATCATTGGCCTGGAAGAAGGAGAATCCGTCGGTAAAGGGATCGAAATACCGATGAAATACATCTTGACCGGTGGCCGAAAGGGTGGTGATGGTGCGGCCGTGAAAGCTGTTTTCCAGTGCCAGAATGGTGTGACGGCCTTTGCCGTAATGGTCGGCATTGTATTTCCGAGCGGTTTTGATCATGCATTCGTTGGCCTCTGCGCCGGAATTGCAGAAGAAAACCTTGTCCATGCCGGTGCGTGTGCAGAGGGTCTGGGCCAGTCCGATCATGGGAGCGGTATAATAGAGGTTTGAGATATGCTGGAGGCCCGCCGCCTGACGGCTTACAGCCTCCACCCAATCGGGATCCCCCCATCCCAGCGAATTGACGCCGATTCCGGAGGTGAAGTCGATGTATTCCCGGCCGTCAAGACCGGTGCATACGGCCCCTTTGCCGCTGACTGCCTGAAGGTCGAACCGGCCGTATGTGCCGGCAAGATAACGGCTGTCCAATGTTTTTAGATCATCCATCGTTTTACATGTCCTCCTTTATCCCAGAAACATGGTGCCTAAGCCCTCGTCGGTGAGCAGTTCGATGAGGATGGAGTGAGGGACGCGTCCATCAATGATGTTGGCCTGTCTGACGCCCCGGCGTACGGCCTCCACACAGCATTCCACTTTGGGGATCATACCGCCTTGGATGATTCCCCTGCTGGTGAGGGCCGGCACCTCGCTGGCATTGACCGAGGTGATGAGGGTGGATTCATCCTCCTTATCCCACAGAAGTCCCCGGATGTCGGTGAGCAAGATGAGGCTTTCGGCATGGAGTTCAGCTGCGATGCGGGCTGCTGCGGCATCGGCGTTGATGTTGTATACGGCACCCTGCTCGTCACATCCGATGGTGGCGATGACGGGGATATAACCGTTGTTGAGGGCGTCGTTGATAAGCTTTGTCCGAACCCCGGTGATTTCCCCCACAAATCCGACGTCTTTGTCGATCTTTTTGACCTGGATGGTCTTGCCGTCGATGCCGCAGATTCCAAGGGCTTGCCCTTTGTTCTGCTGGAGAAGGCCCACTAGATCCTTGTTGGTCTTGCCGGCCAGCACCATCTGCACCACCCGGACGGTTTCTTCATCGGTGTACCGCAGCCCCCCGACAAACCGGCTCTCCCTGCCCATGGCATTTAAGGTTTCGGTGATCTCCGGACCGCCGCCGTGAACCAGCACAATGCGGATTCCCACCAGCGACAGCAGTACAATATCGCTCATAACGGCCGCCTTTAAGTCCTCGTTGATCATGGCATTGCCGCCGTATTTGACCACCACCACTTTATTGTAGTACTTCTGGATATAAGGGAGGGCCTGGGCTAATACTTGGGCTTTGTCTGAATTGTTGAGTTCCACTTGATTTTCCTCTTTTCTATGGTTAGGTGCGGTAGTCCCCGTTGATTTTCACATAGTCGTAGCTGAGATCACATCCCCAGGCAGTGGCTTTCTCGTCCCCCTGGTCCATGGAGATGAGAATCTGAATTTCCTTCTCAGAAAGTACGGTTTTGGCGATTTCTTCGCTGAAGGGAACGCCGGCGCCGTCACGGCAGACCTCTATTTGTCCCGCTTCGGATGCCAAAGTGACGCCTACCTTGTCGATGTCAAATGGGGCGTCGGTGTAGCCGATGGCGCAGAGGATACGGCCCCAGTTGGCGTCCTCGCCGAACATGGCGGCCTTGAAGAGGGTAGAACACACCACCGACTTGGCCACCTTTCGAGCCGTCTCCTTGCAGGGGGCGCCGGTGACAGTGCATTCCAGCAGCTTGGTGGCGCCTTCACCGTCGGCCGCCATTCTTTTGGCAAGCTGACGGCACACCATCATGAGACCCTTCACAAAAGTATCATATTCGTGTCCCGGCTGTGTAATGACTGGATTGTCCGCCAATCCATTGGCTAGAACGGTCAGCATATCGTTGGTGGAGGTATCGCCGTCCACAGAGATCATATTGAAGGTCTCATCGGCAACCTGTTTGACGGCTTTTTGCAGCATCTCGCTGGAGATGGCGGCGTCGGTGGTGACAAAACACAGCATGGTGGCCATGTTGGGATGGATCATACCGCTGCCCTTGGAGATTCCCCCGATGGCGCATGGCTTGCCGCCCAAAGAAAATTGTACGGCTACCTGTTTGGGACAGGTATCGGTGGTCATGATGGCTTCGGCGGCGGGAGAGCCGTCTGAACCCAGAGACGACACCAGCGCCGGCATGGCTGCCGTAATGGGATCCAATGGAAGAGGCTGCCCAATGACGCCGGTGGAGGCGATGACCACATCCTCCTCCCGGATGCCGAGAGCCTGGGCGGCGCTTTTGCACATGGCATTGGCAATATCGATTCCGTCGGCATTGCAGGTGTTGGCATTGCCGGAATTACACAAGATGGCCTGGGCTTTGCCGTCTTTGAGATGCTGCTGTGTCACTAAAATGGGGGCGCCTTTTACTTTATTGGCGGTGTACACCGATGCGGCGGTGCACATGGTAGAGCTGAAAATGAGGGCCAAGTCCTTTTTGGAGCGGTTTTTGCGGATGCCGCAGTGCACTCCCGCCGCTTGGAACCCTTTGGGGGCACAGACATCCCCCTCCATCCACTGATAAGGCATGAACAAATCCCCTTTCTGATTAAAACGCCGGCGGCGTCATGCAAAGTCCGGTTTCCTCCTTGAGTCCCAAGGCCAGGTTCATATTCTGAATGGCCTGTCCAGCCGCACCCTTGACCATATTGTCGATGGTGGACACCACAATGAGGCGTCCGGTGCGGGGATCGCTGTGCAGGGAAATGTGGCAGTAGTTGCTGTATTTGACATTTTTCAGATTGGCGATATCCCCTTTGGGCAGGAGCTTCACAAACCGTTCCTTCTCATAAAACTGCCCATAGAGCTCCCGGACCTTGTCCTCATCCCAGCCGTCCGCCAGAGAGAGATACATGGTGGATACAATCCCCCGGTTGACGGCCAGCAGATGGGGGACAAAGGTGAGGGTGACCGGCGCGCCGTTCAGTTCCGACAACACCTGTTCCATCTCCGGGGTGTGGCGGTGGGCGGCCACTTTATAGGGGGCGAAGGCTTCGTTGCACTCGGTGTAGTGGGTGTTGAGGGTAAGGCCCCGTCCGGCGCCGGTAGCTCCGGACTTAGCATCGATGATGAGACTATCCGGCAAGACGATTTTTTCCTGATACAAGGGGGCCAGTCCCAGACATACCGACGTGACATAACAGCCTGGATTGGCGATCAGCTTGGCGCCGGGGACCAGGGATCGGTGCAGTTCCGGGATGGAATAGACCGCCATCTGATGAAGAGCGGTATCCTGATAGGATCCCCCGTACCACTGGACATAATCCGATTCCTTTTTTAAACGGAAGTCAGCGCCCATATCGATAAACAGTTTTCCACCGTCCACGCAGCGGCGGGCGATGGGTTCCGACAGTCCGTGGGGAAGGGAGCCAAATATCACCTGGCATCGATCCACCACTTGGATGTCATCGGTCAATACTTTGTCGAACAAACCGGTGAGCTGGGGATATACCTCACTGATTTCCTTCCCCTCAAAGCTCACCGACGAGACGGCCTCCACCTTTACGTCCGGATGGCCCAAAAGCAGCCGGACCAATTCCAGACCGGCATATCCTGTGGCGCCGATGACGCCTACTTTTATGTTATCCATCAATTTCTACCTCAATTGTGATCCCAAAGGGTTTTGTGACTCTGTAAGAAATCCTGCATCCAATCGATCTGCTTCTGTACCGATTGAGGGGAGGGTCCGCCCTCGCTGGTCCGTCCTTTGACGCAGGTTGTGAGACTGATGGCCTCGTAGATATCCTCTCCAAAGACAGGACAGGCGGCCTGGTAATCGGAGAGAGGAAGGGTTTCCAGAGTAAGCCCCTTCTCAATGCACAGGGCGACCAAGCCGCCGGTGCATTTGTAGGCGTCCCGGAAGGGAATGCCCTTTTTAGTGAGATAATCGGCGCAGTCGGTGGCGTTGATAAATCCTTTGGCGGCAGCGGCGCGCATGTTGTCCCCCAGCACCGTCATGGTGGACACCATAGGGATCATGGTGGTAAGGCACAGCTTGACGGTATCCACTGCGTCGAAAATGGCTTCTTTGTCCTCCTGCATATCCTTATTATAAGCCAAGGGGAGGCTTTTCATCATGGAAAGCAGGGACATTAAATCGCCGTATACCCGGCCGGTTTTGCCCCGGATGAGCTCCGATACATCGGGATTCTTCTTTTGAGGCATGATGGAGGAACCGGTGGCAAAGGCGTCGTCCAGCTCGATGAATTTAAATTCCCACGAGCACCAGGATACCATCTCCTCGGAAAAGCGGGACAAGTGCATCATCACAAGGGAGAGACAGCTCGCCAGTTCAATACAAAAATCCCGGTCGGAGACGCCGTCCAAGGAGTTTTGACAGATGCCGTCAAAGCCCAAAGCATGGGCCGTCATCTGCCGGTCGATGGGATAGGTGGTGCCCGCCAAGGCGCAGCATCCCAGAGGGGAGAAGTTCATCCGGGCTGCGGCATCCTGGAGCCGACCCATATCCCGGGCCAGCATGTTGGCGTAGGCCATCAGATGATGGCCAAAGGTCACCGGCTGGGCGCGCTGGAGATGGGTGTATCCAGGCATGACGGTTTCCAGATGCTCCCCGGCTAAATTGGTGAATTGGGAAGCCAGTTCATGAAGGAGATCAAAAATCTGGGACGCTTCCTCCCGCAGATACAGACGCAAATCCAAAGCGACCTGATCGTTGCGGCTGCGGGCGGTGTGGAGGCGTTTACCGGCATCCCCGATGCGTTTTGTCAGCTGCTCTTCCAGGAACATATGGATGTCTTCGGCATTGGGGTCAAAGAGCAGCGTACCCTCCTGTAGATCCTTATAAAGTCCAGTGAGCCCCTCCACGATGAGATGGGCATCCTCTTTGGAGATGATGCCCTGGGCGGCCAACATCTGGGCATGGGCAATGGATCCCTTACAATCCTGCTCGACCATCCGGGAATCAAAACGGATGGAGGAATTGAAGTCGTTGACCCGTGCATCGGCCTCTTTGGAGAACCGTCCGGCCCACATCTTCATCCTGATCACTCCTTCTTGTATCAAAACAGCTGCAACGGAAAGGCAAACCGCCCTAGCGTTGCAGCCTCATTCATCTTCATTGGTACTACTTACTTGATCTTCTTCTCATCCAGCAGGGCCTTGACCTTGAGAGGCAGGCCAAAGAGGTTGATAAATCCAGCCGAATCGGCCTGATCGTAGACGTTATCTTCCCCAAAGGTGGCGATTTCCTCCGAGTAGAGGGAATAGGGAGATGTCATGCCGGCGTTCATGATGTTGCCCTTGTACAGCTTGAGCTTGACTTCACCGGTGACGGTCTGCTGGGTGCTGTCCACAAAGGCGCTCATGGCTTCCCGCAGGGGGGTGTACCACAGGCCGTTGTAAACCAGTTCGCTGAACTTGATGGCCATTTGCATTTTATAATGTTGGGTTTCCTTGTCCAGGCAGATCTCTTCCAGGGACTGATGGGCAAAATAAAGGATGCTGCCGCCGGGTGTCTCGTATACGCCGCGGCTCTTCATGCCCACCAGACGGTTCTCCACCATGTCCACAATGCCCACGCCGTTGGCGCCGCCCAGTTCATTGAGCTTGGTGAGGATTTCCACCGGGGTCATCTTGACGCCGTCCACCGATACTGGGGTGCCCTTGTCAAAACCGATGGTGACGTAAGTGGGGACGTCCGGAGCCTTTTCCGGGGTGACGCCCATCTCCAGGATCTGATCATATAGGGGCTCGTTGGCCGGGTCCTCCAGATCCAGACCCTCGTGGGACAGATGCCATAAGTTTTTATCTTTGGAATAGTTGGTCTCCCGATTGATCTTCAGGGGGATGTTGTGCTCTTCCGCGTAGGCGATTTCCTTTTCACGGCTGTCCAGTTCCCAGAACCGCCAGGGAGCGATGATATCCATCGTGGGGGCGAAGGCCTTAATGGTCAGTTCAAAACGGACCTGATCGTTGCCCTTGCCGGTGCAGCCGTGGACAATGGCATCGGCGCCTTCTTTTTTGGCGATTTCCACCAAGCGTTTGGCGATGATAGGACGGGCAAAGGAGGTACCAAGCAAATATTTGCCTTCATAGACGGCGCCGGCCTTCAGGGTGGGGACGATAAAGTCCTCCACAAATTCCTTGGTCAGATCCTCGATGTAGCACTTGGAAGCGCCGGTCTTGATGGCCTTTTCCTCCAGGCCTTCCAGCTCGAAGTCACCTTGGCCCACATTGGCGGCCACAGCGATGACCTCGCATCCGTAATGCTCCTTGAGCCATGGGATGATAACCGACGTATCCAATCCACCGGAATAAGCGAGGACAACTTTCTTGTACTGCTTTTGCATATGTATACCTCCTAATTGAGTTCTTATTCAATCTGATGCCTATTATACACCTTAAAAACTGTAATTTCAACCCTTTTTGAGAATAAATATTCATTTATTCTGCTCTTTTCTTAAGTGGTTTTACACAAAAAAGAACCGCCTGGGTTTTACGCCCAGGCGGCAAAAGAAATGAAAGGGATCTATTATTTTTGAATGAGGCTTACGCCGTCCATCTCAGCCGGTTGGGGGATTCCCATGATGTCCAGCATGGTGGGGGCGATATCGGCCAGACGGCCGCCTTCACGCAGTTTGCAATCGCGGCCCACTACAATAAAGGGAACGGGCCAGGTGGTATGAGCGGTGAAGGGAGAACCATCCGGTTCCTTCATCTGATCGGCATTGCCGTGGTCGGCGGTGACCAGCAATACGCCGTCCATCTTCTTGACGGCATCGGCTACACGGCCCATGCAGGTGTCCACTGCTTCCACCGCCTTGATAGCGGCTTCCTCTACACCGGTATGACCTACCATATCGCAGTTTGCAAAGTTGAGGATAACTACATCGTAATTGCCGCTCAGGATGCGTTCACACACAGCGTCACACACTTCGTAGGCACTCATCTCGGGCTGGAGGTCGTAGGTTGCAACCTTGGGGGAAGGAATCAGAACGCGGTCCTCACCCTCATATTGCTTTTCCACACCGCCGTTGAAGAAGAAGGTGACATGGGCGTACTTTTCCGTTTCGGCGATACGAAGCTGAGTCTTGCCCAGGTCGGAGAGATATTCACCCAGGGTATTCTTCAGGGACTGGGGATGGAAAGCCACCGTCACATTGGGCATGGTGGCGTCGTACTGGGTGAAGCACACATAGTGCAAGGGGAAGAAACCATTCTTGCGCTCAAAACCGTTAAAGTCAGGATCCACAAAGGTACGGGTGATCTCACGGGCGCGGTCAGGACGGAAGTTAAAGAAAATGACCGAATCGTTTGCCTTGATGGCAGTGCCACCCTCGATGACGGCTGGAACGATAAATTCATCGGTGATATCCTGCTCGTAGGAATGGGCTACCGCTTCCACCGGATCGGATTCCTGTACCCCCTCGCGATAGACGCAGGCGGCATAAGCCTTTTCAACACGTTCCCAACGGTTGTCACGGTCCATGGCGTAGTAACGGCCCATCACAGTGGCCACTTTGCCCACGCCGATTTCCTCCATCTTGGCCACCAGCTCGGCGACGAAATCCTTGCCGGAGGTGGGGGGGACGTCACGGCCATCCATGAGGCAGTGGACATAGACGCGGCTGAGGCCCTTGCGTTTTGCAAGCTCCAGCAGGCCGTACAGGTGGGAATTGTGGCTGTGAACGCCGCCGTCCGACAAAAGGCCCATCAGATGCAGATCGGTGCCTTCTTTAAGGCAATGATCCACAGCGCCAACCAATGCTTCGTTCTGGAAGAAGTCGCCGTCCTCAATGGACTTGGTGATACGGGTCAGCTCTTGGTATACCACGCGGCCGGCGCCGATGTTGGTATGTCCCACCTCGGAATTGCCCATTTGTCCGTCCGGAAGGCCCACATTAAGGCCGGATGCGCCGATCTGGGTGTGTGGATTCTCAGCGAACAGCTTGTCTAAATTAGGGGTATTGGCTTCCACAATGGCGTTGCCGTAGTCGGAAGGATTGAGGCCAAAACCGTCCATAATGGTGAGCACGAGAGGCTTTTTCATAAAGATATCCTCCTTTTGGATTGAAAGGGCGGCCCGGTGCCCGAGCCGCCGAAATTTTTCGAAAAATAGTTCACATAATAAAGGATGATGTGAGAAAATTTACCGCTCTTATTTAGAAGCAGCTTCCACGATGGCAGCAAAGTCAGGAGCCTTCAGAGAAGCGCCGCCGATGAGACCGCCGTCCACATCGGGCTGAGCCAGCAGATCGGCAGCATTGCCGGCGTTCATGGAACCGCCGTACTGGATGGTGGTGGCATCGGCAACCTTCTGGCTGTAGAGGGATGCGATGGTATCGCGGATCAGCTTGCACACTTCATTGGCCTGTTCGGCAGTGGCAGTACGTCCGGTACCGATAGCCCAAACCGGCTCGTAAGCGATGATGATGCGAGCCATTTCCTCTTCCGAAACGCCGCCCAAAGCGATCTTGGTCTGCATGGCGACCAGTTCGCTGGTGACGCCTTGTTCGCGCTGTTCCAGCATCTCGCCGACGCACAGGATAACGGTCAAGCCGGCATCCAAAGCGGCACGGACACGCTGCTGGACGGTAACATCGGTTTCGCCGAAGTACTGACGGCGTTCGCTGTGGCCGATGATAACGTACTGGACGCCCATTTCAGCCAGCATATCGGCCGAGACTTCACCGGTAAAAGCGCCGGATTTAGCCCAGTGGCAGTTTTCAGCGCCGACCTTGATGTTGGAACCATTGGTGTTGGAGAGAGCGGTTTCCAGATTGGTGTAGGGCACGCAGATGACGACGTCACAGCCAGCGCCTGCCACTTTTTCCTTCAGTTCACCGATGAGAGTGGCAGCCTCCTGACGGTTTTTGTTCATTTTCCAGTTGCCGGCGATGACGGCTTTACGAAGAGCTTTATTCATGTGAAGTACATCCTTTCTATCTCAATAGAAGAAAAAGAGGAAAGATCCAATCTTTCCTCTTTTTCCATGGATCCGATGGATCTTATTTGTCGTTCAGAGCAGCGATGCCGGGAAGGGTCTTGCCCTCCAGGAACTCCAGGGAAGCGCCGCCGCCGGTGGAGATATGGGTCATCTTATCGGCAAAGCCCAGCTTCTCGATGGCAGCAGCCGAATCGCCGCCGCCGATGATGGAGATGGCGCCGGAATTGGCGACAGCAGTTGCAACAGCTCTTGTACCGCTGGCGAAGTTCTCCCACTCGGAGACGCCCATGGGGCCGTTCCACACAACTGTGCCGGCTCCTTCAATGGCCTTTGCATAAAGTGCTTCGGTATCAGGGCCGATATCCAGGCCCATCCAACCCTCAGGGATCTCCGTGGAGTGGACAACCTGATGGTCGGTATCCTCTTTGTACTCTTTACCAACACGGTTGTCGATGGGCAGCAGGAAGTTGACCTTCTTTTCCTTGGCCTTGGCCAAGATGGAGTTGGCCAGATCCAGCTTATCTTCTTCACAGATGGAGGTGCCGATGTGATGGCCCTGAGCCTTGTAGAAGGTGTAAGCCATACCGCCGCCGACGATCAGAGTATCAACCTTGTCGAGCAGGTTGTTGATAACGCCGATCTTATCGGAAACCTTGGCGCCGCCCAGGATGGCGACGAAGGGACGCTTCGGATTTTCCAGAGCGCCGCCCATGATGGAGATTTCCTTCTGGATCAGGTAGCCGCACACAGCCGGCAGATAGGAAGCGACGCCAGTGGTGGAAGAATGAGCGCGATGAGCAGTGCCGAAGGCGTCGTTGACATAGATCTCAGCCAGGGAAGCCAGCTGTTTGGAGAACTCAGGATCATTCTTTTCCTCTTCCTTATGGAAGCGGACGTTTTCGATCAACATGATATCGCCGTCTTTCAGCTCAGCAGCCAGGGATTTGGCCGATTCGCCTACAACATCTTTAGCCATTTTGACATCCTGGCCCAGCACCTTGGAGAGGTATGCAGCCACAGGAGCCAGGGAATATTTCATATTAAATTCGCCCTTCGGACGGCCCAGATGGGAGCAGAGGATCACACGGGCGCCGTGAGAAGCGAGATATTTAATGGTGGGAAGAGCCTCGGTGATACGCTTAGGATCGGCAATATTGCCCTCTGCGTCAAAGGGGACGTTGAAGTCGCAGCGAACGAGCACGCGCTTGCCATTGACATCAATGTCTTCAATGGTCTTTTTGTTCAAAGCTGACATAAGTAGGAACACCCTTTCATTTCTGATCGTTGTTAAATTAACAAACAATATCTACCCATATTCTACCTTAATTTCTTGTCCATTGCAAGGCCATTTATACAAAGAAAAGGTAAATTTTAAGGCAATTTTCTAAGAAAAAACCGGTTAATTCGCTCTAACGAAGAAGAGGATGAAAAAAGGTGTTTTGATGTAGGGTACTACGCATAAATGATAGATCGTTAAAATGTCAGAGAAATGTTATGCTTTTCTATCTCGTTTTAAAATATATTTGCATTATTTTATTTTAACTATTATAATAAAATTGGTTATTTAATCCAAAGATAAAATAATGTGGAAAGAGCAAAAATTAAACAAGATGAGGTGTAGATTATGTGCAGGTTTTATTATCCGGACGGCACATCTATGGAAGGAAAAGGTACGAAAGAGGCTAGAGATGCTTTTGTCGATTTTTACAGCAAGATGTATTTTTATTTGTATAGGGATATACGGAGGGAGGCGCGCATCGAAGAGATACTGGCAAGCGATTTCTTGGGCGAAGATGAAATAAGAGAGATCCTTCAATGGAAAACCGGCGGCAAATATAAAGACGGAGTAATCAATATCCCGAGAAGCAAGTATTCCATCTGTGTTAACGAGGTATACGAAGCAGTAGGAGGGAGAAAAGAAAAATGTGATTCTGAAGAAGAACGTATTGGTTTATTAAAGAGAGTAATAAACTGCCGAGGCATAGGGTCTGTATACGCTTTAACGATTTTATATTTTGTCACAAAGGGTAACTGCCCAATTTATGATAAATATGCAGATCTTGCACTCAGAGCCATTGTTGCCAAACCTTCTCAATTTCCATCTGTACTTGCTTATGAGGAACTGAGTTCAAATGTTGAGAAAGCATATGAACGTTATAAAGAGTATGAAGGCCTTTTACAGGATGTCTTTGGGAAAGAAGCGTATCGAAAAAGTCGGGATATCGACCGTGCGGTCTGGACTTATGGCCATTTATTTAATAATACGGAAGCCAACAAAGAACGGGGTTAAAGAAAAACGGCGCCATCCAGAGAGCAGATGCATAACTGGAAAAATCATAATGCTTATTGATATTTACTATTGACACAAATTGTAGTAAAGTGTTAAAATCTCCATATGCTTCGCACAAAAAATTATTCTTTGTGGAGGGAATTATGAGAAGGATATCAAAAATTGTAGCATTTCTTCTGGTCATCTGCCTTTGCGTGCAGATGACGCCTGGTATCTTGGCGGAAGAGAAGCAATCGGATGGCCTGTTTGAACGTTTTGAAACACCGTCCGACGATCAGAAACCAGCGCCTTTGTGGTTCTGGAATACCCAGATCAAGGACATGACCACCGACGAAGTCCGGGAAATTGTCCGGGAATCCTATCTGCAAACCGGATACAGCGGATTTGGCATTCTCCCCAATTGGCTGGAGGACTACCTCAACGACGATTATTTTGAGATGTACGAGGCCGCTCTGGACGAGGGCAGCAAGTACGGGATGAAGTTTTCCCTCTATGATGAAAACGGCTTTCCCAGCTACAACGCTGGCGGGCTGCTGGAGGAGCAGTATCCCGACCTGACCACCAAACGTCTGGATAAGTACGAGGCCGACGGTTCCGATGGGGAACAGGTGCGGCTCAATTTGCCGGACGGCACCTTTATGGGCGCCGTGGCCATGAATACCGACACCAAAGAGCGGGTGGACATCAGTGAATACGCCACCATCCTGCCGCCCAAGCCCTACAATCCCTATGAGGAACCGTTGGGGATCTCGGCTTCCAGCACCTATACCGTCTCACCCGGCTACGAAGCCGATAAAGCGGTGGACGGCGATCTCACCACCCGTTGGAACTCCGAGACCCGGTCGGGAGGAAACCAGTACCTGCTCATCAACTTTGGGGAACCCAAAACCTTTGATGAGATCAAGGTGTATGAGGATAAGGATCCCCAGCTTCACCGGACCAGCAAGTATATTTTGCAGTATTGGGACGATGAGGCAGCGGCTTGGCAGGAGATCGCCAACGGCAAGAAGATCACCGATGCCGGGGTTGATCATGTATTTGAGGATGTAACGTCTCAATTTGTACGGCTACAGATCAAGCGTGTCACCGAGGACAGCGCATCCATCAGCGAATTCCAGGTACTCTGTGACGGCCAGCAACTAAAGGTTCCCTCCAGGGAAGAGGATCCCTCTGTTGAGGAATTTTACACCGCTTCCAGTTCCTATGGAGAAGGATATGAGGCTGCCCAAGCCTTTGACGGCGACTTTACCACCCGCTGGAATGCCGGCGATTACGTGCCCAATCCCCATTGGCTGCAGATGGCCTTTGGAGAAGTGCGCAGTGTGGACAGCGTCAAAATCTATGAACATCTCAACCGCATCACCAGCTATGAAATACAGTACTGGGAGGATGGGGACTGGAAAACGGCAGCTACCGGGACTACCATCGGCGAAGAGGGCGTAACCCTGAACTTTGATCCGGTAGAAACCTCCCGCATCCGTCTGTACATCAAGGATACCAACGATTATTGTCCCACCATCTGGGAGATCGAAGTTTATGACCAGGGGGAAAAGATCCAGCCAAAGCCTGTAGAAGAGGAGCCTTATGACGGTTCCTATTTGGAATACACCGTTCCGGAAGGCAACTGGAAGGTCATGGCCTTCCTGTGCGTCGTAGACGGCAACAACGGCATGGATTATCTGGATCCCGAATCGGTCCGTGCCTTTATCGACATCACCTATGAGGCCTATTATCAGCGCTTTAAGAAGTATTTTGACAACGGAACCATTACCACAGCCTTCTTTGACGAACCGTCTTTCTGGCCGGCGGGAGGCAGAACTCCCTACGGTGCCCAGGGAGCCCGCCTCTGGACGCCCGGATTCAACGAGGAATACGAGAAAATTTACGACGGTGAAAGCCCCGTCCTCAATTATCCCGCCCTGTGGTACGACATCGGGGAGGACACCGACGAAGCCCGCAACAAGCTCCAATACGTCCGAACCGAACTGTTTGCCACATCCTACATCGGCCAAGTCAACCAGTGGTGCGAGGATCACGGCATCGAATTGACCGGGCACATGCTGTTTGAAGAATGGACCAATCCGGTGGGCCTGCACGGGGACTTGATGAAGGTCTTTAAAGAACAGGCCATTCCGGGCGTGGACGTCATCGACTACGTGGGCAAGAGTCAGGAGGCCTATAAGATCATCTCCTCTTCGGCCTACAACTGGGATAAAGGCAAGGTTATGTCGGAATCCTTCGGCGTATTCCCCAGCCAGGACTGCACCGATCTCTACCGCAGCGCCATGGATCAGTATGCCAAAGGCATCAATCTCATCGTGCCTCACGCCGTTTGGTACGACGACGACCCGGCCAATGTGACCTATCAGCCGGAACTTTCTTATCGAAATCCTCTGTTCAGCGAGGATCTGCCTCAGTTTAACACCTATATGGCCCGTCTCAACACCATGCTGCAGGACGGACGTCATGTGGCGGATATCGCCATGCTGTATCCCATCGACTATCTGGAATCCTGCTTTGTCTTCAACGGCCAGGAAAACAACCCCGGTGATGCCGACTACATGCGGGTGGGAGAGACTTTGTCCCTGACCGCCAGACGGGATTTCACCTATCTTCATCCCGACGTCATCGATGAGAAATGCTCGGTGGAGGGGGATACCTTTAATCTATCCAACGAGATCAACTATGAACAATTTAAAGTGTTCGTCATCCCCAGCACCAAGGTCATCAGCCTTTCGAACCTCGAGAAGATCAAAGAATTCTATGACAACGGCGGCAAGGTCATCGCCACTACACAATTGCCGTCTCGAGGCATTGAGGCTTCGGAAAACGAAGAAGTCTGCCGCATCATCGAGGAGATGTTCGGCGTAGCGCCTGCCGATGCCGATCAGGACATCCAAAACAGCAACGGCAATGGCGGACAAGCTTATTTCATCCAATCCGGATTTGAAACCAAATTGACGCAGGTTCTGGACGAAGTGCTGCCGGTCTATGACGTGGAACTGGACGTGGGAGCTGTATCGGGTGGAAACTTCAGCTATATCCACAAGGTCAAGGATGAGCGGAATCTCTACTACTTTGCCAATTCCAGCAGCACGCCGGTGGAGACCACTGTGCGTATCCGCGGTGAATTGGAATCTCCGGCTTTGTGGGATCCTGCAACCGGAACCCAGACCCCGGCCGACTATCAGGTTGTGACCCAGGACGGCCAAAAGGTCACCGAAGTAAAGCTAAGCCTGGATGCGGTGGAATCCCTGTTTCTTGTGGAATCCAAACCGTCCGAGCCGGTAGAGACGGTGGTCACCACCGATAAGGACACCTATGAAGTAAACGAGACCATCACTGTGACGGTAGAAACCGATCTTCAGACCGAAGGCATTGCCTTCCAGAATGAAAACGGACGTTATTTGGGGATCAGTCGGATCAAGAGCATGATCCAGGGGGATAGAAAAGTCTGGACCCTTCAGATTTCCGTGGGAACCAAGGGGGATCGGACCATCCAGGTGCTGGCACGAAAAGACGGCGTTTGGAACGATCTGGCACAGTTCCATATCACGGTAACCGTCCCTTATGCGCCTCCGGCAGAGGTATATGAAGCTCATATTCAAACCGATCAAGCGGCTGTCAACAGCCGGTTTACCGTTCAAGTGCTGGCCGATCAGAATACGGAAGGCATTGCTGTGCGCGGCGAGACAGGACGTGCCATCAGCTGCCGAGTGGAAGGGTATGAAGAACAGGGGGCTCAACGGCTCTTCACCATCTCCATGGAGGTTGGGACGTCTGGGTTCCGGATTTTCTCCTTCTACGGCATCAATAGCCAAGGGGAACTCTCTTCTGATTCTGTGGAGGACAGCATGACCATCACCAAATAGACACAAAATGGAAATTCGTTTGGATCCGTAAAGCAAGGGCAGGCTGCTTTTTATGGCAGCCTGCTTTTTGCATGCCCCATGGGGTGAAAAAGGGTGACTTTTAAGGGCTTGTCCGGTACAATAGGAAAAAGATATGGCTTTTTGATTTTATAGAACAGAAAGGAATCCTGCATATGTCCACAAAGAGAAAACGTCCCCAGGCGACGGAAAAACACATCTGGCTCGACTGTCAAGCGCCGGTCACATTGACGGTGTTTCTATTGGCACTTTTGGCATTTCTGGTGTCCGGAGAAGGAGAAGCACTGTTTTATCGGGATTGGTTTTCTCTGGTCAAGACTTCCTTTGCTGATCCGGCCCAGTATGTGCGGATGTTCAGCTTTGTGCTGGGAAGCAGTGGATTTACTTCCTTTATCAGCAGCTGGATTCTGTTTTTGCTTGTAGCTCCCCAGGTGGAAGAACAAATGGGTCCGGGAAAGTTCACCGTTCTTTTGGCAGCCACAGCCGGTGTCACGGGGTTCTTGGGCCTTTTATCGGGTGTCACAGGATGGATGGGCAATGAATGCCTGGTGCTGATGCTTATCCTTTTGACGGTTGTTTTCAGCCTGCAAGGGGGAAGGATTCCAGTTGTTTCAGGGCTGGTACTGGCTCTGTACATTTGGCAACAAGCGACTTTTTTCCAAGCAACCAGCCAAATCATGAGTCAGCTGATCCCCATAGGAGGGGCTGTCATAGGAGCTGTTTTAGGACTTTTTCTGCATCGGAAAAGGTAAAAGGGGAAGAACTGGTCCTTTTGTCTAAATTTCAGAGAGGAGTGCCCTTCAATTCGTCAGAGAAACTGGAGGGAACCCCCTTGTAAATTGCAAAAAATCTGATTATAATTGGAAGAGTGAGACCGACAATAATTGTCAATAAAACCGAAAGGAGCACAAACATGAATTATTCCCAAGAAGTGGAAAAGATGTGCACTGTCGCAAAAGGACCCAATCACGGTCCTGCACCCATCCCGGAGGAAGGCAAGTGGGTCAAATCCTATGAAATCAAAGACATTTCCGGTTTGTCCCATGGTGTGGGCTGGTGTGCACCCCAGCAGGGCGCCTGCAAGCTGACTTTGAACGTGAAAGACGGCATTGTGGAAGAGGCCCTGGTGGAAACCCTGGGTTGCTCCGGCATGACCCATTCGGCCGCTATGGCTGCTGAGATCCTGCCCGGCAAAACCCTGCTCGAATGCCTCAACACCGACCTGGTGTGTGACGCTATCAACGTCGCAATGCGCGAGATCTTCAAGCAGCTGGCTTACGGCCGTTCCCAGACTGCATTCTCCGAAGGCGGTCTGCCGGTAGGCGCCAGCCTGGAGGATCTGGGCAAAGGTCTGCGTTCCCAGGTGGGTACTATGTTCTCCACCAAGCTCAAGGGTGTCCGCTACATGGAGATGGCCGAAGGTTATGTGACCTCCATCGCTTTGGATGAAAACGGCGAAGTCATCGGTTATCAGTTCGTCCGTCTGGGCAAGATGATGGAAGATATCCGTCACGGCGTCAACCCCGCCGAAGCCTACGAGAAGAACATTGGCTGCTATGGCCGTTACGAGGGTGCCGCCAAATACATCGATCCCCGTGAAGAATAAGCGGGCCATACTTATATAAGGAGGACACACGACAATGGCTAATGATGTAAAATTCGAAGGCAAGGAAAGAAGAATTGCCCAAATCGAAAAGTGTCTCGCCGAGTATGGCATCGCCAGTCTCGAGGAGGCCAAAGATCTCTGTGTAAAGGCCGGCTTTGATCCGGATAAGATTGTGAAGGGCGTTCAGCCCATCGCTTTTGAAAACGCTTCCTGGGCATATACCCTGGGCTGTGCCATCGCCTTGAAGAAGGGCTGCAAAACCGCTGCCGAAGCTGCAGAAGCCATCGGAATCGGCCTGCAGGCTTTCTGCATCCCCGGCTCTGTTGCAGAACAGCGTCAGGTTGGCCTGGGACACGGCAACCTGGGTGCCATGCTGCTGCGTGAGGAGACCAAATGCTTTGCCTTCTTGGCTGGCCATGAGTCCTTTGCCGCTGCGGAAGGCGCTATCGGTATCGCCCGTACCGCCAACAAAGTGCGTAAAGAACCCCTGCGCGTTATCCTCAACGGCTTGGGCAAAGATGCTGCTTATATCATCTCCCGCATCAACGGTTTCACCTATGTGAAGACCGACTATGACTTCTCCACCGGTACTCTGTCTGTTGTGGACGAGCGCGCTTTCTCCGATGGTGAACGCGCTCAGGTCAAGTGCTTTGGTGCCAACGACGTTTTGGAAGGCGTCGCCATCATGAAGCAGGAGGGTGTTGACGTTTCCATCACTGGTAACTCCACCAATCCCACCCGCTTCCAGCACTTGGTTGCCGGTACTTACAAGAAGTGGGCCATGGAAAATGGCAAGAAGTACTTCTCGGTTGCTTCCGGCGGCGGCACTGGCCGTACTCTGCATCCCGACAACATGGCTGCCGGCCCTGCTTCCTATGGCTTGACCGACTCCATGGGCCGTATGCATGGTGATGCCCAGTTTGCTGGTTCCTCTTCGGTTCCTGCTCACGTGGAGATGATGGGCCTGATCGGCATGGGCAACAACCCCATGGTCGGCGCCACCGTTGCCTGCGCGGTTGCAGTGGAAGAAGCCAGCAAATAAGCGGTTTCAGATCACTTTTTCCAATTGATTTAACGTAAATAGAGTGAGTCCCATCCTGTTAGGCAAAACGCCGATGATGGGGCTCACTTTTTTGCTTGACAAAAAAGAGGGAAAAGGGATATAATCGTATATAGTTAGCTTATACTAACTATATACGATTATATAGGAGGAATTTTAATGTCTTTGATCAACAAGGAAATCGGTGATTTTACAGTACAAGCTTACCATGAAGGATCTTTTAAGACGGTGTCGAAGGCCGATACAATGGGAAAATGGGGCGTATTTTTCTTCTATCCGGCCGACTTTACTTTTGTCTGTCCCACAGAGTTAGAGGATTTGGCCAATAAATATGCGGACTTCCAGGCGGCAGGATGCGAAGTGTATTCAGTTTCCTGTGATACTCATTTCGTGCATAAGGCCTGGCATGATGCATCCGACCGGATCAAGAAGATCAATTATCCTATGTTGGCGGATCCGACGCATGTGCTCTCGAAGGACTTTGAGGTATACATCGAGGCGGACGGTCTAGCGGAACGAGGGACATTCATTGTCAATCCTGAGGGGAAGATCGTCGCCTATGAAGTCAATGCGGGGAATGTGGGACGCAATGCAGACGAACTATTCCGCAAGCTGCAGGCCTGCCAGTTTGTATACGAGCACGGCGATGAGGTTTGCCCGGCAAAATGGCAGCCCGGTGAGGAAACCCTCAAACCCAGTCTGGATCTGGTAGGACAATTATAATGGCGCAGTATGATCAAAATCTCTATGATGTGGTCATTGTTGGCGGAGGACCGGCAGGTCTGACGGCTGCTTTATATTTGGCCCGCGCCCGTTACCGTGTCGTTGTGGTGGAGAAAGAACATTTCGGGGGACAGATTACCATTACGCATGAAGTGGTAAACTATCCCGGGGTGGAACGCTCCAGCGGCACAGGGTTGACAGAGACCATGCGCAAACAGGCGCAGAGATTTGGGGCGGAATTCTTGCTGGCGGAAGTGACCAGTCTGGATATGGGTGGAGAGGTCAAAACGATCCAGACCAGCCGCGGGGAACTCAGATGTTTCGGCGTGCTGTTGGCTACGGGTGCACATCCGCGTAAGGTGGGATTCAAAGGTGAGGAAGAGTTCCAAGGACGTGGAGTTGCCTACTGTGCTACATGCGACGGTGAATTTTTTACCGGCAAAGATGTATTTGTCGTAGGAGGCGGTTTTGCCGCCGCAGAGGAAAGCGTATTTTTGACCAAATATGCCCGTCACGTAACCGTCCTCATCCGGGAAGAGGCCTTTACTTGTGCGTCGACCGTTGCCGAACCGGCTTTGAATCACGATAAAATCACGGTTCTGACCCAGACTGAAGTGGAAGAAGTCTCTGGGGATGACGCCCTGCGCTATCTGCGTTACCGCAACACACAGACCGGAGAGGTTACAGAATACCGGCCTTTGGAAGGGGAAACTTTTGGAGTATTTGTATTTGCCGGTTACGAGCCTGCGACGGATCTAGCGCAAGGCCTGGCGGACTGTGATGAACAAGGATATATTGTGACCGACCGGGCGCAAAAGACAAGTTGTGACGGATTGTATGCCGCAGGCGATGTCTGTATAAAGTCGCTGCGCCAGGTGGTAACAGCGGTGGGAGATGGAGCGTTGGCAGCCACTGAACTGGAGCGTTTTGCCGCTGCCATGCAGAAGAGAACTGGACTGCATCCGGTACCTCCAAGTGCGGCAATGGCTGAGACGTCAGAGGAAAAGGAAAAGAAGGATGGAGAAGGAAACGGGCTGTTTACAACCGATATGTTGGCGCAGTTAAATGCTGTTTTTGCCAAGATGTCGTCTCACCTGCAGCTGCATCTGGGGCTGGACGATACCCCTCTTTCTACGGAACTGAAAGGCTATATGGAAGAGCTCTGCTCTTTGACGGAGAAACTCTCATTGGAAATCGACCAAGGATCAGCGGGTGATCTTCCTTGTGTAAGAGTATGCAGGGAAGACGGCAGTTGGACTGGACTTGCCTTTCACGGCGTACCTGGTGGACACGAGTTTACTTCTTTTGTGCTGGGGCTTTATAATGCAGCTGGACCGGGACAGGCTGTGGAACCAGAGATCCTGGAAGAGATACGCAGTATCACAGCGCCGGTAGACATGAAAGTATTGGTTTCCCTCTCCTGTACGATGTGTCCGGAGCTGGTTACAGCAGCGCAACGGATCGCATCTGAAAATGCCAACGTCACCGCCGAGGTATATGACTTGAACCATTTCCCTGCACTGCGGGAGAAATATAAGGTGATGAGCGTACCTTGCCTGGTAATCGACGATGGAAAAAAAGTTTCTTTTGGAAAGAAAAACGTTCGGCAACTATTGGAGTTGCTGAAATAAGGAGTTACGGTCTTACTACTTCAACGAAAAAGAGGAAAGCGTTGACCGACGCTTTCCTCTTTTTTATGTTTTGGGGTTAAAATGATCTGAATTGTGAAGCTGATTGATTCTATTTCAAGTCCTTTTTATTGGGCGATAATGTCTTATCTTCCTCTTTGCTTGAGATGGCGGCCAAAGCTTTTTTAAATTGGAAGGTGAAGAGAATGGCTGTAAAGGAGACGGCGATGAAATCCGCTACGGGTTCGGCCATGTATACCGCTGTTGTTTTGTCGGAAGAGAAGATCAAAGGCATGATGTAGATCAGGGGAATGAGTAGGATAAATTTGCGCATGACGGCTACTGTGATGGAAGCCTTGGCATTTCCCAAGGAAGTAAAGGCCATCTGACAGGCCATTTGGATGCCGAACAGAAGCAGGCAAGCCATGTAGATGCGGAGGGCCGTTTTCGTAAATTCCAACAAAGCGGGGTCCGAAGTAAACATGGCGGCAAATCCTTGGGGGAAAATCATGACAAGGAGCCAGAGAAGAGTGGAATAGCACAAACTGGCCTTTAAGAGAAGCTGAAAGGCTGACTTGACCCGATCCACATTTCGGGCGCCATAATTGAAGCTGATGATAGGCTGAGCGCCTTGTCCCAGCCCTTGAAGGGGCAGCATAGCGAACTGCATGACGCTGGTCAAAATGGTCATGGCCCCTACGGCGATGTCCCCGCCGTATCTCAGCAAAGAAGAATTAAAGCAGATGGAAATGACGCTCTCACTGGCCTGCATAATAAAGGCAGACAGCCCAAGCGCTAAACTGGGGAGAATAATATGAGCTTTTAACGCAAAATTTTCTTTCCGGATCTTAAGATGGGTCTTTTTGCCAAAGAGGAAGGCCAGTACCCAAATGCAGGACATGGCTTGAGAGATGATGGTGGCCAAAGCGGCACCTTGTACTCCCATGTGAAAAGCAAAGATGAAAACAGGATCGAGGATGATATTGGCCACTGCGCCGATCAAGACCGATAACATACCGGTTTTAGCAAAACCTTGAGCAGTGATAAAGGCGTTCATTCCCAATGTCATTTGGACGAAAATAGTGCCAACGGCATAGATATTCATGTAGCTGACGCCGTATTCGATGGTATTTTCACTGGCGCCAAAAGCCATCAAAAAGTCCCGATTCCAGAGGAGAAGGGCTGCTGTCAGGACGACTGAGACAATGATCTGTGTGATAAAACAGTTGCCCAATGTTTTTTCAGCCGATTTATGATCGCCTTTTCCCATAAAGATGGAGGCCCTAGGAGCGCCGCCGTATCCGACAAAGGCTGCAAATGCCGTTACGATCATGATCAGCGGCATACAGACGCCTACGCCTGTCAAAGCCGACGCCCCCACATCCGGGATATGACCGATGTAAATCCTGTCTACGATATTGTAGAGCATATTGATAACCTGTGCCGCCACAGTGGGAAGGGCCAATTTCAAAAGCAATTTCCCAACCGGTTGTGTTCCTAAAAAATCTTTGTCCTCATTCATGCTTTTTCCCTCCTTGCCATGGCGCTTTTGGTATTTTGTATGATCTGTTCATTAACCCGGTCGAACAACATCTGATCTTCTTGGGATATCCCCATGAAAATTTCCTCATGGAATTGTTGCCGGACAGCCTGCATCGACTGGAGGATGGGTCTGGAGGAGGAGGTCAAGGATAAATGGATCTTTCGCCGATCCCCAGTATCCTGTTCTCTCAGCAGCAATGATTTTTGGATGAGACTCTCAACAGCTTGGGATACGTTGCCTTTTGAAAGCATCCGAAGTTCCACGATATCAGCCGCCGTATCCTTGCCAGGATTGTTGTAGAGGAAACTGATAATGGCAGCTTCTGTTAAAGTGAGACGGTACTCATCGCAAATTTCTTTCAGCATGCTCTCGTGCAGTTTGATAATGCGCCGAATATTGGTTAAAAAATCGGTTGTCCGACTCACGATAAAGCCTCCTTTTAAAATAGTTTAAAAAAAAACAGTTTTACATAAAACTATTTTAATTAAATTCCATCCCTTGTCAAGAGGCGTCTTTTCAAAATTTTAATAAAAATATAGTTTCTCTTGTAGTGATTACCAATCTGATTTATAATTGTAGTAGAAAATATAGAGAAGTTGGCGGGGAAAGATCGGTAATTAATATCTGGATATTGAATTATGAGAATTGTTTATGGTAAGATGAAAGGAAGCTTTTTAGTTGTCCGTACTCTAGAGAAAAGGTCGGTGATTTTTTATGAAGATTCAAGAGTCAGCAGAGAATTATCTGGAAGCTATTTTAATGTTGCATCATCAAAATGGTCTGGTCCGCTCCATTGATATTGTAAATAAACTCAAATTTTCAAAACCGAGTGTCAGTGTGGCCATGAAAAACCTGCGGGAAAATGGATACATTGATATGGATTCCGAAGGGTATATCACTCTGTTGGAAAAGGGAAGAGTCATCGCAGAAACCATATATGAGCGGCACCGCCTGCTGTCAGACTGGCTGATCGCCCTAGGGGTAACCCCGGAGGTAGCGGTGGAAGATGCTTGCCGGATGGAACATGTCATCAGTGCGGAAAGTTTTGACGCCATCAAAGCTCATACAAAAAAGAAGAGTTCTGAAAAGAAAGCGTAATGTGCATATATGGATTCCGAAGCAGAGGGGCTGTGTGGATCATTTCCACACAGCCCTTTTTTGTAAGATATTAGAAAAGTTACAAATAAACCGTCCAAATTACAAATGATTACAATGACCGACTTGTGCTTGCTTTTTGTATCAAAATCCAGCATAATAAATAAGAATTGTAAAAAGAAAATTTATGGCGGATTCTCGTCTGAAAATAGATTGCAAAAAGAAGTTCTTGGAAATTGGGAGGAAATTATGAAGTCTCGTCAGAAGAAAAAAGGCAAGGTAGGGACGGCTTCTGCCTATCTCTTTTTAGCGTTGGTACTGATCTCGACGGCAGTGGTGATATTCGCTGTAGTGCGGGGCGTTATGGTGCCGATCGTCTGACATCGATGCTATGCAGTTGGTCTTAAATTTACCCTCTTAACAAACTGAGGAGGAATAGTATGAGAAGTTATTATCCTTACCGGAGAAAAAGCAAGTGGAAATCGGCATTGCCGTTTGTGTTAGCGGGAATTGTATTGATTGCTGTGGCGGCAACGATTTTCTTTTTATTAAATCGGACGGCAGTTCCGGCTTCGGCGCCAGTGGCCAGCAGCAGTTCGGAGGCGTCATCCGAGACCTCGTCGGAAGCTCCTCCCAGCAGCGCAGAATCTTCCGGCAATCCAGTAAGCAGCCAGGCATCTTCGGCTCCGGCAGTCGATGAAAGCAATTATGTAGCTTATACTGGGCCAATTGAACACATTTTTTTCCATCCACTGGTGGCTTATCCGGAACTGGCTTTTGACGGCGATGCCCAGGCTAAGGGCATGGACGACTACATGACCACAGCCACAGAATTCCAGCGGGTGTTGGAAGAGCTCTACCGCAACGATTATATTTTAGTAGATCCCAGCCAGCTTTATGGGGAACCGGATGAATCGGATGATTCTGGAAAAACATATGTGAAGAAAACCCTCAAATTACCTCCCGGTAAAAAGCCGGTTATTATCTCGGTAGACGACGTCAATTACTACGATTATATGAGGGAAAACGGCTGCAATTATAAATTGGTAGTGGGTTCGGATGGACATATTGCTGCCATGGTAAAGAATCCCCAAACCGGCAAAGAAGAAATCCGCACCGATACGGAAGTATTCCCGATGATCAACGAATTTTTAAAGAAGCATCCTGATTTTTCCTACCGAGGCGCTAAAGCGGTGGTGGGGTTAACGGGTTATAGCGGAATCTTGGGATACCGCACCCAAGTGGGATCCCCCAATCGGGAATCGGAAATTGAGGCGGTTAAGCCGGTCATCGAATGCCTCAAACGGGATGGATTCACCTTTGCATCCCATAGCTACGCCCATGGACATATGTCCAAAAAAGGGGTAGACTATATGACAAACGATTGCCAGATGTGGAAGGATGAAGTAGAATCTCTGGTAGGAAAAACCAATGTTTATCTCTTCCCCTACGGAGAATATCCTAAAATTGGTTCGGAACCCTTTAACGTACTGCTTCAATACGGTTTTCAGCATATCTCAGGGGTCGGCATCAATGTATACCAAAAGATGTACGACGGCTATCTGTTTAACGACCGCAAGAATATCGACGGCATCACCCTGCGCAAGTGCTTGGAACAGGGACCGGATTATATAAAACCAAATGGCAAGGAAGCGGTGCAGAACCAGGTGTGGGATATGATGGATGTGGAGTATGTATTTGACAAATGCCGAGGGGATACGCCTGGCGAAGGGTCTTTTTGATCTCTGCAGTTCATAAAAATGGAATGGATTTCCCCGCTGTGTGACTTTTGACATACGGTGGGGAAATTGTGTACTGGTATCTTTTATCAAACGAAATAGGAGGATTTTTTCATATGCCGTATGCCCCCGCTCAATCAGCCCATCGCATTCTTCAGGGCTGCTGGATCAGACGGTTGCTTTGTCTTTTCTGTGTATGCTCTCTTTTGTTAAGTGCTTCTTCGTGCTCTAAGGATTCTCCAGCCGGTAAATTGATCAATTATGTGCTGGAGGGGGAGCCGGCTCAGTTGGATCCGCAATTTGCATCCAGTTACAGCGCACGCATTGTTCTGATGAATTGTATGGAGGGACTCACCCGCATCGACTCTCAAGGGCAGGTGATCCCGGGAGCGGCTGCTCGATGGGATGTATCCAGCGATCAAAAGACGTGGACCTTTTATTTGCGGCAAGATGCCTATTGGGTGGCCAATGACGGCAGTCAGGTAGCGCCGGTCACGGCATCGGACTTCGTATTTGGAATGCAGAGGGCGGTAGATCCGGCGACACAGTCGCCTATTGCGTCGGAACTGTATCCCGTGGAGGGGGCACAGGACATTCACGAGCGGGGGGAATCGGTGGATACTCTGGGAGCCACGGCCCTGGATGATTTTACACTGGAAATTAGGCTGTCTTATCCGGTATCCGATCTGCCCCGGCGCATCAGCAGTGGGCCTTGGCTGCCGTGCAACGAGGAATTTTTCCTCTCTACGGGAGGAAGTTACGGCTTGGAAAAAGACATGCTGCTCTACAATGGCCCCTTCCGCATGATGCAGTGGGAACACGATGTATCCCTGCGTCTGAAGGCCAACAGCAAGTACCGTGGCCATAATGCTGTACAGCCGTCGGGCGTGTTGTTTCAAATCATCAAAGATTCCGATGAAGTACAAAAAGCCCTCACAGAATCGGATCTGGATGCAGCTCCTGTGACGTCGAAACAGTTTGAATCCCTGGAGGACAAAGGGTTCCAGGAAGTTTTCTTTGAGGATACGACATGGGCACTTTGCTTTAATCAAGACGAAGAAATGTGGCAGAACGAAAGCATACGCAAAGCCTTGGGCGGTTCTGTCGAACGGGACTTGCTCTATAATACGATGCCGGGCCATATGTCGGCTACCTATGGTTTGGTACTGTCAAGCGCTTTAGCAGGGGATCAATCGTACCGATCCGCGCCATTGGAGGCATCCCCTCTCGTGCTGGATAAAGAAGCCCGTGTGCTTTACAGCCAAGGCGTATCCACTCTATCTTCAGACGAGGAGATTTCCATCGATGTGCTCTGTCCGGATGATATGGATATCCAGTTGGCTATGGGATTTATGCAGCAGAGCTGGCAGAAGAACATAGGGGTTTATGTGAATTTAGTGCCGTTATCGGAATCAGAGCTGGCAAGGCGCATCCAAAACGGCAATTATCAAGTGGCCCTTTGTGCGCTGCGGGGGGATGACGATCAGGCCATCTCCATTTTGAAATTGTTTGAATCAGATAACGATAAAAATCCGGTTCAGCTAAAATCGTCCCAATATGACGCATTGCTTTCCACAGCCCGTCAAAAAGGCGGCACCGATGTTGCATCGCTGCAAGCCTGTGAGGAATACCTGCTGGAACACGCTGTTGTAGTGCCGATATACGCTCAGAAACGTATTTTCGCTATGGCAGAAAACGTCAGCGGTATTCTTTTCCATCCCTTTGATAAGGGCGTGGACTTCATTGGAGCTGGCAAGCTGGATTAAAAAATCCCCCTTAAGGATTCGCCTTCTGGCGATAACGTAAGGGGGATTTCTTTTTATTTACTTTAGAATGCCTTTATACATATCTTGAAAAATACCAGGCTGATCGATAAGCTGCTGGTACTTTCCCTGCCGGACGATTTGTCCTTGATCGAAGACCAGGATACGGTCACAATTCTGCAAGGTGGTCAAGCGGTGTGCGATGGAGAGAATAGTAGTGCCATTTTGCCGCTGCATTTTCTCAATCTCCGCTTGGATGTATTTTTCAGATGTATTATCCAACGCCGATGTGGCTTCGTCCAAAATGAGGATTTGAGGGTTCTGTAGGAAAATCCGGGCGATAGCGATACGTTGACGCTGCCCGCCGGAGAGATTCCCACCGGCTTCAGAGACTTTAAAGGAATACCCGCCGGGTAATTTTTCAATGTCCTCATGGATATGTGCTTGGCGTGCGGCGTATATGACCTCTTCCAAGGTAACTTGTCGCTTACATCCGTAACAAATATTATGATAAATGGTATCGGAAATCAAAAAAGGGCTTTGTGGGACAATCGATATCAAATCAGCTAATTGGCTGCGGGTAAAATCAGATAAGGGTTTCCCGCCGACTGTAAGGGAACCGGAGGCCTGTTCCAACTTGGTCAAAACCTTAATCAAGCTGGATTTTCCACATCCGCTAGGGCCGGCGATTCCCACGAATTCGCCTGGGCGTATGGAAAGAGATAAATCGTTCAGGATGATACGATCGGGATTTTCCGGGTAGGAAAAGGAAAGCCCTTGGATTTCAATAGCATTACAGGAAGGAACCTGAGTGGATTCAGAAACAGGAAGGTAGGAGAAATCCTGTGGGATTTCTACCAGACGGAAATATTCATTGGCCAAAACAGTATTTTCAGCCAGTTCATCCAAAATCCGATGCAATTCCCGAAGCGGTCCAGTAAGCTGTGTAAAGCAGAGATAAGCGGTCAAGATGGTGCCGACGCTGATGACTCCCTGAGATGCTAAAAGGACAGAGGCGCCGATAACTAACACATGAAACACAGCTTCATTGAGAAATTTTAATCCATCGTAAAGAGCCATAGCCCTGTGATGCTTCATTTCTCTGGCCCGCAGCCGTTCTGACTGGGAGGAGAAACGCTGGCATTCGAAGTCCACACTGTCGTATACGCGGATGGTCTCGATGCCGTTTAACAGTTCTACCATCGTGCCGTCCATATTAGACTTTGTTTGCAGGAGCTGTACACGGATGCCCTTCTGAGTAGAAATCTGGCGTAAGACGATGAGCCCGCCTACTGGGATGACCAATACAATCAACAAAGCGATAATGGTGGGAAGCTGGGAAAAGATTACCACAATAGCGGCGATACTGGTGGCGATAGAGGGGGCGAAATCCATAAATACCAGTTTAACCAGTTTAGTAATGCCGTCCAGACTGCGATTGAGCCTGCCGTGGATGTTGCCCGTCATATTTTGACGGAAATAGGAAAGAGGTGCGGACAAAAGGGAATGTACCGCTTTTTCCCTTGCAGTTTTTTCAGCACGGGTGGCAGTATCTTCCACAATAAGCCGCCGGACGATTTGAATCAACTGATTACCCACATTGACCACTAGAATAAAGAGTAGGAAAGGGAGGATGCTTCCAAAGGAAAACCCCGGTTGGTCTAAGATGTGGTCGGTCAGCTGGCCGATGGCTAAGGGTGTAAACTGATTGAGAACGGCTGAGACAGCTAGGATCAGCAGCACCAGTACAAACCCCCACTTTTGCTTTTTTTGCAAAAGGCCAAATACTTTCCGGAGGAGCTGTAGGATATTCTTATTCTTTTGCATAGTCCATTCCCCTTTTACAAACAAAATAGAACAGATACTATTTTATCATATTGATAAGAAGTGTCATAGTGCCCAAAGGAATTTCTCAAAATAAGACGAAATTGTGTTGTTCAAATTTTCTTTATTTTTTATTCAAAAAAAGGTTAATAACTGTTTTAAATCGTTTCATCAAATCATAAGGCAATGCGATTATAATAAAGACACAGCGTAAGGGAAACAGCAGAAATCCCAAGCTGGTGGTTTCATCTTTTTCACAGATTTCTTTCTTTTCTTTCTCCTTCTTTTCTTTTTCTTTCTTCTTGAAACAAGTGGCCCGGTTGAGGATCTCTCAACCGGGCCACTTCTCTTTTGACGGTATCGGTTTGCTGACGATCTGGTAGAAAACCTGTTTGTACCTGTTAAAAGTTCTTTCAAAAAAAGGTCAATAACTGTTTTAAATCATGTCATGAAATCAACACAATCCCTTGGTATTATAAAGTCACAGCAAAGGAGGTGAACAACAAAGGAATCCTACAGTAAATAATCCAATGAGACAACCCCCAAAAAAGACTTCTTCATTCTTCTTCACTACAATTTTTCTTCCTTCTTTTCATTTACAACTTCCTTCTTTTCTTTTTTCTTTCTCCTTCTTTTTGTTCTTCTTCAATAGAAACGGGGCGCCCTTCCGTAGGGGTGCCCCGTTTTTATTTGGAAGAAGGGGAACATTGTGCTATAATCAGAAAAACAAACCTACGTTATGAATAAAAAGGAGAAATTATCTCATGAAAAAACAGCGTCCTTATCCCATCGCCATCGTCACGCCCAAGGCCGAACGGTCCATTGTATCCGGACATCCGTGGATCTACGATACGGAGATTTCGTTTTCACAGGACTGTAAAGTAGAGAATGGATCTTTGGTGGACGTGGTATCGAACAAAGGACGGTATCTGGGGACGGGGCTGTTCAGCCAAGAAAGTAAGATCCGTATCCGCCTGATCAGCCGCAATACAAACGACACGTTTGACCGGGCTTTTTGGAAACGGCGTATCCAGTATGCCTGGGAGTACCGCAAGACCGTGATGGCGCCGGAGGATCTCTCCTGTTGCCGTGTGATCTTTGGAGAGGCCGATAGCTTTCCTGGACTGACCGTAGATCGTTTTGGCAGTATCCTAGTGACGCAGACCCTATCCTTAGGCATTGAGCTGCGCAAAGATGTGATTTTTCCCTTGCTTTATGAGGTACTGACCGAGGACGGCCAACACATCGACGGCATCTACGAACGCAATGATGTGTCCATTCGCGCCCACGAAGGATTGGCACAAAACAAAGGGTTTTATGCTCTGGATGGGATTGCACTTCCATCCAGCACAAAGACGGAAATTGTGGAAAACGGCGTCCGATACCAGGTGGATTTTGAAAACGGGCAAAAGACCGGCTTTTTCCTGGATCAGAAATACAATCGTCAAGCAGTAGCACGGCTAGCCAAGGGACGTAAGGTGTTGGATTGCTTTACCCATACCGGATCCTTTGCCCTCAACGCAGCGTTGGGAGGGGCCGAACAGGTATGCGCTGTAGACGTCAGCCAAGAGGCGGTGGACATGGCGCACCGCAATGCCCAGGTGAATGGTCTGGAACATCGTATGGAGTTTGTATGTACCAATGTATTTGATCTACTGCCCCAGCTCTTGGATGCCGGTAAAAAGCCTTACGATTTTATTATTCTGGATCCCCCAGCCTTTACAAAATCCCGCAAGACGGTGCAAAGCGCTTTGAGGGGATACAAGGAGATCAACTATCGCGCCATGAAACTCCTTCCACGGGGCGGCTATTTGGCGACGTGCAGTTGCAGTCATTTTGTCATGGAGGATGCATTCTGTAAGATGCTGCACGATGCAGCGGCCGATGCAGGAGTACAGCTGCGTCAGATCGAGGCACGTCAGCAATCCCCTGATCATCCTATTCTCTGGAATGTCCCGGAAACCAATTACCTGAAATTCTACCTATTCCAAGTGGTATAATATATACAAATAGTATTAATTCGACATGAATATACAAAAATAGGACTGTTGGACGTGCCTTTTCCAAGGAGAAAAAGATTTGGCATCGACGGCCTATTTTTGTAGGAGTAGCAAGAAAACTTGTCTTTCTCGTTGTAAAATGGGAAAAATATGGGGGAAGAGTGTGGGATGAATCAAGATTTTATCCTAGAAAGAGGATATCGTATTATACTAAAAGTATTACATAGATAGTATTATACTAATTTTGACACAAAAAGACGGCCAATTCCCAGATTTCCTGAGAAAGGCCGTCTTTTTTCTTTTTTGTTATGCTTCGCCGTTTGCGCCGGAGGTCTGTTCCGGATAGTTGCCCAAAAAGGCAAAATAGGGGAGCTCTTCCGAAAGCCATCGCAGCAGATGAAGGGTATCGTCCCCCACCGCGTTGCCCAGGAAGTCCAGGTAAAAATAATATTCAAACCGGCTCTCCTGAATGGGACGGGATTCAATTTTAGTCAGGTTAAAGCCGAGGGCGGCGAAGTTGGCCAATACCCGGTAGAGGGATCCCGTGGTGTGGGGGATAGAGAACACCAGACTGATTTTGTTGGCACTGGGTTCGATGTGCAGTTTGCGGGAGATGGCCACAAAACGGGTGCAGTTGTTTTTCTGATTCTGGATGCTGTCCTCCAGAATAACACAACCGTACTGCTTGGCCGCCTCTTTGGAAGCGATAGCCGCTTTGGTAATATCATTCCATTGGGCGACGGTTTTAGCCGCCGTGGAGGTGCTGGCGTACTGGATGGGTTCGGCCCCCAAGGAGGACACAAAGGAAGAGCATTGCCGCAGGGCCTGGGGATGGGAATAGACCTTTTGAATGGTTTCCAAAGAAGCGCCTTTGGGAGCGCAGAGACAGTGATCGATAGGCATCTTGACGGCGCTGACAATGTAAAACTGGTGGCGGATTAAAAGGTCGTAAACTTCGGTCACCGATCCGGCGGTGGAATTTTCCACAGGGATCACACCATAGTCGGCGTCGCCGCTTTGGATGGCGTCAAATACATTGCTGAACTGGGGACAAAAGGAAAGCCTTGCATCCTGAAACATCTGTGTGGCGGCGGCATGGGAGTAACTGCCCGATTCCCCATAACAGGCGACGAGGGCGCCGTGCAGTCCGCTGAGAGGCTCACAGGCAGCCTCGTCCACCAGATGTTTGAGAGGCATGCCGCCTCCTAGAATGTTGTGTTGCAGGGAACGGGAGACGTCCATCATGGTCTGAAAGACGATTTTAGCGCTGGATCCTAAATTGCCGGCGGCCTCGCCCACATGGCTGAGAACTTCCTCTTCCCGTTTGGCGTTAAACACCGGCTGTCCGGTTTTCTGTTTGATTTTCGCTACCTCAACAGCGGCCTGCATGCGCCGTTCAAAGAGGGACAGAAGCTGCTCGTCGATGGAATCGATTTCTTTGCGGATTTCATCAAGCGTCATGGTTACGGCCTCCTTCATAAGGCGGGATTTTTCCCAGCTCCATCATGGCGTCCAGGATGGCGATGGCTGCAGCGCCTTCCACCACCGGAAGGGCCCGCGGGACAATGCAGGGATCATGGCGTCCCTTGATGACCAAAGTGGCCTGTTTGCCGGAAGTGAGATCGATGGTCTGCTGGGGTTTTGCGATGGAGGCAGTCGGCTTGAAGGCCGTCCGGAAGAGCAGGGGCATGCCGGAGGTAATACCACCGATGACGCCGCCATGATGATTGGAAAGGGTTCGAACCTGTCCATCCCCCGGGACGAAAGCGTCGTTGTGCTCCGATCCGCGCATGGATGCAGCGGCAAAACCGGTTCCGAATTCGATGCCCCGCACCGCCGGGATGCCCATCACCAGGGAGGCGATGCGGTTTTCCATGCCGTCGAACATGGGGGAGCCGATGCCGGCGGGGAGTCCCACAGCGGCGCATTCTATGATGCCGCCCACACTATCGCAATCCAGACGGGCTTTTTCCACCTCCAGCCGCATAGCGTCTTCTGCCTTGGGATCCACCAAAGCGAAAAATTGCTGGGATAACTCATCCAGCTGAACGGCGTCCACCGTCACCGGATCCAAGGGCGTATCCTCTTTTCCGGCGATAGCGCGGATGTGGCTGCCGATGTGGATGCCGTGGCAAAGGAGAATCTGACGGCATACCGCACCGGCGAATACCAGAGGAGCGGTGAGACGTCCGGAGAAGTGTCCGCCGCCTCTTACGTCGTTGAATCCGCTGTACCGCACGTGGCCGGTGTAATCGGCATGGGAGGGCCGAGGAAGTTTCATGAGATTTTTGTAATCGCCCGACCGGGTATCCTTATTGCGGATCAATGCAGCCAAAGGCGCGCCGGTGGTGCGGCCGTCGAGCATGCCGGAGAGCACTTCCGGACTATCGCTTTCCTTGCGAGCGGTGGAGGTTAGGTCCTGACCGGGAGCACGGCGCTTCATTTGCAGAAGCACCATGTCCATATCGATGGGATAACCGGCGGGAAGGCCGTCCAGCACCACGCCGATGCCGCCGCCGTGACTTTCGCCAAAAATTTGGATGTGGATCAAATTGCCCCAGGATGATGACAAGTGCATTTCCCCCTTACGGATTGAATTGGATTTGACCGCCTAATGTTTTAAAATCCTCAAAAAAGGCGGGATAGGATTTATTCACAGACTCAGTCCCCAGGATGGTGACCGGGGAAGAAGCGCGTAAGGCCGCAATGGCGGCCGCCATGACGATGCGATGATCCCCAGCGCCGTCCACCTGTCCGCCCGACAGGGCTGGAATACCGCGGATCACAAGACCGTCGTGAAACTGACGACAGTGGCCGCCCAAAGCCGTGATAAGAGCTTGGGTAGTGGCAAGACGGTCGCTTTCCTTGATACGCAGGCGGGCCGCGCCGCTGATGCGCGTTTCACCGCTGGCTAGCGCCGCCGTCACGGCCAGAATGGGGACCAGATCGGGGATGTCGGAAGCATCAATTTCTTGATGACACAGAAATTTACTGCGGCAAGAAAGCTTTCCCTGAGACCAGGACACCAGAGCGCCGTACCGGGTAAATAGATGGGCGGCCTCTCGATCTCCTTGAGCGGAAAGGGGAAGAAGTCCTTCCAGCGTGATATCCCCGCCCAAGGCGCCGGCCGCCAAGAAAAAGGCGGCCTGGGACCAGTCAGCTTCCACTTGGATGTTGTTGGGCTGATACTGCTGTCCACCTGGGATGCGATATCCGTCCGGCAATTGTTCTACAGCAATGCCGAACTGGGCCAGGGTATGGATGGTCATATCCACATACCCGGCCGACTGAAGGGGGGTGGTCAGCACGATGCGGCTTTCCTCCTCCAAGAGAGGGAGGGCATACAAAAGCCCGGTGATGAATTGGGAACTGACGTCCCCCGGCAGGGAAAAAACGCCGGGCTGTAGTTTTCCCTGGATATGCAGAGGAAGCCCCCCTTGTGTTGTACATTGTACACCACAAGGGGGCAGACAATCAAGATAAATGCCGATAGGACGCTCTGGAAGACGTCCCCGGCCCACAAATTCCGCCGAAACGCCGCCTGCCGCCGCCACCGGGATGAGAAACCGCAGGGTAGAGCCTGATTCCATGCAGTCGATGGTAACATCACGACGGGAAAAGGTGTGAGACCCATCCACCGTGAGGGCATCCCCTTTCAAGGTGGCCACGGCGCCGAGGCTTCGGATGGCCTCCAACGTGGCGGTGATGTCGTCGGAAAGGGCGATGGGGGAGATGGTGCTGATGCCCTTGCACAGGGCCGCCCCTAAGATGGCCCGATGGGCGGCCGACTTGGAGGGCGGAGGGGTGAGGGTCCCTTCCAGACGGCCGGGAGTAACGGTGACGCTGCTCATCGAGAGGCACCTCCCAACACAAATGCCTCCCACTGGGATTGAGGGACAGGATGGACAAAGGCGTCCCCGATGGTCTTGAGGGCCACGAAGTTGACGGTGCTGCCTAGTCTCTTTTTATCGCTGAGGGCGAACTTGGCCAGCGTCCCAAGAGGGGCGGGATCGGAGGTGGGCAGATGATATTTTTGAAGCAAAGCGGCAATGCGGTCGGCAGTACCGGCCGGGGTGATACCGAGGGTCTCGCCGGCGCGGGAGGCAAGCACCATGCCGATGCCTACCGCTTCCCCGTGGGACAAGCCCTCGTAATGATAGTACTTTTCCAGAGCGTGGCCCAACGTATGGCCGAAATTTAACAGCATGCGCTCCCCAGACTCCCGTTCATCCCGTTCCACAACGCCGCATTTGATGCGGATGCACTGGGAAATCATGTCGGGCAGGAAATCGGAAGCATTCTGTTTCTCCAATTGTTCAAAGAGAGAAAGACTTTTGATACAGCCGTATTTGATGGCTTCGGCCATACCGTCTGCAAAAAAGTGAGGGGTCAGGGTGGAGAGAGTGCCGATATCGCACAGCACCAAAGCCGGATTCCAAAAGGCGCCCACTAGATTTTTGCCCTCGTCGATGTCGATGGCCGTTTTCCCTCCCACCGATGAATCGATCTGGGAGAGCAGGGTGGTGGGGATCTGGATGTAACGGATACCGCGCATATAGCTTGCCGCAGCAAAACCGCACATATCCCCAGTGACGCCGCCGCCCAATGCCACAGCGATGTCGGTGCGGGTGAGGCCTGCCTGGGAAAAGACGCTGTACATCTGCGCCACCGTTTTCAGACGCTTGGAGGATTCCCCCGCCCCGAAGATCATAGGGGTTACGGCAATACCCTCCGCTTCCAGCGAGCGCTGCACGGTGTGCAGGTACAGCGGCGCCACGTTGGAATCGGTGACGATGACGGCCCGTTCGGGTTTCTTGTCCAAATGGGAGAGAATCAAGGGCCCGGACTGGGAGAGAAGATCAAAGTCGATCAAAATGCTGTAGGGGGTGGAGGCGTGAACCAGTAAAGAATCCATATTATCCGTAGGTCTCCTTTCGCAAACGGCTGTTTCGCAGGGCGGCGGTAAGGGCATCCTGGTCTTTGGAAGCCACATCCTGCCGCATCCGGGTCAAATTTTGAATGAGAAAGTCTATCTCAACCACGAGGGCATCCCTGTTTTGAATAAACAATTCCGGCCACAGATTTTCATTGATGCGGGCCACACGGGATACATCCAGGTAACTGCCGGCGCTGTATCCCACATGCATGGGGCAGGTGGGCGAATTGACGTAGGCAGCCGCCAACACATGGGGCAGCTGGGAGGTGTAGGCGATGCGGCGGTCGTGATCCTCCGGCGTGGTCAGCACCACACGTCCGCATCCGATGGAGAGCGCCAGTTCCCGGATGCGTTCCACCCCATCGTCACAGCCGTCCGACGGGGTCAGGACATAGCTGGCCCCGTCGAACAAATCCTGTTTGGCCGCTTCAAAGCCGTACTGTTCCCGGCCGGCCATGGGATGTCCGCCCACAAAACAGAAACCAAACTTTTTTGCCATGGGCGTGAGGGCGTCGCAGATGCTTTTCTTGACGCCGCACACGTCGGTGACCACCGCCCCTTTCCGGATACGGGATGCGTTTTGCTCCATAAACTTAATGCATTGAGCGGGATAGAGGGCTAAAATTACCAGGTTGGACTTCTCCAAGGCACCCAGGCCAATGTCGTGGCGAATGGCGCCATCCGCCAGCGCCTCATCCAACACCTTGGGATCCCGGTCGATGCCGAATACGATGTGACTGGTACGGGAGGAGATGGCCTTGGCCAAGGATCCGCCGATCAGTCCTAACCCTACAATGGTAATGTTCATTGTGTCGTCCTCTGGATTATAAGGCTTTAAGGGCCTGATGAGCGGTATTGAGTTTCTTTGCAAGGGCGTCGAACTGATCGGGGGTCAGGCACTGAGCGCCGTCCGACAACGCCTTGGCGGGATTGTTGTGGACCTCGATGATGAGGCCGTCGGCGCCGGCGGCGATGGCAGCCATGCTCAGCGGCTCCACCAGCCACGGGATACCGGCCGCGTGACTGGGATCGATGACCACAGGGAGATGGGACAGCTTTTTGAGGATCGGTACTGCTGAGATGTCCAACGTATTGCGAGTGAAGGTCTCAAAGGTGCGGATGCCGCGTTCACAGAGGATGACCCGCTCGTTGCCGCCGCTCATGATGTACTCCGCGCTCATGAGGAATTCCTCCAGGGTGTTGGCCAGACCGCGCTTGAGCAGGATAGGTTTATCCATTTTGCCCAGCTGCTTGAGCAGTTCGAAGTTCTGCATGTTGCGTGCGCCCACTTGGATGATGTCCACATCCCGGAACAGGTCGAGATGTGCCACCGACATGATCTCCGTCACGATGGGAAGGCCGGTTTTGGCGCGGGCCTCTTTGAGCAGATCCAGGCCGGTGGTGCCCAGTCCCTGGAAGGAGTAAGGGGAGGTACGGGGTTTAAAGGCGCCGCCGCGTAGGAACTGCGCTCCGGAGGCTTTGACGCGGGAGGCCACCTCACAAATTTGATCCTCGGTTTCCACTGAGCAGGGACCGGCGATGAGGGTCAGGGAGCCGTCGCCGATGGTCTGACCGCCGGGAAGGGTGATGACCGTATCGTCGGGATGGAATTTCCGATTGGCCATTTTATAGGGCTCCTGTACGCGCTGGACCTTATAAACAATGGGTTGGGCTTGTACGTACTCGATATCAATGACAGAAGTATCACCCAGAAGGCCCAGGACGGTTTCATGGGTGCCGTGCCAGGAATTGACCGTCAGGCCGCGATCGATAAACTGCTGACTGAAAGCGTCGATTTGATCCTGCGTGGTGCCGCGTTTGAGTACGATAATCATGATACACTCCATTTCTCCAGCGCGCCAAGAATGATAGCTTGAGAAAACGTCCGCCGGGCGCTGGAATGGGGACGTCCTCAAGGAGACAAACAAAAAGCGCGGAATCCATGCTGCCATGGATTCCGCGCATCATCGACCGGTCAAACAGAAGCGGATATTACAATACCGCTTCCAAAAGACTTTTCCGAGGGTCACGATAAGCAAGCACGGATCGGCAGCACAAAATACGCCAGCCGTAATAATACGGGGCGTTAAAAAAGCTGCTAAATCGTTTGCTCATGGCCGTCATGAAAAAGTCCTCCGTTCGTTCGACAAATAACCAGGTATCTCACCTGACGTTGGTGCTATGATACTCTCAAATTCCCTCTTTGTCAACCGTCTAGAGGAAATTTATTGCTTTTAAGTGATAAAGTGATGTTTTCCACCACCAATTCCGGTGATTTTGCCGCATCCACTTGGATGTCGGCCGCCTTTTGATAGAGGGGGAGACGCGCCCCATGCAAACGGCGGATGGTTTCCAACCGGTCGGGGACGTTGAGCAACGGCCGCGATGTATCCCCCTGTAACCGGCGGGCCACCTCTTCGGGAGGCACGTCCAACAGTACAATGGGGCATCCGGCCTTGCGGAACACCTCCACATTTTCCGGAAAGGTCAGCACCCCTCCGCCGGTTGCGATGACCAACCGGGATTGGGACGACAAGATGCCGACGGCCTCCCGTTCCATGGCCCGGAAAGCCGGTTCACCCAGCTCGTCGAAGATCTGGGACACCGTTTTCCCGGCCCGATGCTCGATAAAATGATCCATGTCTACAAACTGCCATCCCAACTTGTGGGCCAGCATGTTTCCTACGGTTGTTTTGCCGCATCCCATGAATCCGCAAAGCACAATGGGCGGCTGCGTCATAAGAACTCCCCTTTCATCAATCCTTCCACGCCCACCACCGGCACTTGTCCGGATCCGGATTGTGGCGGTTCTCGGCGTAATAGACGGCCAGGCGATAGACGTACAGCACACAGCGGTCCAAGTGCCCGCCGTGGAGCTGCACATCCCGCTCATACATTTCCTCCGGATCTTGTCCCGTGAGGGAATCCAACGTGGAGTATCCCAGCCGGATCAGATGCTCTTCCATGTTGGCCCCTATGGTGGGGATGGAACCAAGCTCCGTCATAGGAAGTCCCCCCGTCACTCGTGCCGGCCGAAGGTGCGCATGAGCTCCTCCGTGGCCTGAGGGACAAGGGCGTCCACATCCTTGGAATCAAAGGACGTCCCCAGCCAAATCTCCTGGGCCTTGGCCGCCTGCCAGACCAGCATGGGCATACCGCCTACGGCTTTTACCCCAGCCGCCTTGGCCTTTCGCAGCAGCAGGGTATCGGTGGGATTGTAGATGGCGTCGAACACAGCTCCGCATCCATGGATGACGGTATCGTTGACAGGGCAGGCGTCCCCATGGGGAAACATTCCCACCGGTGTTCCGTTTATGAGCACATCGAAGGGACCCTTAAGCTCATCCAAATCACAGGCCGATACCTGGGAGCCCGGCACCTTCTCCTGCACTTCAAGGGCCAACGCCCGCGCTTTTTCTACACTGCTGGCCCGGCTCGCAATGGTGACCATGCATCCTGCCAAAGCGGCCTCCATGGCAAATACGCGGGAGGCCCCTCCCGCCCCTAACACCGCCACCTTGCCGGAGAGGGAGATGCCTCCCCCTGCCAAAGCCTGAAGGAAACCGAGGCAGTCGGTGTTGTACCCGACTCCATCGCAGACGGTATTGACGGCCCCATACAGGGAAGCACGCCTATTTAATCCCTTAAGATAGGGGATAATAGCCTGTTTGTGGGGAATGGTAACGTTAAATCCATCCAGGGAAAGAAGCTCTTGCCTGCGGGAAGGAAGCTGTTCGGGCGGGATATCCAGCGCGTCATAGGAGGCTTGGCAGTCCATAAGGGAAAAAAGCTGCCGGTGGATCCAGGGGGATAAGGTATGCCCCAAAGGATGGCCGATCAGTCCAAAGCGTTTCATAGAAAGTCCCTCCGCTGGTGAAAAATTTTCTGATGGAAAAAAAGCTTGAAAAAAATGATTGACAAAGGCCTTGTTAGCGCATAAGATAATTGGTAATATCCGGCCTGTGCTTTCAATATAATAGCACAAAGGCGTCGCCTTGTCTACGAGAGCGGCGGGCGGCTGGGTCTTCACGATTTCAGGATGAGGAGGTGTTCTGAGTGGTTCTAGAGAAAGTCAAGGCCATTTTGGCAGAGCAGTTCGATGTGGAGGAGGATTCCATTACCTCTGATACCAGCATCAGCGACGACCTGGGTGCCGACTCCCTGGACGTGGTCGATCTGGTTATGACGCTGGAAGATGAATTTGACGTCGAGATTCCCGACGAAGAGGTGGAAAATATCCGCACCGTGGGCGCTCTTGTCAAGTACATTGAGGAGAATTCCTAGTTTAAAAACGACAAATGCTTTTGATCCCCGGCAACCGTCCTGGAAAGGGACGGCTGTCGGGGATTGTTTTATCCGGGGATCAGACGGGAAAAAGGGAGGGTTTTCCTGTTTGGACTGCGAAATTCTATTGAAATGTTGCCCTAATCAGGCTATAATAAAAGAGGTTTTTTATAAGAAAATATCCCAAAATATGCGAAAAAAGCGGCCGTCCCATGACGGCGCTTGTCAGATGAGCTGCTATTTGGTGAACAAAGGAGTTTTCATTTCATGGGTCAGGAGAAAAAATTGGTAGAAGCCATCACCCCGATGGATCAGGATTTTGCCCAGTGGTATACCGACGTGGTCAAGAAGGCCGAGCTGGTGGACTATTCCGGCGTGCGCGGCTGTATGGTGCTGCGTCCTCTGGGGTATGCCATTTGGGAGAATATCCAAAAGGGCCTGGACGCCCGGTTTAAGGCCACAGGGCATGAGAATGTGTATATGCCTATGTTTATCCCCGAATCCCTGCTCCAGAAGGAGAAGGATCATGTGGAAGGGTTCGCCCCGGAGGTGGCCTGGGTCACCCACGGCGGCGAGGAGGAATTGACCGAGCGTTTGTGCGTGCGTCCCACATCGGAGACGGTGTTCTGCGACCATTACGCCCGGGTGATCCACTCTTACCGCGACCTGCCTAAGCTTTACAATCAGTGGTGTTCGGTGGTCCGGTGGGAAAAAACCACCCGTCCTTTCCTGCGTACCATGGAATTTTTGTGGCAAGAAGGGCATACCATGCATGAGACGGCGGAGGAAGCCATCGAGGAAACCGAACGGATGCTCAATGTGTATGCCGACTTCTGCGAGGAAGAATTGGCCATCCCGGTCATCAAGGGCCAGAAGACCGACAAAGAGAAGTTTGCCGGCGCCGAAGCCACCTATACCATCGAGGCCCTGATGCACGACGGCAAAGCCCTGCAAAGCGGTACAAGCCATTACTTTGGCGACGGCTTTGCCCGCGCCTTCGGCATCACCTTTACCGGCCGGGACAACACCCTCCAGACCCCCTATGAGACCTCTTGGGGAATGTCTACCCGCATCATCGGCGCCATCATCATGACCCATGGCGACGATTCCGGCCTGGTATTGCCGCCGGCCATCGCTCCCACCCAGGTCATCATCGTGCCCATCGCCCAGCATAAGCCGGGCGTGCTGGACAAGGCTGCCCAGTTGGAGGAACGTCTCCAGACGGTATGCCGCGTCAAGACCGATGCGTCCGAACAGTCCCCCGGCTGGAAATTTGCCGAATACGAGATGAAGGGCGTGCCGCTGCGTCTGGAGATCGGGCCCAAGGATATCGAGAAGGACCAGTGTGTCGTCGTCCGCCGCGACAACCGGGAGAAGATTTTCGTCCCGCTGAGCGAGTTGGAACAGCGCATTCCCGAGCTGCTCAAAGCCGTCCACGACGGGATGTATCAAAAGGCCCTGGATCGGAGAGAATCCATGACCTATTCGGTAGCGGGCGGTATGGATGAGATGATCGAAGCCGCCGCCACCCGTCCTGGATTTATCAAAGCAGCCTGGTGCGGAGACCTGGCCTGCGAGGAAGCCCTCAAGGAAAAGGCGGGCGTCACCTCCCGCTGCATGCCCTTTGAGCAGGAGCATATTTCCGATACCTGTGTGTGCTGTGGAAAACCTGCCAAGAAGACGGTCATCTGGGGCAAGGCTTATTAATTTGGTTGCCATTCTGATTTTGATAGATTGATTTTGAATATAAGGAGTGAACCCGCATGTTTTATCCTTTGAAAATGAAACCTGTGTTTAAAGAGATGCTGTGGGGCGGCAATACCTTGCGCACCCGTTACGGCAAGGATATCCCCTCTGACAAAACCGGCGAATCCTGGGAAGTGGCCAGTCATCCCAACGGCCAGAGCGTTGTGGCCAACGGCGAATTGGAGGGCCTGACACTGGGCGAGGCCATGGGGGAAATGGGCGCCGATCTGTTGGGCGATCAGGTAGCTGCGACCTGCAATGGCCGGTTCCCGCTGCTGGTCAAGATCATCGATGCAAACGACAACCTGTCAGTCCAGGTGCATCCCAACGACGAGCAGGCCGCTGTACTGGAAAAGAACGATCCCGGTAAAACCGAGATGTGGTATGTGCTGGACGCCAAACCGGGAGCACGTCTTATCTATGGATTTAACCAGGATCTCACCAAGGAACAGTTTGAAAAAGCCATCAAGGACGGCAAACTGGAAGACGTGATGAACTATGTGGATGTCAAGGAAGGGGATACCTTCCTCATGCGTTCCGGTACCCTCCACGCTATCGGCGCCGGCATCCTGGTGGCCGAGATCCAGCAGAATTCCGACACCACCTACCGTGTCTACGACTATAACCGTCGGGATGCCCAGGGGAATCTCCGTCAATTGCATGTGGAAAAAGCCCTCCAGGTCACCAAATTGGAGTCCTCGGTAGGCCATGAACGCATCGATATCAACGACGGTGTCAAGTGCGAATATTTTACCACCACCCTCATGAAGGTGGACGGTTCCTTTACTCAGGAAGTGGATCCCAACCGCTTTGAGATGCTCATTTGCACCGAAGGCGAAGGCGAAGTAAACGGCGTTTCTTTCCGCCCGGGCGACAGCTTTGTCATCCCTGCAAAAATTGGCAGTTATACCGTCACTGGCAATTGCAGCCTGCTGCGCAGCTTCGTCACTTGCTAAAACAACAGAGGAGAGGGTCGAGATGAAAAATATCGGTATCGATTTAGGCGGAACTAATATCGCCATCGGCATTGTAAACGAGGATTATTCTATTTTGAAAAAGGGCTCGGTGCCCACCGATTCCCACCGTCCGTGGCAGGATATCGTCAAGGATATGGCATCCCTCATCGAGAAGCTGATGAAGGAAACCGGTACCACTATGGATGAGATTAAAGAAATCGGCATCGGCAGCCCTGGTACGCCTGACATCGAGAAGGGCGTCGTTCTTTATTCCAACAATCTGGGTTGGGATATGGTTCCCCTGCGCGAGGAACTCAATAAATACATTGACAAACCGGTCTATCTGGACAACGATGCAAACTGTGCAGCTTTGGGCGAGTTTTTGGCCGGAGCAGCCAGCGGACTGGACAGCGCCGTTATTCTGACTTTTGGTACTGGCATCGGCGGCGGCGTTATCCTCAACGACCGCATCTGGAGCGGTTTTAACTATGCAGGCGGGGAGTTAGGCCATGTTGTCATTAAGACGGGGGGCCAACCCTGTACCTGCGGCCGCAACGGCTGCTGGGAAGCTTATGCTTCTATGACTGGAGTTATCCGCCAGGGCAATGAAGCAGCCGACGCCCATCCGGAGTCGGAACTTGCAAAACTGCGCGCCTCGGGCACTAAACTCAACGGCCGCAACATCTTTGAGGTGGCCAAAGCTGGGGACGACGTGGCCCAGCAGGTAGTGGATCAGTTTATTTTCTATATTGCGGAAGGTGTTGTCAACGTCATCAATATCTTCCAACCTGAGGCTGTGGTCATCGGGGGAGCCATCGCCAATGAAGGCGACTATGTTCTGGAACCTCTGCGTAAATATGCAAAGCGGGATGTATTCTGCAAACAGGTGAAATTGCCTCAAATCATCCGGGCAAAATTGGGCAATGACGCTGGCATCATTGGAGCAGCTTTCGTAGGCGATTATCAGAGCAAAAAGACCATGTAAATTATAATTTGCGTTGCGCAACGCGGGCAGGATTCTGCCCGCGTTTGTTTCTACCGTCTATCTTTTTGCGAAAAGGAAGGATGAGCCATGTGGTTCTCGAAAAAACAGAATTTAGTGGATAGCCGTCCTACCGTGGCCTCATGGCCTCAGGTCATCGACAATATCAAAGAATTGCCCTACGCTTATCGGGAAGAAGTGGAAAAGTGGCTTCAAAAGGGAATGCCTCTCCAAAATGTCACGTATGTCCCCAGCCTCCATCGCTTGTGGAAACGGCAGGGAGAATATGCCGTAGCCTGGTTTGGGGATCAGGTCATGCTGCTGCGGGAGACATCCTCTACCCATGCCGACAAGGCGGTGATTTCCTGCAGAGAAGTCGTCGGGGTGGAATACTACCAAAAGCTGCTCAACTGCTGTGCCACGGTGATCTACCGGCAGGAGGGGCAGATCAAACGGGAGACTTTCCAGTTCAATAAGCCCAAGGAACCGGCGTTTATGCCGCTTCTCAACATCTTTTTGGGGAATGCGCCGGATTATAAGATCAATGTTTTCCTGGAGGAGAATCCAGTGTGTTTGGACCTAATAGACCAAAGTTACCGCATGTATAATTTCAGCAAGATGGCCCTCCGTTTGGATGAGAATGTGGACACATACCATTGGGAATCGGAACGGTTTCTTTATCCCCAGAAGGTGGTGAAGGAAGAAAAAATCCGAGAGTACCTCATCCAACTTCAGGGGAGAGGCATGACCCTCATTGACGCTTATGATTATGGAGTAGGCGTTGTATACCTGCCTTGGAGCAGCGTAGAGGACCTGGGTTCCGGTCCCAAAGGATTCTGGGTCAAGGCAGGGGACAAGACTTATCAAATCCCTATCAGCGATGGGAATCAGGACGCCATTTATCATTTTGTTCAAGAAGCAAAACAGATATGGAACCAAAAAAAGCATTAATATACAAAAGCCTTATAATAATATTTCCCTAATAGGAGTTTTTGTTTTTTTGACAAAAACTCCTTATTTTTTGCCTTTCAGATCAAAGCATCCATATTGTATGAATTTCACAGGGATTTTTCAATGGGAAAAATTAACTAAAGAATACATGCGAATTTTTACATGATATAAAACTATTTGTCTAATAAAATACTTTTATATTGAAAAAATTGATATAAAATATAATAGGAAAATAAATTAATAATGTGTGAAAAGAAAGGAGGAAAAGTTACAATTTTTTTCTGTATCATTTTTATTGATTTATTAAGAAAGGATGACTGGAAAACATGAAGAGAATGAAAAGGCTGTTAGCGGGAGCATTGGCTGTTCTCATGACGGTGACCATGGCGCCCTTTGCAGCCTTGGCGACACCGGCTACCGACAGCCCCCAGGATGCCAACATCAACTACATGAGGCTGGAAAATCACACCGGCCCCAGCGGCGTGCCTTTGGGAGGCACCGGTGTCGGTTACTATGAGATTTCTCCGGAAGGAAAGTTCACCCGCAACTGTATTAACAACATCCACAAATCCTTTGTAGATTCCTCGGACGGTATGTTCTTAGCCGCCTGGCAAAGCGGCCGGGCAGCCCGTCTCCAGCGGGATAACGACACCAAGTACGGCATGCAGGGATACTCCGATTCTTACTACACTGGTTTGTTCCCCCGCTTGGAGTTGGATTTTGAAAACGCGAAAGAGAGCGGAATCGCCAATGCCTCTTTTAACGCCTATTCCGGTGTAGTGGCCCAGAACGTTCAGGACTCCTCTTTGCCAGTGGCATGGTATGAGGTGGAACTGACCAACGATTCCGACCAGCCGCAGAAAATGAGCGCCTTGTTTGCTTGGGCCGACCTGATCGGCCGCGGCATCAAGGATACCAACAATTACAATAACGCAAACTTTAACCCAGACGGCGAATCGGGCGATTGGTACAACATGACCTCTCCCGATACCACCGCCGAGGACATTACCATTGGATCCTGGAAGGGTGTCAAGCAGTCTGCGGATAAAACCATCATCCCCAACAAAATGACCTTCCAAAACTACAACACCGACTTTGTCATTTTGGCCGAAGACACCGACGATACCGAAGTTTCCACCCTGAAGAGCTACCAGTTAGGGGATCAGAACGCCCTCCATGAGTTTGTTCAAAACGGTGAATTCCAATCGTCGGGCGAAGGAAAAGTGGCCTTGAGCAGCAGCACCCAGCAGGCCGGCCAGCCCACCAACGGCAGCGCCGTGGCGGTGAGCGCCACGGTTGACGCAGGGGAAACCAAGACCGTCCGTTTCCTGGTGGCATGGTATATGCCGGAATACACCCAAGAGGATATGGATCAGATCGCCAGCAAGGCTCCCAATTCCGATTATAACAAATACTACCACAACTTCTTCTCCAGTATAGAGGAATTGGCCTCCTACGCCACCGAAAATGGAGAGCACATCTACGACGGCATTCTGGAGTGGCAGCAGCCTATTTTGGACAGCAACATGCCCGATTGGCTCAAGTTTAAGGAGATCAACAGCAGCTGCGCCCTGTTCACCAACGGCGTGCTCAACAAGCGGATGAATTTTACCACCTTGGAAGGTGAAATGGGCGGCCTGGGCGGTACCATGGACCAGAAGATGGCGTCCCATCCGTTTTATGAAAAGCTGTTCCCTGAGCTCAACGTCAATGAGAACCGCCAGTTCTCCAACGTCCTAGGGGAAAACGGGGAGATCCAGCATTACGACATCCACTATTATGTGGGTATGTCCGATTCCGACCCCGACAACAAATATAACCCCACCCCCAACGGCAGCATGATCGACAACACCGGCGCTTGGATGTTGCAATTGCTCAACTACTACCGCCAAACCGGCGACGACACCGACCTCGTCCAGTACTATGACGTCATGAAGGACTCTATGGCCTTCATCCAGAGCAAATGCGAACCCGGCACCAACTACCCCAATTACTATACAACATACGACGATTATACCCATCCGGATATCCTGATCTTCTCGGGCATTGTCTATCTCAATATGTTGGATATGGCCCAGGAGATTGCCTTGATCAACGGCCAGGAAGAGGACGCCGCCCAATACGCGCGTCTTTACGATCTAACGGCGGCCGACGTGGAGAAGCTCTATATCCAAGACGACAGTGGACTTGGCTTCTATTCCTTCGGCAGCGATCCGGAGTACATCGCCTCTGACGGCCAAGAGGGTACCGTCATGGAGAACATCATGTTCTCCGGCGCCATGGCCGGCCAGTTCATCAGCCGCTATTCCGGATTTGGCGATGTGATCCCCTTTGAGAATTTTGTCTCCCACATGAAGAAGTTCATCACCACCTCCATCCAGCAGACCGGCGATTACTTTGCCCCCAAGGTTTACGACATGGAGGCACAGAGATCGCTGGACAATGCCGGGTCCCGCTGTTGGCCCTTCTATCTGGACAGCTACGGCGGCATGGCGGCCATCCAAGCTGGCTATGTGGAGGACGGTTTTGAGGTGCTGGAACACACCCAGCTGGTCAATCTCCGCCAGGGTTACACCTGGACACAGAACCTGTGGAACCCGGCCTATTCCACCTACATGACCGCCCCGGTGGTATGGTTCATCAACGATGTGCTGGCAGGTTCGTCTATCGATGCTCCCAACCATACCTTGACCCTTGGTCCCAGCACCATTCCCGGCACGGATCAACTGGTGACGCCCCTTTACTATCCCAAGTATTGGGCAGAACTGGTTTACGATGAGAGCACTGGGGAAGCCACCTACACCATCACCAAGACCTTTTACGAAGAAGGAGAAGATCCCATCACCTTCGACACCCTCAACATCACCCCCAACGGCACGGCTTCTTCGGAAACCACCGTCCACGACATCGACTTCACTGTGGAAGAGGGCAATGTGCTGGATCTGTCCGGCTTTATGGATGATTTTGCCTGCAATGTAACGCTGGATAAAAATCTCACCCCTATGCCCAAATATGATCCCAATTACGTCCATTATTCCAAGACGGCCGACGGTACCGGCTTGGAGGCCAATTATTACACGGGAACCGAGGCAAACAACGCCAACCTGGTCAAAACCGAGGGAACCTGTGAGATCGATTATAAGTGGGAACCTGGAGAAAACCCCACCGGGGAAAGCGGAGAAAACTCCTATACCGCCACCTATTCGGGAAGCATTTTACCCAGTTACGATCAGACCTATGAACTGCGGTTTGTGGTCAAGGGCGACATGGAACTGATCTTTGACGGCAAAAAGGTGGAAGAGAGCGAATTTGTACATTCCACCAACAACGGCACTATCGAGGTCCCCGAGGGCTGCACCCTCAACGTCTATCAGGTCAACCTGTCAGCCAATCAGCTGTATCCCATTGAACTTACCTACACCAATAACGATGCGAGCCAGGGAGGCCTGGTGCAATTCATGTGGTGGAGCACCTCTCAGACGCCTGAGTTTGTGCCGCAAAACCGTATGTTTGAGCCGCTGGATGCTTATGAATCCATCCGCGCGGTGGACTATGCGGGACGTTCGGGCAACGTCCATCAGACCGGCGACTGTATGGATTATATTGAAAACAACAACTCCATCCTGTATAAATCCATTGACTTTGGAGAAACTGGCTTCCAAGACGGTACCATCACCTGTATGATCGGCGGACCTAACAATGACGTCTGTCAGGGCGGCACCGTAGAGGTCCGCAAAGATTCAGAAAATGGCCAATTGCTTGGCACTGTTCAAGTAGGAACCTCCAGCGATTGGGACGATTATCAGCCCTACACCGGCGCCATTTCCCTTTCCGAACCGCTGGCAGGCAAACAGAATATCTGTTTGGTATTCCGTTCCAGCTCCACCTTCCTGGGCAACCTGATTTCCTTCCAGTTTGAGAAATCGGCCTTTAATACCTTTATGGCCACCGAGTACAACGAGAAATCCGGCCGCATCGTGGAGAGCGGCGACGGCAGCTGTATGGAGTACGTGGAAGATGGGAACTGGCTCAAGTTCTCGGAGCTGGACTTTGGCGAGAACTTCCAGGAAGGCACTGTCCTGGTGGAAGCCGCTGTGGAAGAAAGCGGCAATTGCAACGGCGGTACCGTAGAAGTCCGCCGCGGAAGTCCCGACGGCGATTTGATGGGTACTGTGACCATTGCCCCCACGGGGACTTGGAGCGACTACGTCCAGTTTGAAGGGAAAATCGGCTTACAGCAGCCCATCTCCGGCGACCAAGATATTTATCTGGTCTTCCATTCCAACCTGGTCTTTTTGGGCAACGTCCGGTCGTTTGCGTTTGCCAATACCACCGGCGCCCGCTCGGCCTATGAAACCATTTCAGCCACGGAATATTCCATCAAATCCGGCCGTATTACAGAACATGCCGACGGCAGCTGCATGGAGTATGTCGAAAATGGCAACTGGCTGGGCTTTAACCGCTTGGACTTTGGCGAGGAAGGCCTGCAAAACGGCAAAGTGTACGCCGACGTATCGGTTTTGGAAAGCTATAACTGCAACGGCGGAACCATTGAAGTTTACAAAGACAGCCCCACTGGTCAACCCATTGGAACCATTGCCGTCACTCCCACCGCCGGCTGGGACGATTATCAAAGGTTTGAAGCCGATCTCCAGTTGGAGGAACCGTTGACCGGCCTACAGAACATCTACTTTGTGTGCAAAGCCAACTTGATTTTCTTGGGCAACATCCAGTCGATTGGATTTGAGAAAGAGCAACCGGTTGTGGAGAGCAGCGTTCTGAGCGTCAGCTTGGATCGGGATCCGGCCCAGTACGATGTCAATGAAGAGATCACCATGACCATCCGCACCACCAGCGATGTGGTGGGCTTATCCCTTTGCAATGAGTACGGAAGGAACTTCGGCCTATTAAAGGTCAAGTCGGTGTATGATCCCGATGGGTTTAAGACCTGGACTGTGGTCACAAGTCTCGGAACAGCCGGCCAGGGCCGTACGCTTAATATCTGGTACAAGACGAAAACCCATGATTTCCAGGATTCTGGCGTCCAAACAGTGCTGGATGTAGTGGCTCGGCCGGAGGAAACCCGCATCGTCTCCGTGTACGGCAACTACATGGCAAAGGTCAATGAACCCATTCGGTTTACCGTAGAGACCACTCCCAATATCACCCAACTGGGAATCTTTAACGAACGAGGCTTGAGTATTACCAAAACGGTGACCGATGTCAAAGTGGAAGATGGAGTCAAGATCTGGTCCCTTGAGATCACGTTGGGAACGGCTGGACAGCGTGTGCTGTCTGTACAGGCCCGCAATCCCGGAACCGGACAGTGGCAGGATGACTGTATGACCTTGCCGTTAAACGTGACTCAATAAAAGTTACTTCCCGAGAGGGAAAATCTCTCGAAAAAGAGCCGCCAAATTAATTTGGCGGCTCTTTTGTGGTTTTGAAACAATCTGGATTTAGGAATCGACTCGATTTTTCCACTTATGAGAGATCCATAAAACGAATTTGGAGAGTTCCACCAGCACGATAGGGGAAATCGATAAAGCCAAGATCCATTCCCATTCGTGGAGAGGCAGAGCCACCAGCTGGAACAAGGAACGCAGAGGAGGCAGTAAAAGGACCAGCATTAAAATGGCGGCGGAAGCAAAGAAAGCGCCGATCATCCAGCGGTTGGAGAAGGGACCGATACGGAATAGGGAATGTCTGGAGCGGGCGTTGAACGCCTGGAATAACTGGCTCAAAGCCAGTACGCCAAAGGCCATGGTCTGGCCCAGAGCCGGATCTGCCGAGGATCCAAAGGCGCTGACCGAGAAGAAATGGGAACATCCCAGCCAATAGGCCATTAAGGTGATGGCGCCCAACATCAGACCCTGTAGACCGGCGGCCCATCCCATGCCGTTTGCAAAAATGCTTTCATTTTTAGCGCGTGGACGGCGGTTCATCACATCGAATTCCACCGGCTCCATACCCAACGCCAAAGCGGGAAGACTATCGGTTACCAAGTTGATCCACAGCAGATGGATGGGCAAAAGAGGGGAGCGGCCGAACAAAAGCATACAAACAAAGACGGCCAAGACTTCACCTAAATTACAGCTCAAGAGGAAGATAACAGCTTTGCGGATGTTGTCGAAGATGCCGCGTCCCTGCTGTACGGCTGAGACAATGGTGGCAAAATTATCGTCAGTGAGCACCATATCGGAAGCCCCTTTGGAGACGTCTGTGCCGGTGATGCCCATAGCGCATCCGATGTCGGCAGCCTTGAGGGCTGGAGCGTCGTTGACGCCGTCGCCGGTCATGGAGACCACTTCACCGGTATCCTGCCACGCCTTGACAATGCGGATCTTATCCTCCGGGGAAACCCGGGCATAGACCGAATAGCTTCGGATGTTCTCACGGAGCTCTTCCTCCGAGAGCTGGGCCAGCTGGGCGCCGGTAATGGCCTGTTGCCCGTCCTCCAAGATGCCCAGTTCCTTGGCGATGGCCGACGCAGTGGCGATGTGATCGCCGGTGATCATAATGGGACGGATGCCGGCGCCTTTGCAAGTTTTGATGGCGTCGATGACTTCCGGACGGGGCGGATCGATCATCCCCACCAGTCCTGCAAAATGAAGCCCCTGTTCGATGTCCTGAGGCTGAGGATCCACTGGAATGGCATCCAGATCCTTATAGGCGATGGCCAGTACGCGCAGGGCCCGGGAGGCCATTTCATCGTTGACTTTGAGGGCCTCTTCCGGATGGCCGTCCACACAGCGGGAGAGAAGAATATCCGGAGCGCCTTTGACGATGGCGACATATTTGCCGTCGATGTAATTGACGGTGGTCATCAGCTTGCGGTCGGAATCAAAGGGGATCTCCGAAACGCGGGGATATTCGGTTTCCAGCTTTCCTTTGTCGATACCGAAATGTAAGCCGGCGGCCACTAAGGCGGTCTCGGTAGGATCCCCCACGTGCTTGAAGGTGCCGTCCTCGCCTTTTTCCACGCGTCCGTCGTTGCACAGCACGCCCAAACGCAGGAGAGCCTGGATGCCCTCATGGCTGCTGTCGGACAAATCAAGTGTTTTGCCTCTAGTATACACTTCCATCAGCGTCATGCGGTTCTGGGTGAGGGTACCGGTTTTATCCGAACAGATGACCGAGGCCGATCCCAATGTTTCCACCGCAGGCAGACGGCGGATAATGGCGTTTTTCTTGACCATACGCCGGACACCCATGGCCAGTACGATGGTGACAATGGCGGGAAGCCCTTCTGGAATGGCTGCCACGGCCAGGGATACCGCCGTCATGAACATGTCGAATAGCCCCTGTCCTGTGACAATGCCGTACACAAACAGAACAGCGCAGATACCCAAGGCAAGTAGTCCCAAGGTCTTGCCCAGCTTAGCCAGCTTGATTTGCAAAGGGGTCTGGTTTTCCGACTCATTGTTCAGCATGGAGGCGATGCGTCCCATTTCGGTGGACATGCCGGTTTCGGTCACCATGGCTTTGCCGCGGCCGTAGGTCACCGAGCAGCCGGAGTACACCATGTTGACCCGATCCCCCAAAGGTGCGATCTCATCCACGATGACCGAAGCATCCTTCTCCACCGGCAGGGATTCGCCGGTGAGGGCCGATTCCTCACATTTGAGGCTGGCCGATTCCAATAGGCGGGCGTCGGCCGGTATAAAATCACCGGCATCCAGCAGAATGATGTCGCCGGGCACCAGCTGTTCGGCATTGATGACCGACACAATGCCATCCCGTAAAACCTTTGCATTGGGGGCCGACATACCCTTCAGGGCTTCCAGAGCCGCCTCAGCTTTGGACTCCTGGATGACGCCCAAAAAGGCGTTGAGAAGTACAATGGCGATGATAATAATGGGCTCCAGCCAATCGTTGTGCCCCTCCACGATGGTCAGGACGGCCGATACAGCGGCGGCGATAAGCAGGATAATGACCATAAAATCCTTCATCTGCTCGAGGAAACGCTGCAAGAAGGTTTTCTTTTTACGTTCTGTCAGACGGTTGAGGCCGTAGGTATCCAGATGAGCGGCGGCTTCCGATTGGGTAAGTCCACGGGTAGCGGATGTGTGTAGCTCCTTTTCGATATCCTCGATGGAGCGGTTATGCCAAATCAAATCGGATTTCCTCCCTTTTCTTATTTTGTATCTATGTATTAGTATGTGACTGTTTGAAAATTAGTAAACATTTCTATTCTAATATCTTTTGAGAGCCTACGCAAGGAAAAGAAAAAATTTAACAATTTCGACATGGAAGTCCCTTCATTTTTCTTGACATCATGTCGGGAAAGACTTATGATATAACTAGATAAATTTTATTAATTTGTCGATTCCCTGTGCAAAATGCCTGATATCATGAGAAAAGGGTGGATTTTATGAGAGAACAGGAACTGTATACACTTTGGAAAGAAAAAGCAGTCGAGGATCCCGATCTGGCGGCAGAGCTCCAGTCCATTGAAGGGGACGAGACAGCCATCACGGACCGTTTTTATGCCGATATGGAATTTGGTACAGCCGGTTTGCGTGGAATCATCGGAGCGGGCACCATCCGCATGAACATTTATACGGTGCGCCGTGCAACCCAGGGCTATGCCAATTATCTCAACAACAACTTTGATTCGCCCAGCGTGGCCATCTCCTTTGACAGCCGCATCAAATCCGATCTGTTTGCCAAGGAGACCGCCGCCATCTTTGCAGCCAACGGCATCAAAGTCCACATTTTCCCGGAATTGGAACCCACCCCTGTGCTGTCCTTTGCCGTCCGGTACTTCAAAGCCAAGGGCGGCGTTATGGTGACGGCCAGCCACAATCCCGCCAAGTACAACGGCTATAAAGCTTATGGCCCCGACGGCTGCCAGATGACCCAGGATGCAGCCGATGAGGTCACACGCGAAATCGAAAAGGTTGATCTGTTTGACGGGATCACAAAAATCCCCTATGAAGACGGCGTCCAGTCGGGCATGATTTCGGTGATTGGACCGGAGGTACTGGAGGCTTATCTGGACGAAGTGCAAAAGCAGGCCGTAAATCCCGGTATCGCCAAGGATCTGAAGGTGGTCTATACCCCTTTAAATGGTACAGGCAATAAGCCGGTGCGGGCTATCTTAAAACGCTGTGGGCTGGAGAACGTCACAGTGGTGCCGGAGCAGGAACTGCCCGACGGTAATTTCCCCACCGCGCCCTTCCCCAATCCGGAGATCCGCCAGAGCTTTGAATGTGCCCTCAAACTGGCTCCTACCGTCAATCCGGATATCCTTTTGGCGACCGATCCCGACTGCGACCGTGTGGGTATCGCCGTCCATCAGGGGGATGAGTTTATCCTGATGACCGGCAACGAAGTAGGCGTCATGCTCCTCAACTACATTTGTTCCCAGCGCATCGCCAAAGGCAATTGGCCCAAGAATCCCATTGCCGTCAAGACCATCGTGACATCGGCACTGTGCTTTGAGATTGCCGCAAAATACGGCGTAGAGCTTATTGAAGTGCTCACTGGCTTTAAGTTTATCGGTGAACAAATCGGCCTCCTGGAGGCGAAGAATGAGCAGGAGCGGTACATCTTCGGCTTTGAGGAGAGTTATGGCTATTTGGCCGGCACCTATGTCCGGGATAAGGACGCCGTAGTGGCCTCCATGCTGATTTGCGAGATGGCCGCTTTCTATAAGAACCAGGGCAAGACCTTGTATGAGGTCATGCAGGAATTGTACGCCGAGCATGGCTACTATCTCAACAGCGTCCAGAACATTGTCTGTGAAGGCGCCGCTGGTATGGCCGAGCTACAGTCCATTATGGAGGGACTTCGGGCCAACGGTCCTAAGGAGCTGGCAGGACGCAAGGTGATAAGCGCCGCCGACTATGAGCTCTCGGAAGAGACCAACCTGGCTACCGGGGAAAAGAAGACCATTGAACTTCCCAAGTCCAATGTGCTTTCCTATAACCTGGAGGGAGGCGCACAGGTTATTGTCCGCCCGTCCGGCACAGAGCCCAAGGTGAAGATTTACTATACCACCAAGGGGAAGGATCGTGCCGATGCCCAGGCACAGACAGAGGCATTGCAAGCCGATATCAATCATTTGTTGGGCAGATAACAAAATAAAAACGACAGGCTGTGGACAAAATTTTCCACAGCCTGTTTTTAGTGAATGGAGAGAACTACATATAGCGTTAGAAAAACAGCCAGTCTGTTAACAGACTGGCTGTTTTTATTTTGAAACAGTTAAGCTGCCGCTTGGGAAGAGACTTCCGTCTGCTGTTCAGCATTTGGGCTGGAAGCAGGTTCTTCCGATTGGACTGGAGCTTTGGAAGGCGTTTCATCCCCGGAAGAGGAAGTGGGCTCTTCTGCAACAGGTGCTTTAGATGGAGCGGCCGAGGAGGCGGGACGACTGCTTTCCTGTTTGGAGGAGGTGTCATCCTGTTCGGCGGCGTTGCTGGACTCTGCTTGGGATTCCGTTTCCGAAGAGGCTTCTGAGGATACAGGTTCCGAAGAAACCTGGCTGGAAGCATCGCCACCGCCGCCAAAGAGATTGGTGAAGAACTCCACAATGGCGTTCCATAAATCGCTGAAGAATTGGCCGATGGAAGCAAAGAAGCCGGTGTCGATGTTGATATCAGACAATTTGTCATAAAGGTCCTGAGCCTGTTGTTTGATGCTGTCGATGTTAAGATCCAAGTCGGCAATCTTTTTCATCAAATCGATGATAAGCTGACGATCCTCATCGCTTAGCTGAACTTCCAAAGCATCAGCCGATTTGTCCACCACATCGCCGATCTCTTTTTCATCGCTGGTATCCTTTTCCACAACCTCTTGTTTGACCAAAGCCATCAATTCTTCGGCCTTTTCCATATCGCCGATGCTGTCGCCTACGTCACCAGTGACGATCAATTCATTGGTGGCGGCGTCTTTGGATTCATCGGAGAGAGGCTCGCCGGTCATGGCTTCATAGGACTTCATAGCGCCTACCAACGCGGCGGTACCGGGGAGGTTAAAGGGAGCGGCGACTTTGACGTTGGCATCGGTGATGCCGGCGGTGATCAGAGCGTTCCGGTACATGCCGGGGGTACAGTAGTTGATATTTTGGCAGGTGACCTGAATGCCTGTACCTTCTTCCGTAGGGACGATCAAGACCGAGGACAAAGCCCTGGTACCGATCAGCGACTCCGACATATAGGACGAGAGATAATCATGCTCATCCTGGTTGGAAACATAGAGGACATTGTAATCATCCAAGTTGTCAGGATCCACACCCAGCAGCTCCAGTACAGTCTGCCGTTCCTGATCTGATTGTTCCTTGCCCAGGCTGAGGAAGGGACGGGTATCGGCATCGGCGGCGACGGGGATGGCCAAAGAGGTCAGCACCGTCAGGGACAACACAAGAGCCAGGACTTGTTTCAGACGTTTGCTTAGAATCATCAAAAGGGCCTCCTTTTAGGCAATCATAGTGGGATTGCAGGCAAGAAGTGGCTTATTTGTCTTTTCCACAGCATTTCTTATATTTCTTTCCGCTGCCGCAGGGGCAGAGGTCATTGCGGCCGATCTTCTCTTTGTTTTTGACCGTTTTGCTGGCGGGATCGGAACCGTCTCCAGCGGGCTCGATGGGTTTCGCCACCTGCTCGCGCTTGGGTTCCTCCTTCTGGCGGATCTGTACCGTCAGAACCAGACGCATGGTATCCTCCTGGATGGAAGCGATCATCTCATCAAACATATCGAAACCTTCCAGACGATATTCCACAACCGGGTCTTTTTGACCATAGGCGCGCAGGGAGATGCCTCGTTTGAGCTCTTCCATATTGTCGATATGGTCCATCCACTTGGTGTCCACCATACGCAGCAGCATGACCCGTTCAATCTCACGCATCAGCTGTTCGCCAAAGGCCAGCTCACGGGCTTCGTATACCTGCTTGGCACGGTCTATGAGCAGATTAATGATGTATTCCGGTTCGGTGCCCTCCAGCTCCATGGGAGTGTAGTGGAAGTCGTCGGGAGTGGTGAGCCAGCCCAAATAGGTTTCACGGAGACTGGTGAAGTTCCAATGTTCTTTTTGTTCGCCATTGAGGTAACGGCGGACATTGCGCTCGATGCATTCGGAGATCATCTTCTCGATGGAATCCTTCAGATCTTCGCCGTCCAGAACCTTATCGCGCTGGCTGTAGATGATCTCACGCTGACGGTTCATAACGTCGTCGTACTGGAGCACGTTTTTACGGATGGCAAAGTTACGGCTTTCCACCTTATGCTGGGCGCTCTCAATGGAGTTTGTCAGCATCTTATTCTCAATGGGGGTATCCTCTTCCAGTCCCAAAGATTCCATCAGGCTGTTGATGCGGTCGCCGCCGAAGAGACGCATCAGATCGTCTTCCAGCGACAGATAGAACCGGCTGGCGCCCACGTCGCCCTGACGGCCGGCACGGCCGCGCAGCTGATTGTCAATACGGCGGGATTCATGGCGCTCGGTGCCGATGATAAACAGGCCGCCGGCCTCTTTAACGGCATCCACTTCATCCTTGAGCTCCTCTTTGTATTTCTTAAGCAGTTCCTGATAGGTCTTGCGGGCGTTGAGCAGCTCTTCGTCGTCGGTCTCAGCAAAGCCGGTGGCCTCGTTGATGAGCTCCTCGTCGAATTCCTGACGGCGCATCTCCGCTTTGGCCATGAATTCAGGGTTACCGCCCAGGATAATATCGGTACCACGGCCGGCCATATTGGTGGCGATGGTGACAGCGCCTTTCTTACCGGCCTGGGCGACGATCTCAGCTTCTTTTTCGTGGAATTTTGCGTTGAGCACTTCGTGCTTGATGCCCTTTTTCTTCAGCATGCTGGACAGGACTTCCGACTTCTCAATGGAGATGGTGCCCACCAGGACGGGCTGGCCTTTTTCATGGCACTCCTCGATCTGCTCGATGACGGCTTTGAATTTAGCCTGTTCGGTTTTATACACCACATCCGGGTAGTCGGTACGGACTACCGGGCGGTTGGTGGGGATTTCCACAACGTCCAGCTTGTAGATTTCCTGGAATTCGGTTTCCTCGGTGGTAGCGGTACCGGTCATACCGGACAGCTTGCTGTAAAGACGGAAGAAGTTCTGAAAGGTGATGGTAGCCAGAGTCTTGGACTCCCGCTCCACCTTGACGCCTTCCTTGGCCTCGATGGCCTGATGGAGGCCTTCGTTGTAGCGGCGGCCGAACATGAGGCGGCCGGTGAATTCGTCGACGATAATGACTTCACCGTCTTTGACCACATAATCGATATCGCGGTGCATGATGCCGTGGGCACGGATGGCCTGGTTGACGTGATGGAGAATCGTGATGTTATCCACATCCATCAGGTTTTCCACGCCGAAGTATTTTTCCGCTTTTTCCACGCCGGCAGGGGTCAGGGTAGCGGTTTTGGCCTTTTCATCGACAATGTAATCGCCGTCCACATCGTCGTGACTTTCCTTATCATTGAGTTCCTTGACCTTGTACATTTTCAAGGTGCGGGCCAGACGATCGGCGCGTTCGTAAAGGTCGGTGGATTTGTCGCCCTGGCCGGAGATAATGAGGGGGGTACGGGCTTCGTCGATGAGGATGGAGTCCACCTCGTCCACGATGGCGAAATTATGGCCGCGCTGTACCTTCTGGTTCTTATAAATCACCATGTTGTCGCGCAGATAATCGAAGCCCAGCTCGTTGTTGGTGCCATAGGTAATATCGGCATTGTAAGCCGCACGGCGTTCCTCATTGGACATATCGTGGACGATAAGGCCAACCTTCAGCCCGAGATAACGGTAGACCTTGCCCATCCACTCCGAGTCACGGCGGGCCAGGTAGTCGTTGACCGTGACGATATGCACGCCCTTGCCGGACAGTGCGTTTAAATAGGCGGGAAGGGTGGCCACCAAGGTTTTACCTTCACCGGTTTTCATTTCGGCGATGCGGCCTTGGTGGAGAATGATACCGCCGATGATCTGTACTGGGAAATGGCGCATTCCCAACACGCGGTCAGAAGCTTCGCGGCAGGCGGCGAAAGCGTCGGGTAAGATATCATCCAAAGTTTCACCGTCGGCCAAACGGGCTTTCAACCGTTCGGTAGAGCCTTTCAGCTCACTTTCCGACATAGCGCGATAGGTCTCTTCTAAATCCAAGACCCGTTTGCAAATCGGGTCGATTCGCTTTAATTCACGCTTGCTGTATGATCCGAATAGGCTTTTGAATAGATTCATGGGAATCACCTCAGATAAATAATCCAGAATATTATACCATAAAACAGGAAAAAATCCATGTCTTTTTTGTAAATCACGTAAAATAATCGTAAAATCCATGGGGGAAGCAAGGGCAAAATGCCATTAGACGTCGTTTTTCCACTGTAGGGAGCTTCCTCCGTGGGGATCGGGGGATACTTCGATGCGCATGGGGATGCGGTCCCGCAGTTCCCGGACGTGAGAGATAATGCCCACCAGACGTCCGGAGGCTTGGATATCGTCCAGCGCCCGCATGGCCGCCTCCAAGGTCTCCATGTCCAGCGTACCAAACCCCTCATCGATGAAGATGGCGTCCAGATGAACGCCGCCGGCCATGCTCTGTACCACATCGGACAGACCAAAGGCCAGGGATAGAGAGGCCAAGAACAGCTCACCGCCCGACAGGGTTTTCACCGAACGGGTGCCGCCTCGATGGGCGTCGTTGACGTAAAGATCCAGCCCGCGGAATCCCTGCCCACCCTGGGAATCCTGACGGATAAGGCTGTATTGTCCGCGGCTGAGGCGGATGAAATAGAGATTGGCGGTGCGCACAACGTCGTCCAGCAGAACGCCCAATACAAATTGATGGATGGGAGTTTTGAGAGGATTTTTACCGGAAAGCAGTTGTCCCAAGCCGCCGGTGCGAGTGTACTGCTGCTCCAATTCAGCGGTGCGTTTGATGCAGTCGTCTAACTGTTCGCAGGTTCTTTTCAGGGAGGCAGTCCGAGCTTGAAGAGAACCGAGTTCGGTATCCGACTGGGATTTTTGCAATTGAGCCTCCTGCTGCCGCGTGCGCAGAGCGTCCAGATCGGGAGGGGAGCTTCCGTCCAACTGCTGCTCCAGATCCTTTGTCTGGGACTTGGTCAGATCATAGCTGCGGTCGAACTGCAGGATACGCTGTTCCAACGATTCCATTTCTTCTTTTGGCAGATAGAAATCGTGATGCTTTTCATCCGGGGCGACGCCGAGGGAAAGACATTGCGTTTCCCATTCCCGACGGCATTGCTCGAAATGTGAGATCGATTCCTCTAAGGCTTTCTGAGCGGCGGCATGGGCCTGGAGGGATTTGGTATGCTCTACTCGAGCTTCTTGCAGTGCGGTTTGGATGGACTCGATCTGCTTTTTTAGGGATTCATGCAGATGCTTGGCTGCTAAAAGCTGTTTTTGATAATCGGATGCGTTTCCTTTGGCGCCGGACAACGACTGGGAAAGCTCCTCCTGAGCGGCGATGGCGGCAGCCAGACGTTGCTCTGCCTGGGAGACCTCCTGACGGCATCGATCCAGATCAGCCGATCTTAACTGCAGTTTTGCCTGGATTTTATCCCGGGCTTTTTCGTATCCGGGACGTTTTTGCTCCTCAGCCTGCGCGTTGTCCAATTGACATTGGGTACGCTCCAGCGTGGCGTTCAATGTCCGGGCATCGATTCCCCGGCGGGAGAATATCTCGTTTGCCTCTTGCCATTGGCTTTGGGCATTTTCCAGCACTATTTTTTTCTGTTGAAGCTTCGACTCCGCCCTCTGGAAAGCCTCGGCAGCCTGTTGTTTGGCAGTGCGGCAAGCTTCCAGCTGCTGTGGGGCGGGGACGCCGCCGGCAGGGACGGCCAAAGCCGGGTGGGAAGTAGACCCGCATACAGGGCACGGTTCATCTGGAAGGAGGGAGCTGGCAAGCCAATAAGCGGCGTCAGCCTGAGCGGCCTTTTCCATCAAAAGATAAGCGTTGTCCGCCGCTACGGAAGAGATACGGGCATCCTCGACTTCCTGTCCTGCCATACCATAGGCGTATTGGGCTTTGATGACCTCCTGCTCCAATCGTTTCACAGCGTCCCGTTCCTTGACAGCTGTCTGTAATTCCTGTACCTGAGCGGTGAGAAGGGGAATACGGGAGATGATCTGGTCAAACTGCTCCTGAAGGAACTGTTGAGCCTTTTGCAGGCGGGCGTCCAATTGGGAGCATTCCTCCGCTAAGCTTTGCTGCTGGGAATGGAGGACAGTTACTTGAGACTGCAAGGAAGCTCGGTTTTGCCGGGCGTTTTCCAAACGCTGGCACTGTTCTACGGAACGGGTCAGAAGTGCTATTCGTCCCGACTCTGCTTCAGCCCGTTCCTGAAAGGAGGGCAACTGTTTTGCTTTCTCCCCGGCCGATTGATATTCTTCTTCAGCCTCCTTGAGGGAGCGGATGGCCGCCTCGAGATCCGACTTCTTTTGCTGATAGATGCTTTGAGCCGATTGGCAGGCCGACCAATAGGGATGAAGGGATGCAGCGCGTCTGGCATGCTCCAGTCTAACCCGCATTTCCTCGATGGAGGAGCGGTTGCTTTCCATGGAAGAAAGTCTTTCTTTTGCCTTAGAAAGACACTCATACTGTTCGTGGAGGGCCAGTCCTTGGCGCAGGGCCTCCTGAGCCGCAGAGAGCTGTTGTTCCAAAAGAAGGGACTGTTTCTTTTTTTCAGAGAAAGCCGTTTCCTGCTCCAGAAGCTTTTGTTTCAGGGCGTCGAAGCAATCCACTTGCTCCAACCGAAGCAGATTCTGCCTTTCTTCCGACGCTGCGGTCAGTTGTCTCTTGAGCTGATCGGCGGCGGCTACGACGGCGGCTGTCACTTGTTTCCACCGTCCTGTGGCAAACAGGGTCTCTAAGATAGACTCCTTTTCTGTGGAGCTGGCAACCAACAATTTGCGGAATTCCCCCTGAGGAAGGACAATGACCTGAGAAAACTGATCGTGAGTAAATCCCAAAAGTTCCTTGGCGATGGCGGATACTCGAGGTCCGGAATCCATAAGTTTCCAATGCCCCTTCTGCCAATGATAACAGCTTGCCTCGGTTTCAATTTTGAGCTCGGTACCGCCGGCTCGCTTTTTCACGGTGCGCTGGCTGTAGGAACGGGCAAAGCGGTAGGCTTCTTGTCCCAAGGAGAATTCCACCTCAGTCAATGTAGGAACCGACTGAGGTGCGGCGGTGTGACGCATCTCTTTCCATTTGCGCAGAGAGCCGGTGGATTCCCCATAAAGGGCAAAACTCATGGCGTCCAAAATAGTGGTCTTGCCGCTGCCGGTTGGACCGGCGATCAGAAAGAGCTTCGATTTCCCCAGACGGGAAAAGTCAACTTCACAGCGGTTCAAATAGGGGCCGAAGGCCTGCATGACGATTTTAAGGGGTCTCATGTACCGGCCTCCTCTCCCAGAGTCTCCCGATAAATAGCGCGGAATAACTCTTCTGTTTGAGCATCGGCCTGGGTACCGCATACCTGGGCGAGAAAGGAGGAGAAGATGGTAAAATCGCTGCTCGTACCTTGCTTCCGAAGGGATTCCCGGAGATCCCGCCGTTCGACGTTCACGGTACTCGACGTGAGCCAATTGCTTTCCAGCCCTAGAATATTGGGATATCCCTCCCGCAGACGAGCCATAGGTTCAAATACAGGACCTTCATCGGTAAGATAAGCGTAAATAAAATCGTCCCGATGAGTATCCCTGCTGGATTGGGCGAGGAGTTCTTCCAGAGTCCCGGTGACAGTGCGGACGTCCCGTACACCGGTGACAGGGATATCCTTGACCGAAAGCTTGTCCGTCAATTGGACTAAGGATACCGATTTTCTTTGATGCTCCTCGTCAAAGGAATACTTTAAGGGAGAGCCGGCGTAACGGATAAAGGGGCGGGGATACTGAGGCGCGTGCAGATGCCCCAGCGCCACATAATGGAATCCTGCAAAAAGACCGGCATCCACTTCGCCTGATCCACCTATGTAGAGAGGGGATTCGGAATCGCTGACCGAACTGCCGGCGACAAAACAGTGTGCCACTAAAATCTGGCGTGCGGCAGGATCCATCCTTTGCCGGATATCGTCCAAGACGGCTTTATAAGCTCCGCCGAAGCCCTCGATAGAGGGATCGTTCATAGCGTCCCGGGCCATAGCCGGATCAAAATAAGGCAGCATCCAAAGCTGGATGGGGCCGTAATCGTCTTTGAGGAGAAAAGGAGTAAGGCCTTGTTCCAAACGGGAAACAAGATAAAGCCCCCGGTCTGCAAGCAGTCGGGAGCCTATGGAGATACGGTCGGCGCCGTCGTGGTTGCCGGTGATGACAGCCAGCGGAATACTCAAATCGGCGCACATATAGGTGACGAATTGGTCAAAAAGACGGATGGCCTCCACCGGTGCGATTTTACGGTCAAAGATATCGCCGGCCAAAATGACAAGATCAGGTTTTTCCCGTTCCACCAAAGGGAGAAAGAAATCCTCCACAAAATGCTGCTGTTCAGACAAAAGGGAATGGGAATACAGCACTCGTCCCAAATGCCAATCGGATGTGTGCAGGATTTTCATGAGCGCCTCCTCTGGCGTTTTACCGGGGGATTGAGGGGAGTGACATCGCGGAAAATAGCGGTGTGACGCTGTGAAACCGGTTTGTCAATGTGGCAGCTGCCGAAGAACCACCTCTTAAACTGACAAGTTTTACTGATCTCATCGAAGTAGGTGTTTAAAATATGAGTCTGACTGCCGTCCAGATTGAGGAAATGCTTGATGGAGGCAGGAGGCTCATGGGTGAGAATGAAGTCCACCGTCAGATTGTGATTTTCTAAATTCTGAGCGCTGTGCTGTACTTCCTGGGAGGAAGGCATTTCCCGCTGCCACCACATGGCTTCACCGTCTCTGCTCAAATCGCGGCGCAGATCCCGGTCGGGACTTTCCCCGCCGCCAAAGGTGAAAATATCCATGCCCTCGATGTTATAGATCTCCCCGCGCATCAGGTGAACGATGTTGTCCATAATCTGATGGACGCGGCCGCCGTTCCACTCCCGGACGGGATATTCTTCTAGAAGATCAAAGTTTTCATGGGTTCCGTCCAGAAAAGCGATGGTGTACGGCGACTTGTTAAGCTGTTTTAACGTCCTCTGTTCCGACTTGGATCCGTTCCAGATAAAACCAAAATCGCCGCAAATGATAAGAGTATCTTGTTTTTTTAAAAGTTTCAGCTCCTTTTCGGAGAAGCGGGTGATATCGCCATGGATATCGCCAGTGACGTAGACCAAATGGAATCCCTCCGTAGAAAATCTCGAATGGTGCATATAAAAAATATAAAATCCAGCCTCAGCCGATCAGACCGCATTTACCGTCAAATTCCAGCAGGAAAAGAGCGGCAGAAAGAGCGGATAGGACCAAAAAACTGCTTTTCATTTTAAGGGAATGCTGATATACTGTACTTATTAGTATATCACATTGGGAGGAAATGTCTATGAAAAAAAAGGCGTTTTTGCTTTGCGCCTTGCTGATATTCACCTTTTTTGCCATCCCCATCAGCGGATCGGCGGCCTATGAACCGCCCTTTGAGGTGCAGACCGAATCGGTTTTATTGGTCAATTTGGATACCGATACCATTGTCTATGAGAAAAATGCCGATGAACGTCGGGCACCGGCGTCGCTGACTAAAATTACCACCACAATGTTGGCATTGGAACAGTGCGCCGATCGCCTGGACGAACAGACCACCCTGAACAAACGGATCTTTGACGATTTGGGGACAGGCTATTCCAATGCGAATCTTAAGGAAGGGGAAGAGGTTACCCTCCGGGAGCTTTTGTATTGTACGATGGTTAAGTCGGCCTGTGAAGGGGCCAATGCCGTGGCGGATTTTGTCAGCGGCGGCCATATTGATGAGTTTGTGGAACAGATGAACAAGCGGATGGAGGAACTGGGGTGCACCAATACCCATTATGAGAATGCCCATGGTCTGGACGATCCCAACCAGTACAGCACCGCCCGGGATATTTATAAGATTGTGAAAAACGCTATGGATCTTCCTTATTTCATGGAGATCTGCTCCACTGCCCGTTATACGATGCCGGCGACCAATCTGACCCCTGAACGCACCCTCATCACCACCAATCTGTTGATGGACAAAGGCGTTGGCGGCGAATACTATTATAGTTACGTCAAAGGCATTAAGACCGGCTATACGGGTGATGCCGGCCGCTGCTTGGTTTCCACCGCCTCCAAAGACGGCTATAATTATCTTCTTATTCAGCTTGGAGCGCCTACGGAGGATGAAAACGGCAATAAATTAGAGGGTTACATCAACTTTAAGGAGGCCAAACAAATCTATGAATGGGTCTTACCGGCATTTCAGGTAAAGACCCTTGTGGATGTGGACAAGCCGGCTGGGGATGTAAAGGTCAATTTGGGAGAGGAAAAGGATACGGTATTGGCTTATCCTTCCCAGGAGATGTCCTCTTTGGTACCGTCATCGGTGGAAAGCTCCAGTATCCTGCTGGTGCCCAATTTACCCGAGAGCGTCGACGCCCCGGTGAAAAAGGGGGATGTACTTGGGACAGCCGATCTTATGCTCAGTGGTGAAAAAATCGGACAGGTAGATCTTGTGGCAGGGGAATCTGTCAACCGCAGCCAATCCCTCTACTACATGAAGATGATCGACGATATTGTCAATTCCTTCTGGTTTAAGGCGGTCATCATAGGAATTGTGTCGCTGGTGGTATTGTATATTATTGTATCCATCGCCATCAACATTCACCGGAAAAAAAGCGACCGTGTGAAATCGAAGTCACGCCGCGGCCGGAAGCTTTAATAAAAGGAGAGAAAAATGAACCAAGTGATTCGGAGTATTTTGAAACGCAGGAGTGTGCGTCAATACGATAAGGAACAGATTACAGAAGAGCAATTGCAGGTTTTGCTTCAAACAGCTGCCATGGCGCCAAATGCCTACGATCGGCAGGAGCGGGTGACGGTAGCAGTACAAAACCGCGCTCTATTGGATGAGATTTCCAAAGATGTGCAAACGATGCTTTTAAGTGACCCATTGTACCGGGAAGAGGCCAGTGTACCGGATTTTCATGTGTTTTTCCATGCCCCTACTGTATTTGTCGTGTGCGGTCCAGCCTACAGTAAATACGCGATACAGGATTGTGCAGTAGCGGCTGAGAATATCCAAATTGCCGCCCATGCTATGGGTCTTGGCTCCTGCTATATCGGTCTGGCAGATCCTTATGTCGATGGGGAGAAAGGCAGACAAATGGTTAAACGTCTGGGAGTCTCCGGAGATTATAGGATTATGTGCTGTGTAACGGTGGGGCTGCCGAAGGAACAGCCGAATCCTACACCCCGTAAAGAAGGCGTCACCTTTGTTGTACGATAATGATGACGCAAAACAAAAGCAGTGGATTTCTTCTATGTTGCCTAAAAATTAGATAGGAGTAAAACACCCCCATTGTTCTAGAACAATGGGGGGGTTTTACTTAAATTTTGGTGGATAGATTTTGCTTCCTTTTTCGAGGAATGGAGTGCATCCATTGAGCTAGATGGGCAAGACAGTAACTTCCCACGAGGGTGAAAGTAAGAAGACCGGAATAGTGATAACGTGGAGCAACTTCCACTAACATTTGAGCTAGAGTAAGCCCCACCATAAAAATACAAATTAGAAAGAAAGCTGATTTTTCTTTTTTACGGATAGCAACACATATACCAATTAAATTAAGAAGAAGCAAAATATAATAATATGCATTGCATATAGCACGGAGGTTTTGGACAGAAGGAAGAACATCAGATGAATAATCGATACACGACTGATCGTTTACCCAAAGTATTAGGAATTTTTGGAAAAATAAATTTGGGAAATTAATGTTATCATATAAAATACGATTTTTAGCTTCCGCCAGCATTTGTTGCTGTGTCTGTTCCGCAGTCCATCCCGGGCGATCACTGTAGGAATAAAGCAATGCCGAATCGCCTTGATTCCACATTCCTGAAGATTTTTCATTAAAGCCCACATATATGTTATAACCAGGAGCTGTAGCTGGAGCTTCTCCAATTTTCTTTTCCAAAAACCAGTTTCCTAAAGAGGAGAAAATTATAAAAAAAGTCATCATAACAGCAAATATGATAGCTTTTTTAGCCAACAACTTTTTTATTGAGAAATGATCTGTACAAACCAAAAAGAACCATAAGAAGAAAGCAATGATAGGAATATAAGCGATAGGACGGGACATATTGATAAGTTGCAGAACAAGGGCTAAAAGAATAGAAATTCCCAAACAAATAGGATAAGAAGTTTTTGCTAAACGTTTACTTAGAAAGATTATAAGGGAGAAAGCGATCAAAAGTTCCAGTGTATATAAAGGCTCGGACAACACATATATATTGTAAAAACTTTGAGAAGGCAAGAAGATCCAAATAATACAGGAAAAAATACCACCTGTTTTAGATATAATGCAACAACCTATATAATAGAAGAAGAATATAGAAAGAGAAGAAAGAACCGCATTTACAATAGGAGCTATCAGATAGCTCGTACCAAAGATTTTATAAAAAAGGCTCATAAAAGACGAATAGCCGAAAATATGGGGGAAAAGAGCTAAATAACGAGCGTTGGATGGGAGCTCGCCGCGACTTAAACTCACTGCTGTATTGTAAAAGGTGGCGTAGTCTACACGAGGCTCGACGGAAAAACAAAATACAATAGTCAGTTTTACGAACAAACAGATTAGAAATAATATTAATACAACTGTAGGATGAGAAACTTTTTCTAACGGTTTTTTTAATTTAGTATTATACAACCATAATAGAAGAAAAATAGCTAGAATACCTGCTACAACCATGATGAACATACGGAGGGGAAAATATTCTACCTCTGGGCCTACGACAGTAAAAACAAGAATTGCTGCAATAAAAATAAAATATAAGCCATAAATAAACCAAATAAAACAGGAGGAAAATTTTTCCCCAATACGAAACATAAGATCTCCCTTTCGAAATTTTTATTTTTATACAGATAATGACAAACTATTTAGATAAAATATCAAATATATGGTTTTTATTATATTGGGATTAGACTAGAATTGCAAGCATTAAGGATCATTTCTTTTTAAAGAGAGAGTGTGTCATGACAGGGAAAAATATTGACAAGACCAAGGTGATTTGGTATAATTTATCTCTGTTAGATCAAAAAAGTCTAATAGGGATTATGGGCCTGTAGCGCAGCTGGGAGCGCATCACATTCGCATTGTGGGGGTCGTCGGTTCGAATCCGATCAGGTCCACCAAGTAAGCCTGGAGCAAAGTCAGCTCCAGGCTTTTGTTTTGCGGCAGGATAACGCAATGTAGGACAGGTACAATTGACAAAAAGAGACAATGTGGTATAATTGGTTAGCTAAAACTAACTGAAAACCAATTCGATCGTAGAGGAGAAAGACATGCCAGGCCACATTGACATTTTAAAAATGCGCATCCTGATTTGCTTTTTAAAGATGTCCTTAGAGAACTGTACTGTAACCAATCTTTCAAAGACACTTGCCGCCGAGAAATATGCCGTCAGCCGGGCTATGATATCCTTAGAAAAGGAGGGGCTGCTGGACCGCAGCGATAGCAGACATCCTAAATTGACGCCCAGTGGAGTAATCTCGGCCAAGAAATATGCGGAACGCATGGACATTGCCATCAATCATCTCATTTATGAAGGGGTTCCGCAATTAAATGCACAAGACGATGCCACATATCTGTCTATGTACTGTTCTGACCAAACCTTTGAAGTCATCCAGGGGATGGAGGAACGTTATCGAATCCGGCATATATTGAAAGAAAAAAGGAATTTTGACGGATCGGTTTTGTGCAGAAAATTGCGCGACGGAGCTTATTTGTTCCCATTTATTCTTTATCGGGAATCGGCCAAAAATGGAAGCAACATCTCCATGGCAAACGATGGATTTGAGCATCCGTGTCTTTTGACGGTCAATCGAGGTGCTGGAATCATCGGTCTAAAGGCGCGGGATACCTCTCATCATTCAGCAGTCGATGGAAAGAAAATGACAGGGAAAATCAGCAGTTTAAAGTATTTTGACGGAAATAAATTTTGTGATGCTCAGAGCAATGGAGATGTTCTGTCGTTTCCAGCTGATGCCTTAAATTTTTTAAGCGTAGGAAACGATGCCAGCAGGATTCTTCATGGGAGTGTATGCCTTAAAATGGCATGTTCCGTAGGGGTTATGCATATGCCGGAAAGCACGGCGATCTTTACTATATTAATATAGCGTACCGAATAGCAAGGAATTTCGAGATTTTTGTAGCCTGCATGCAACATTTATAAAAGCTCATATTCTGGGCTTTCCTGGGCAGAAAAGAGGAAAAAAGTAGGCGGTTTGTTGCAGTGATGCTACAAAGTTATGTATGACAAAGGAAGAGCTTTATAGTATAATTGACTTGCTCAAACAATGAAAACGCCGCAAGGCGTATTTTTTAGAGCGAATAGTTAGCTAAAACTAAGTTACGGCTTTATTGATTCAGACGTAGAAAGAGGGCGCCGGATCTGTAAGCCGTATCGTGCTGAAAGGGGAGATGTAAATTTTAACCGCACGATTCTCGTCCTTAAGTTAGTAAGTACTAACTTAAAATAAAAGAACAAAATGGAGGAATGGATTTATGGCAAGAACCAAACAGAATTGGCTAAAGCGCGGTTTGTCCCTGCTGTTGGCAGCGATGCTGATGCTGAGCATGAGCGCGGTCAGTGCATTCGCAGAAGGAACGGATATTGCATCGACTCCGGGAACTTATGTAGTGCCCGTCAAATCTCTGGTGAGTGCGGCGCCGCTTCCGCCCGTACAGCAGGCATTTGCGAATGCATTTGGTGAGAATGCCGAAGTTACCGTAGATCAAAATGGCGACATGACGGCAAAAGTCAATCTGCAGCATATGGTGATCAACCTGATGGGCGAATACCATGCCAACGTACTCACAATAGAAGGAGCTACCTATCTCTCCTACAAGACTGAGAAGTCCTCCACCAAATTCGGAGATGTTTCTGCTGTGGAAGAGATCCAGGTGCCGGATGAAGTTCAGTTCCCGCTGACCAATGCGTCGGACGATGGAAGTTATGTTTTGGAAATTACCGTTGACTTTATGAATGCTTTCTTAGGCGGAGGGAAACCTTATCCTACCGACGTCACTTTGACTTTGGATTTTGAAAATGCCAAGGCCGATGCCAGCGAATTGGAAGACTTGGTGAACTCCTACCGCCAGCTTTCCGAAGAGAACTATACCCCTGAAACATGGGCTGCCTTTGAAGGAGTTCTGGCCGAAGCGGAGGCTATGATTGAAAACGGTGCCTCTATGGATGAAATCAATGCTATGATCGATCGTCTGACCGAAGCTCGCGATGCACTTGAGTATGCGGGCGCCGACTACAGCGCTGTGGAAGCAGCTTTGGATAAGATCCCGGAAGACGGATCCCTCTACACAGAAGCATCTTGGGATGCTCTTCAGGAGGCAAAAGAAGCTGTGAAGTATGGATTGACCAAAGAGGATCAGGCCACTGTCGACGGCTGGGCTGAGGACATTGAATCCAAGATTGCAGAGCTCGAGTATAAAGACGCCGACTATACCAATGTGGACAAAGCCATCGCCAGCGTACCCGCCGACCTGTCGCAGTACACAGACGAATCGGTTGCAGCGCTGAATAGTGCTCTGGACGCAGTGGTACGGGATCTGAAAGCCAACGATCAGGTGAAAGTGGACAAAATGGCCAGCGATATTGAAGCTGCCGTCAAAGCCCTGACTTTGAAAGATTCTTCCACGGGTTCCGATGACGACACAAGCGACAAGCCTCTGGACAAAGACAATCTGGAAGACGGCATCTATGAAGTGTCCATCCAGCTGTGGCACGCCACCAACGATCAGGCTTCCATGGCCGCAGCTTCGATTGAAACAACCGCTCGAATCGTGGTAAAAGACGGCACCATGACTATGTACATCTATACCAAGCCCATGACCTTCGGGACCATTACCGCAAGCCTTCAGGAGCTGAAGGTTGCCGATGCAGACGGCAATTACTCCGAGGCTAAGGTGGAAAAGAAAGACGCTTCCGGAAATCCCACCTGTTTCTCCTTCGTCGTTCCTCACACGCAGGAATACATTAAGGTAAAAGTAAATCCCCACGTGGCTATGATGGGCAATCAGGATCTGGATGCCAGAGTGAAAGTGGATTACTCCTCCTTGAAGAAGATCTCCACCGATTCTTCCGATCCTTCTGTGGACGTAGTAACTCCGGCAGATCCGGTTGAGAACCCCAACACCGATGGCGACAGCAACGTGCTGCCCTTCATGATGGTGGCTCTGATCTCGGCCGGTATGATGCTGGCCTTGTCCATTCGCGGTAAGCGCAAGGCTTCCCAGGGAGAATAAACCATGAGGGGAACTGCGCAAATGGGTAAAGGGATCAAAAGGATTGTTTGCGGAGTGGTGACAGCTGCCTTATTGGTGGCTGTCTCCCTTCCGGTTTTCGCCTTGGACGACGGAGCATACATTGTATCCAGAACCACCTCTTACGTCAATCCGGAGACGGGTGAAACAGTGGACGGCGGTACCAACATCGCCCTCGGCGATAGTATGTGTGCCAGCATTGTGGAAGAAGAGGCGTTGGTGGAGCAGTCCCAAGGCAAGACTTACGTGACTTTGGGCCTTGGATTAATGTCCAATGTCAGTGATGTACGCATTCAGATCCAGGGCGACGACGGATCCTATCGCAATGCTGAGATTGTCAAAACCGGCAGTTGCGAACGTGTCGGCGATACCTGTAACCATTATCGGTTTGAGGTGGATTCGGCGGACAATTATATCAGTCCTATTCTTTATGTTACCCCCATGGGACGGGACGTCCAATTTTTTGTGAAGTTGGATACCAGTTCCGCTGCGGCGGGAACAGGAAATTTTATCAGCGAAATGGTGACCACTGCTGAGACTCCGGTAGAAGATGTCCCGGTTGCCAGCGAAGAGCCGGCAGCTTCTTCTGAGGCGGTATCCAGTGAACCGGTATCCAGCCAGGCGGTATCCTCACAAGAGAGCCTGAGTTCGGCAGCTTCTTCTCAGGCAGAGGAGAGCAGTGCACCGAGTTCTTCATCGGCATCGTCGGAATCGGCCGAGGAAGAGAGCGGCGGCAATACGGCGCTGATCGTATGGATTGTGGTAGCGGTTGTCGTTGTGGCCGGTGCGGTTGCCTTTGTAATTTATAAGAAGAGAAGAAAGCCATGAAAAAAGTAAAATTACTGGCGGCATTGCTCGCCTGCTTATTTCTTCTGTCGGGATGCGTAGATCAGTCGGGCGGCGGTTCACAGCAATCGTCCGGACAAACCGAACAAGCCCGTATTGTGGCGACCTCTGTGGCCACCTGCGAGATCTTGGATAAACTGGGCATCGACGACGTGGTAGGCGTTCCGGAGACGCAGAGTTACGCCATCCCGGAACGGTACCAAGAAGCCACCAGCATTGGTTCGCCGATGGCCCCGGATATGGAGATTGTCAAATCTCTGAGTCCCACCATTATTCTGACGCCCAATTCCCTGGAGGGGGAATTAAAACCCAAGTATGACAACATTGAGACAGAGAGTTATTTTTTGGATCTCAAAAGCGTGGACGGCATGTATCAGTCCATTTTAGACATCGGTGAAATGTTCGGCAAACAAGAGGAAGCACAACAGCTTTTCCAGGAGTTTGAAGATTTCAAAGCCGAGTATGCCGACCGTACCGAGGGGGATGCCCCCAAGGTACTCATCCTGATGGGTCTTCCAGGTTCTTATGTAGTGGCCACCGAAAGCAGTTATGTGGGAAGTTTGGTCAAGTTGGCCGGGGGAATCAACGTGTATGGCGATGGAGACGGACAAGACTTTCTCAACGTCAACACAGAGGATATGGTCGAAAAGGAACCGGATATCATTCTGCGCACCTCCCATGCCATGCCGGAGCAGGTGAAGATCATGTTTGCAGAGGAATTTGAGACCAATGACATCTGGAAACATTTTTCCGCGGTACAAAATGGAAAAGTGTATGACCTGGACAACGAGAAATTCGGAATGAGCGCGACCTTCCGGTATCAGGAAGCACTAGAGGAGTTACAGCCCATTCTGTATGAATCGTAATAAAGACGTTACACACTGTTTTTGTACGGGGCAGCTAGAAAAAAAGAGAGCGGCCGGGTGCGTTTTTCCAACAAAACGCTTCCGGCTTTGTTTTTGGAAAGGGGGACTGCTTGTGATAAGCAGCAAAAAGAAGGTGCTATCCTTTGCCATTACCGCTGTGGCACTCCTGCTTTTGTTCCTGCTGGCTGTGAACACAGGAAGCCTGAAAGTATCGCCCATGGAACTATTCAATGGATTATTTGTGAGGTACGATCCCGATGTAGCCACCATTTATGATCTGAGATTTCCCCGCATCTTTATCGCCATGCTGGGAGGCGCAGCTACGGCGGTATCCGGCGTGCTCTTGCAGGCAGTGATGAAGAATCCGCTTGCGGATCCCGGCGTCATCGGCATCAGTTCGGGAGCCAGTCTTGCGGCCGTACTGGTGACCGCCTTCTTTCCGGCACTGTACTTTTTTACGCCGTTGTTTGCATTTTTAGGCGGTATGATCGCCTTTCTACTGGTTTACAGTCTTTCCTGGAAGGGAGGACTTTCCCCGCTGCGTATCATCCTGGTAGGCGTGGCGGTCAACGCCATGTTTACAGGACTGATGAGTGCCTTTAATTCCGGCACAGGCAGCAACTATTCCGGCGTGGCCAGCATTGTAAATGCCAACATCACCATGAAAACATGGGACGATTTTAGCACACTGCTTTGGTATGTCCTGGTGGGACTGATCGCATCCTTCTTTGTCACAGGACAATGCAACCTCTTGGCGCTGGAGGATAAAACGGCGCGTTCATTGGGTGTCAACGTCACCCGGAGCCGGATTGTAATTTCCGTGGTGGCCGTATTGCTAGCCGGAATTTCCACCGCCATCATCGGCCCCATTAGTTTCCTGGGATTGATCGTCCCCCATATTGCAAGGCTTCTGGTGGGGAGCAACCACAAAGTCCTGCTCCCGTATTCCATCCTTTTGGGAGCTTTTACTCTGCTCTTGGCCGATACAGTAGGCAGAACCATCGCTGCACCCTATGAGATCAGCGCATCGGTCATCATGTCGGTAGTGGGCGGACCCTTCTTCATCTTGTTGCTAAGGAGGTCGAGGCAAAACTATGGACAATAATATTTTTACCGTCACGGACCTTTCCTTTGCCTATGGAAAACACCAGGTGCTGAATGGACTCAACTTGACCCTCCATGAGGGCACCATCACCACCCTGATCGGGGCCAACGGATGCGGGAAATCCACTTTATTTAATCTGATGACCAAAAACTTGAAACCGGATGCAGGCCAGATCTTTTTGAGGGATCGGGACGTTACGGCTTTCAGGTTAAAAGACTTTGCAAAACAAGTATCCATTGTACACCAGTATAATACAGCCCCTGCCGATTTAACGGTGGAAAAGCTGATTTCTTATGGCCGTACACCTTATCATAATATGGGGATCTCCCCGGATCCAAAGAAGGATGAGGAGAAAGTACAGTGGGCCATGGAAATCACCCATACAGTAAAACATAAGGATAAACCGGTGTCGGAACTATCCGGCGGACAAAAGCAACGGGTATGGATCGCCATGGCGCTGGCACAGGACACCAAAGTGCTGTTTTTGGACGAACCCACCACCTATTTGGACATTCGATATCAGCTTCAGATTCTAAAGCTGATACGCAAACTCAATCAGGAATACGGCATCACCATCGTGATGGTGCTTCATGACATCAACCAATCCCTTTACTACAGCGATGAGATCGTAGCCATGAAGGACGGCAAGATTATCGCCCAAGGGTTACCCCAAAAGATTATCACATCTGAACTGGTGAAATCGGTTTATGACGTCGAGCTTACCATCTCCAGCGTGGAGGGAAAACCTTTTGTGATCCCTGTGTAGCAGAAAACAAGAAAACCTGATAGGACATAGGCAATGAGGACATTGTTTCTGAAAGGAATACGATGTCCTCATTGCCTTTTTTCTTTGGATCCGCCGGGAAAACAGCCGGTGGATTAAAATTCGATCCATAGTCCTAATTCAGATAAAACGTTCTGGAAAATAGAGGTGAATGCTAAAAAGCAATTGAGGTTATCATACAAATTCACAAAAGAGATCGCTGCGTTTTTAGGGAAGAAATAGACTGTTTTATAGCATTCTAAGCCATCTTTTTTTCTTGGGGAATAAAAAGATTCAAAAGAAAATTAGAAATCAACCTTTACAAATGTCTATTTGGGATAAAATAGACAAAAAAGATGGCGTTATTTATTCTTTATTTCCGATAAATGCATTTTGAAAATAAATATCGAGGGGGACTATTGAAAATCAAAAAACTGTATGGTAAAATGTCAATGTAATTTAGGTAGTGTGTTTTTTATTATTTGGTCAAAACGCAAAAAAGGATCAACTCTTATGTTGTTAGCATAGTTCCAAAAGCGAGAGGAGCGTGATGCATTGTTTGCTTGTAGAAGCCCAAATACAAGTAAGCAGTTGAAACGCAAACAAAACGCAAGGATTCCAAACTGAAACGGAGGGAAATTGCAGATGAAATTCAAAAGAACGTTAGCTTTTATGGCAAGCTTAGCGTTGCTTGCGACCAGTGCGTCCGCAAGTGCAATTTTTGCTGGTGCGGAAGACACCAACAAAGAATTTTTATCATCCTTTGAAGGAACTGAAAGTTCCACCCTGTTGGAGGACAACGTATTGTCGTCCGAGAATATGGGCAGAGCTTTGAGCACAAAGAAATCCTCGGTAGCCTATGGCGTAGAGAACACCTACAACAGCGCCTGGCAGGGAAGATATGCCCTGCGCGTTACCGGCCAGCAGCCGGCTGAAGGCGCAGCTGCTTCCCAGAATGTAATTTACAAAGACGTCAACGTCAAGGTTACAAAAGACACCCAGCTGTCTTACGTTATCCTGCCCGCCTACGGCGGAAACAACGACTACAGCGGCTTTGACTGGGAATTCACCAGCCAGTACATCGGTATGGACCTGCAGTTCACCGATGGTACTTTCCTGAGCGACCTGGGTGCTGTTGACCAGTACGGCCACGGCATCACCGGCCAGGAGCAGGGTGAAAACGGCCACCTGTATTCCAAACAGTGGAACCAGGTTAAGAGCAACATCGGCGAAGTAGCCGCCGGCAAGACCATCGATAAGATCATCATCGACTATGGCAAAGCTACCAACGATGCTGGTACTGCCCATGAGATCGATGCTTACATCGATGATCTGCGCATCCGCGAAGTGGATACCTCTCCCAAGGAAACTCCTGTTGAGTATGCCAATATCTTTGTTGGTACCAACAATAAGGCTCTGTATTCCCGCGGCCTGCAGTGGCCCTGCGTCATGACCCCCAATGGCTTTAACGTCTGGGGCCCCTACAATGGCGGTAACAACAACTGGTATCCCCGTCCTGACAACGGCTTTACCTCTATGGCCATCTCCCATAGAGCCAGCCAGTGGGTTGGTGACTTCGGTACCTTTAACTTTGGTGCCAATCCCAACGGCGATACCAGCAACAGAAACAGGCAATACAATGAAGACACCATGGTTGGCAACCCCAACTACTTCTCCATTGACCTGGAAGACGGCATGAAGATCGAATTGACTCCTACCGAGCACGCTTCGGTCACCCGCTTCACCTTCCCGACCGACGCTTCGGCCCCCACAGTGGTTTTGGGTAACGTCACCTTTAACGATGATGGAACTTTCAGCGGCACTGGTAGTGGTACTGGCAGCGAAGGCGGCCGTCAGACCATGTATGTCTATGGCGAGTTTGATAAGGTTCCTAGTCAGACAGCAAACGGAGGCGGTTGGAGCAGCGGCAATGCCAAGTTTGAGGCTGGCACCGAAGAGGTCGTTTTGAAGATGGCCACCTCCTTCATCAGCGCCGACCAGGCCAAGCACAGCCTGGAGCTGGAAGTTGGCGACAAGTCCTTTGACGAAGTCAAGAAAGAGACCACCGATACTTGGAACAACCTGATGAACACCATCCAGGTGGAAGGCGCTTCCGAAGAAGAAAAAGTGGCTCTTTATTCCAACATCATGCGTCTGTACGCAGACCCGCTGGGTTACTCCGAGAATACCGGCACCAATGAAGATCCGGTGTGGAGCTACAATTCCCCCTACTTCCGCGGTACCGTTAAGACCGGCTACAAACTCTATTACAACAATGGTTTCTGGGATACCTTCCGTGGTTCCTGGAGCGCTTACAACCTGCTGACTCCTGACTACGCCGGCGACCTGCTCAACGGCTTGGTTCAGCACTACATCGATTCTGACTGGCTGGCCCGTTGGCTGTCGGTTGGCGGCCGTAACTCCATGGTCGGCACCAGCTCCGACATCATCTTCGGTGATGCTGTTATGAAGGGCATCGACTTTGACGTCGAGAATGCTTACATGGCAAGCCTTAAGAACGCTTCCGTTTACGCCCGCAATGCAACAAGCGGCGCTGGCGCTGTTGACGGCTATGCCGGCCGCGCCGGTATGGACGCTGCTCCCTACGTTGGCTTCACAGATGACAGCGTGGAAGGCAAGGGCCTGTCCTGGGCTTTGGACAACTACCTCAATGACTGGGGCGTATCCAAGCTGGCAGAATCCCTGGGTCACACCGACGAAGCTATCTACTTTGAGAACAGCTCTCAGAACTACGTCAACGTCTGGAACTATGGCGGCGGCGGTTGGTTCGTCGGCCGTTACACCGATGGCCGTTGGAAATATCCCAATGGCTTGACCACTGGTCCCGTCGGCGCCGGCCAAGGCAATGCTTATGACCGTAGCGTTTCCTCCTACGAAGAGACCAACGGCTACACCATGACCTGGCAGGCACTGGGCGATGTCCAGGGTCTGATCAACCTCTACGGCGGCGTAGACAACTTTAACGCCCGCCTGGATGCCTTCTTCACCGACGAGACTCTCGGCGGTACTGCCCGTGACTACATCGTCGACCATTATGATTCCAAACTGGGTCAGTATGGCCAGGCCAACCAGCCCGACCATCATATCCCCTACATGTACTGCTACTCCGGCCAGCCCTATAAGACTCAGGCTTTGACCAGAGATATCCTTGAACGTGTCTATGCCGGCTGGTCCTTCGGCCAGGGCTTCCCGGGTGACGCCGACAACGGCCAGCAGTCCGGTTGGTTCATCATGAGTGCTCTGGGCTTCTATCCCATCAGCACCGGTACCGATGGTTACGTCATCACTTCCCCGCTGTACGACAAGGTTACTCTCAACATGAAGAATGGCCCGCTCACCATCGAAGCCAAGAACAACAGCCATGACAACGTCTATATCCAGAGCATGACCATTGACGGCGAAGCTTATGACGATGTCTTCATCACCTATGACAAGCTGATGAACGCCAAGGAAATCGTCTTTGAGATGGGCCCGAACCCCTCCAATTGGGCTTGCGACACCACTCCTCCCTCGATCACTGACGCTGACGATACCGATGTGCCGAACCCGCTGAAGGATCGTACTTTGTCTAACGTTTCCACCAACGGTGGAGAAAATGATCACCGGACTCCTTGGGCCTCTGTGACCGGTATTAGTAATCCTGCCAACCTGTTTGACAACACCAATGCCACTGCTTCTTCCACCACCTCCGGCGAAGGTTCCGTGACTTACTATTTCCCGGTCGCTCAGAAGATCGAGATGTACACCGTTTCTTCCTCTGGCAAGGCATCCGCTCCCACCGGACTGAAGCTGTACGGCTCCAATGACGGTACGGAATGGACTGAGCTGGATTCCAGAGCCGATGTTGCTTTCGACTGGGATCGTCAGCTGAAACCCTTCGCAGTTGTTAATGACACCAGCTACAACTACTATCGTCTTGATATGACAGGTGCTGAGGGCATGTCTGTGTCCGAGATCGAACTGATGTCCTATCCGGAAGACATCATCTCCATTCCGGAGTCTGTCGCCGATGAGGATGGCGTCTACAACATTGAGGTCAAACTTGACAATCATGCTACTGGCGTGATCGTGAGAGATCCTCAGTTCAATGACATCAGTAACGTGGCTACGATTTCCACTCCTGTACTTAATGCTGACGGTACAAAGACTGTTACCATTTCCCTGATCAGCGATTATGACGACGTTTATGTCACCGCTAAGGATCAAAATGGTTACGAGATCACCACTTCCCGCAAGACCGTTGCCTTGGGTGCTGCAGTTGCTGAGACTTTGACCATCTCCAAGGATGACGCCAATGTCACCGCAACCTTCACCAACACCTTCGAAGGCGGCCAGGAAGTCAATGTTGTCCTCGGCGCTTATGATGCTGAAGGCAAACTGGTTGATGTTTCCATCACCTACGCTGAAGAGGTTGAGCCCGACGGTACTGTTTCCGGTACTATTTCCCTCATCGAAGGCTGCACCTACAAAGCCTTTGCCCTGGGTGCCAATGCTGCTCCCATTTGTGAAGCAGTTTCCCTGGCCTAAGAGCTTTTAGATTCAGCGAAGCATATGCTTAATAAAGCATAGCAATAGGCTGCAGAGCATTTCTTTTGAAGTGCTCTGCAGTTTTTTTATGAATAGACACAAGACAACAAAAGGAAAGAAAAGCGACAAAATTATGGGACAAAAGATCTTGACAGATTTGTTAGCCTATGCTATTATTTTTACGGTTAGTAGTAGCTAAGTTAAAAGACAAAAAACAGTAAGGCTAAGAAGAGGAGTGACCATTATGCCGTTGAGCATGGCAAATCCAGGCGAACGGAATTGCATCAAAAAAGTGGGCGGAAAAGAAGAAGTCCGTCGATTTTTAGAGAACCTTGGCTTTGTAGTAGGCAGTGATGTGATGGTGGTCTCCAAGATCAACGGGGATATTATTGTCAATATCAAGGATTCCCGAGTGGCAATCAGCCGTGAAATGGCCAATAAAATTGTGATCTAAAACCGAAAGGGGCAATCAATATGCAAACTCTGAGGGATGTTGCATGCGGATCGACTGTAAAAGTGGTGAAGCTGCAAGGGGAGGGTGCGACAAAAAGACGCATCATGGATATGGGCATAACCAAAGGGGTATCGGTACATGTGCGAAAAGTGGCACCCCTAGGCGATCCTATTGAAGTTACTGTGCGGGGTTACGAGCTTACACTGCGTAAGGCCGATGCAGAAATGATCGAAGTGGAGTAAAGAGGCTGAAGTGCAAAAACAGATTTCTGTTTTTGCTTTTTTCAAGTCTGTTGGTTAGCTTAAACTAACGAAAAGCCTCAAGTTTGTGTCACAAGAAATGGTAATAGGAAGCGAGGAGAACGTATGTCAATTAAAATTGCATTGGCAGGTAACCCAAACAGCGGCAAAACGACATTATTTAATGCGTTGACCGGATCCAACCAGTTTGTAGGAAACTGGCCGGGGGTTACTGTAGAGAAAAAAGAAGGAAAATTAAAAGGACATAAGGACGTCATCATCACAGACCTTCCGGGTATTTATTCATTGTCGCCTTATACACTGGAAGAAGTGGTGGCTCGAAATTACCTCATCAGAGAACGTCCCGATGCGATCTTAAATATTGTAGACGGCACCAACTTAGAGCGAAATCTTTACTTAACCACTCAGTTGATGGAACTGGGGATCCCGGTCGTTATGGCAGTCAACATGATGGACGTCGTGAAAAAAAGAGGGGATGTCATCAATGTTGCACAGCTTCAGAAGGCGTTGGGATGTGAGGTAGTTGAGATCTCGGCTCTGAAAGGGACTGGTATTAAAGATGCGGCTGAGAAAGCAGTATCTTTGGCCAAACGCAAAGCAAAGGTGGCGCCGACCCATAAGTTTGCTGAGAAAGTGGAAGCTGTCCTGGATGAAATTGAGGGTCAGCTGACAGGCGTCCCAGAGGAACAGAAGAGGTTCTATGCCATCAAGTTAATGGAGCGGGACGATAAGATCAACGAATATCTCACAACACCGCCCAATGTTGAAGTTCTGGTCCAAAAAATAGAAAATGAAATGGATGACGACAGCGAGAGCATCATCACCAACGAGCGTTACTCTTATATCTCTTCCATTATTAAAAAGTGCTTTAGCAAACACAGCAAGGAAAAGCTGAGTACTTCTGATAAAATAGACCGTGTGGTTACCAACCGCTTTTTGGCACTGCCGATTTTCGCGGTGGTTATGTTTATTGTGTACTTCGTGTCGGTCACTACGGTTGGTACTTTTGCCACCGACTGGGTCAATGACGGTGTATTTGGCGACGGATGGTTCCTCGGCAGTGTAGGACGTACCGAGTATGACGAGGCTTCCAGCGAATACGCCATTGAAAATGAAAAAATAACAGCTTATCTGGAAGCTGCAGAGACGGTTGGTATCGACATCAGCGCCCTGCAGGAAACCCTGGAATCCGAAGAGCCGGATCAGTCGGTCATCGATTCCTTTGAGAGCGAGGCTGAGGCTCAGAATTTGACTGCCACAGCTGAAATCCGAGGCGACGAAGGGGAAGTGGAAGAAGAACTTCCAGTGGCTCTCAGTGATTTCCAGGCGGCTTTAGAAGCATCGGAACCTGACCCCAGCGATTATGGCGTATGGGTACCAGGCCTTCCTGGAGTGATTGAAGATGGACTGAATGCTGTGAACTGTGCCGATTGGCTGCAGGATCTGCTGCTCAACGGTATTGTGGCCGGTGTAGGCGCTGTACTTGGCTTTGTACCGCAGATGCTGGTACTGTTCTTGTTCCTGGCCTTCTTGGAATCCTGCGGTTACATGGCGCGTATCGCCTTCATTATGGACCGTATCTTCCGTAAATTTGGTCTGTCGGGTAAATCCTTTATCCCCATGCTGATCGGAACAGGCTGCGGCGTGCCTGGTATTATGGCATCCCGTACCATTGAAAACGATCGAGACCGTAAGATGACCATTATGACCACCACATTTATCCCCTGCGGCGCTAAGCTTCCCATTATTGCTTTGATCGCCGGCGCATTGTTCGGTGGCGCGTGGTGGGTGGCTCCCAGTGCTTACTTTGTGGGCGTAGCAGCCATTGTGGTGTCCGGTATCATTTTGAAGAAAACCAAGATGTTTGCAGGGGATCCCGCTCCCTTCGTCATGGAATTGCCGGCTTATCACTTGCCCACAGTGGGCAATGTCCTGCGCAGCATGTGGGAACGCGGCTGGTCCTTCATCAAGAAGGCCGGTACCATCATCCTGCTCGCTACGATCTTTGTATGGTTTGCCTCTAACTACGGCTTCACCGACGGTGGCTTCGGCAAGGTTGAGATGAGCGATAGTATTTTGGCGGTCATCGGCGGCGGCATCGCCTGGATCTTTGCACCTCTGGGATGGGGTGACTGGAAAGCGGCTGTGGCAGCGATCACCGGCCTGATTGCAAAAGAAAACGTAGTTGGTACCTTTGGCGTCCTGTATGGCGGATTGGATGAAGTGGCTGAAAACGGCTGGCAGATCTGGAACAATATGCAACAGGTCTTTACCGGAATTTCCGCTTATTCCTTCCTGGTATTCAACCTCTTGTGCGCACCCTGCTTTGCTGCAATCGGCGCCATCCGCCGCGAGATGAACAGTGCAAAATGGACTTGGTTTGCCATTGGTTACCAGTGTATCTTTGCTTATGCGGTATCGCTGTGTATCTTTCAAATCGGCTCGTTGTTCACCGGTGGAGGATTCAATGTATTCACTGTAGTTGCCTTCCTGCTGGTAGCGGCCATTCTCTACCTGCTGTTCCGTCCCTATCATCAGAGCAACACTTTGAAAGCAAAAGTCCGTGTGAAATAAGGAGAAAATTCCGCTTTGTGAACAGTGGTAAAGGGAGGTCAAAGAAATGCTCGCGTTCCTCACACAAAACTTTTCTACAATTGTGATTGGGCTTATCCTGCTGGCCATTGTAATTCTTGTGGTCATCAAACTGAGGCGGGATAAGAAAAAAGGGAATTCCTCATGTGGATGTGGGTGTTCTGGCTGTCCGAATTCGTCGATGTGTCACAAAGGAAAATCCTAACAAACACATACTCCTCTTTTAAATAGAGCCAAAAGAAAAGACAGCAAAAGGGATGTCTCCGGAAACTTCCGGAAGGCATCCCTTTTGTCTGCCGTATGAACGGAACAAATCATAAACCATATCAAAAAGGCCGTCGTATAAAAGTGTACGACGGCTTTTTTGATATGTGTAATTCAGGAAAGGTCAGCAGTAAATTTCCATCTGGCGGACGAGATGTTGAGCAAAAGCCTGATCGCATTTTTGGATGGAATCCAGCACAGGTTTTTGGATGTGTTTGGGCATTGCATAGAGTTCAGAAGCAATATTATCCACCAGGTGTTCCTGATTGAGGGCGTCCAAGGAACGATAACGTTCCCCGGCTTGGGTAAAGGGATCGCTGTCTCTGGGACACGCACGGGTTTCCACACCGGATACCGGCATTCCTTCGCCGCTGGTGACGAAGGACCGTGCAGGCGACCATCCGGGTGTACAGTTGATGGAGAGATCCCGGAACCCGGGGCCTAGACGGCGGCGCTGAGCATCCCAGTAGATGAAGGAACGTCCCTGGAGCATGGCGTCGTTTGACAGTTCAATGCCTTCGATAAGATTGGCAGGGGAGAAGGCCGACTGTTCCACTTGAGAACGGTAGTCATCCGGATTGTGTTCCAAAGTCAGAAGGCCCACCGGCAGCAGGGGATATTGGGTTTCACTCCAGATTTTAGTATCGTCCAGAGGATCAAACGGGACATTGTTTTCGTCGGCGGGATCCATCAGCTGGACACGTAATTCATACTCGATGACTTGGCCTCTCGCCAGGGAATGATAAAGGCTCTGGCCGGCAATATAGGGATTCTGTCCCGCTGTTTGCTGTGCCTCATGGCGGTCGATATACCGTTCGCCAGCGAGGGGGATCCAGTGGTATTTTACATACCATCGTTTTCCCTCAGCGTTACACCAGACAAAGGTATTAACGCCGTGACCGCCCATTGTCTGGAAGCTGCATGAAGTTCCCACATCGGAGTAAAGCCACGTCAGCATGTGCATGGCTTGGGGTGTGCGGGCGATAAAATCCCAGAACAAAGAAGGATCTGGAAGATTGTTGACAGGCGAAGGGGAGAGTGCGGCGATGGCTTCCGGGAACCGCATGGCGTCCCGCAGGAAAAAGACGGGAATCTGGTTGCACAAGAGATCGAAAATACCGTCTTTGGTATAAAACTTGGTGGAAAATCCCCGGACATTACGGCAACTATCTGGAGTGTCTTGGGATCCTATCATAAGGGAAAAACGGGTGAAAGTGGGGGTGCGTTGAGCGGGATCCTGGAGAAAACAGGCTTTGGTATACTTGCTCATGGACTGATAGGGCTGAAAATATCCAAAAGCGCCGTACCCCTTGACGTGCAGGACTCGTTCCAAAGGCTTGTGGTTGACGAAGGTCGCCAGAGTCTCATGTAAAATGGAGTCCTGGAGAAGCACTGGGCCACGTATGCCGGCTGTCTGAGAGAAATCTGTCTTGTCGTCACAGGAGACCTTATCGCAGGGCTTCTCCGGCAGAGATGGGGCAGAGTGATGAGCGGGACGTCGGGATGGAGAAGCAACAGATTCCCGATCTGGGAGCGGCTGCGGCTTTTGTGGAGGACAAGGCGGTGGAGGACATGATGATCCCTGGGGCTCGGGGTTAGGACAAGGTGGAGACTCTGAAATAGGTGGCCTGCGTTTGGCTTCTTGAATCTGGCGGTTATATCGTTCAATCATTTCATGAAATGAACTGGGCTCTTGGCGGTCTATCATGGATCATTCTCCCCTCGGCATAAGATCAAATCAAACAATTCAAACAGAACTTTTAACAAAGCATTCTTTTTATGCTTATGCGCCCCGGAAGATAAAATGAACCATCTGCGGACAAAACAAAAAAGACCGTCCCAAGCATGTCAGTGCAGGGACGGTCCTTGTAAAGCCGGAATGAATCAGTCGACCAAATCGCTGTCCAACGGAATAGGAATGCGGTACCCCTGCGTTTCAGGGAGCTCCGGGACCAACACGCCTTGACGATAGGCCAATAAGAGCAGCGTTAAATCGTAGATCTTGTTGCTGACTCGATTGCCGTGATCGGTATCCATCACCATGACCCGGACGATTTCTGTTTCAAATACGTCGGAATGGGAGCGGATATCCATGTTCTCCCCGATGGCCTTCTCGGTCGATTCAAAGGACTGATGGGACATGATGCGCATTCCATGGGAGTTGTAGATGAGGGTGTATCCGGCGATGCCGGTGGTGGGCTGGTACGCCTTGCAGAAGCCGCCGTCGATGACGATAAGGCGCCCGTTTGCCTTGACGGGGCTTTCCCCTTCCACCGCCTTGACGGGGACATGGCCGTTGATAATATGGGAAAAAGGAGTATCCAGATCAAATTCCCGCAGGATCATGGAACAAGTTTCTTCGGAATTATAATGACTGTAATAGGGATTCTTTTTTTCCTCCCAGGTGGCGGGATCGGTCAGATACCGGCGTTCAAAGGTGGTCATCTTGGCCCGGCCGAAGAGGGGAGACAGCTTGCCGCACCATAGATACCACATATAGTCGCAGCACTTTTGTTTGTGAAGACCCTTGTTGTCAAAATAGGCTTGACGGGCCAGACGTTCGGAGTAATCCATAAAAGCGCGGCCCTTCATCTCTTTACCGTCGAAGGTGACGGTGGCCAAGGTACCGTCCTCGTTGAGGGGAATACAACCGTGGAACAGGAGATTGTGATTGAAACGGCGGTACATACTGCCCTTGGCATACAGAAACTGGACGTGACGATGCAGACGTTCGCTTTCCTGAAAGGCGCGTTTGAGGCCGCGGATAACCGATAATTCCTCGTCGTTGAGGGCGTAGGGCTCCCGGGGATCCACGGTGGGGAAATGGGGATTTTTTAAGAGATAAAGTTGACCGTCCAACTGGATCTGCCCCAATGAGTAATCGATTTTATCCAACAGGAGCCGATCGTCCATGTCGTACTCCGGATGGCGTTTGATGATCTGTCCCTCCAGCTTAAAGAGGATAATGGAGATGGCAAGGAGTGCAGCCTTGGCAGGATCCTCCTCCTCCGGATAGGTATCGGTAGCGAATAGGGTGAGGGGACGCAAACTGATGCCGTATCCATTTTCCAAGGAGGTAAAATTGTGGTAGGCGAGGCTGTTTTTGACCACCGTAGCAATGCAGGCTTCACTGCCCGACGCTGCGCCCATCCACAGGATGTCGTGGTTGCCCCATTCGATGTCCACCGAATGGCATTGCATCAGCATATCCATGATGCTGTCGGCCCGGGGCCCGCGGTCAAAAATATCCCCCACAATGTGGAGCCGGTCCACCGCCAGATGCTTAATGAGGGTGGAGAGGGCGATAATAAAAGCTTCAGCGTTGTCGATGCTCAGGATGGTATCGATAATCTTCTGGTGATACACAAGCTGATTGTTGTCCTCATCGGGCTGGGCGTGGAGCAGCTCGTCGATGATATAGCTGTATTCAGGGGGAAGGGCCCGCCGTACTTTGGCCCGCGGATACTTGGACGACAAAAGCTTGCACAGATCAATCAGGCGATAAAGGGTGGACTTGTACCACTCGTCCCGTTCACGAGGATCGCGCACCGATTTGCGGAACATACTGAGTTTTTGTTCAGGGTAATAAATCAGGGTACAGAATTCCGACCGCTCGCTGATGGACATGCTGCCTTCAAACAGCAGATCCACCTTTTCCCGGATGACGCCGGAACAGTTGTTGAGAATATGGTAAAACGCCTCATACTCGCCGTGAAGGTCGCTCATAAAGTGTTCCGTACCTTTGGGAAGATTGAGGGTGGCTTGCAGATTGATGATTTCAGTACATACATCCTGGATGGTTGGATATTTCTCGGCCAGGAGGCTTAAATATTTTAATTCCTCCCGGGTGAACTGATGCTTTGGAGAACCCATAGATTGACACATCCTCTCAAGGAAATCCTATAGACAAGTATACCAGCATTACCCATCCGGGGCAAGACGAAGAAAGCCTTCTAGGAGAAAAGCCTCCGTCCATGAGGACAGAGGCTTTCTTTAAAGGAGAATCGATTTATTTTACGAGATCGGCAAATGAGATGCCGCCAAAGGTATCTTTCCAGTCGCGGGAGAAATCGTCCACCGCCTTTTTGATGGCGGCCATGGAGAAGGCGTCGTGGAGCAGAGAAGGCTGGACGGTAGCGGTATGGGCGCCGGCCAGAAAAGCGTCGTTTACTTGAGCGACGTTCTTGAAGCTGGCGGCTAAGATCTTGGTGTGGGAACCAGTGCGGGCGATCATCTCGGCAAAGGCGGCGATGACGTCACGGGGATCAATGTCCAGATTTTCCATGCGGTTAAAATAGGGGGCAATGTAGTCGGCGCCGGCGGCAATGGCCATAAAACCCTGGATCTTGGAATAAATGGCGGTGGCGGTGACGCCAACACCTTTGTCTTTCAGGGCCCGCATGGCCTTGAGCCCCTCTTCGGTGGTGGGGATCTTGATGAATACCTTGTCATCCACGTGTTGGAGGATGAGCTCTGCTTCCTTCAGGATCTCCTCACAAGTCTCGGCCAGAACCTGGATGTGCAAGGTCTTATCAAAGCCGATGACCTCCCGGATGGCTTTGAAATGCTTGTAGAAGTCGATTTTCCCCTCGGCCTTGATAATGCTGGGATTGCTGGTGACGCCGGTGATGGGAAAACATTGGCTGTAGGTGCGGATGGCCTCTAGATTGGCGCTGTCGAAAAGAAATTCCATAATGATCCTCCTTGAACTTTGGTCTGATTTAATTTTCAAGCAGAGCGGCGCCGATGAGGCCGGCGTCGTCCTCGAACTGGGCGTGACGGATGCGCAGGAATTGGGGGAAGGGGACGAATTCTTTTGCCTTCTCACACAGTTTATCGAACACAATGGGTTCCTTGTTGGCGATGGAGCCGCCGAGGACAAAGATATCGGGATCCACGATACAGGAGATATTGCCGATGGCTCGGGCCATTCCCAGGATGAATTTTTGTTCCACCAGTTCTACCGCGATGGGATCCCCTTGGTAGTAAAGCTGGAACAAATCCTTGCAGCTGACAGGATGGCCATACCGTTCCAAAGCCATGCGTTCCAAGGCCGAACCGCTGCAATTTTCATTGGTGGAGCCGGGAAGGGCATTTTTGCGGTGATAGGGATCGTCGCACACCATCAGATTATATACCTCGCCGGCCATGGCGTTGGCGCCGGTCATAATCTCGCCCCGGTAGATATAGGCTCCGCCTACGCCGGTGGAAATGGTGATGTAAAAGACGCTTTCGTATCCTTTGCCCGCCCCTAAGGTGGCTTCTGCCAGTCCAGCTAGCTTGCCGTCGCCGTTGAGGAAGGTTTTGATGCCGGTTTTTTCCTCAAAGTATTTGACGATCTCAAGATTACACCAATCCTCGTTGAGGTTGGGGGGATTGAGAATTTTACCTAAGCGGAGGTTGAGAGGGCCGGGACATCCGATGCCGATGGTGTGAAATTGAAACTCCTCATTGCGCTGGTTGATAAATGCGATCAGCCGATCCAGATTTTCTTTGGCCGAAAGGGAACGGTCATTTCGGATCTTGAATTTTTCCAGAATGTTTCCGTCCTGATCGAAGATGGCGCACCGCAGCTGGGTGCCGCCGATGTCGACGCCTACTCTTTTCATGCTGGTGTTTCCTCCTTATGATTCGATGAGTACATTTTGAACGCCTCCCCGCCGGGCTGCGGCGGCGAAGTCCTGCATCTGCTGTGGGGAAAATTTACGAGGGTTTTGAGTGAAGCAATAATCCCAATCCACATGCTTGTATTTCGCTTCGGCCAGCGGGTTGTAGTTGAGAAGCTCATAGGTGACGTCTGGATACAAGCCGCTGAGGAATCGTCCGATGGCCTCTACATTCTCAATTGTGGCAGTGTATTCAGGGATGAGAGGGGTACGTACCACCACTCTGTCCCGATAGGCCGACTGGAGTACCAAGGAGAGATTGCGCCTGATAAGAGAATTGTCCACCCCGGTAAAACGACGATGGAGCTCTGGATCCAACACTTTGCAGTCGGCAAACAGGGTATCGATAAAGGGTAACGCCTGAAGCAAAACTGAGCTGGGGATACAGAGGGCGGATTCCACAGCCGTGTGGATGCCTTCTTTCTCGAGGGCCTTGAGGAGCTCCAATGCGAAATCCTGTTGGGAAAAGGGCTCTCCGCCCGACAAGGTCACCCCGCCGCCGTGACGGAAAAAGGGAAGATCCCGTTTGAGCTCGTTTACCGCCTGTTCCACCGTCATCTGCCTGCAATCGTAGGCCAAAGCGCCGGTAGGACAGGTATCGATCGTGGCATCCCAGTCGTTGGGAATATCCCTGTGAAGAGTGATTTTGCCGTCCTCCAGGGACACCGCCCCATTTTGACACTGATGCACACAGCTGAGACAGCCGATGCAGCGCGTATCAAAATATACCACATGCCGCCTTACGTCGATGCCCTCGGGATTCTGGCACCAGACGCACCGCAAGGGACATCCCTTGAGAAAGATGGTGGTGCGGATGCCGTCACCGTCATGGGTAGAGAAGCGGCGAATATCAAACACGTTTCCTTTCGGTTGGTTCAAAGCGATTCCCTCCGGCCGTTTTAGCATTTAAATATCGCTGTAGCTCGTGCGGGCGATGATCTCATTTTGCAGTTCACCGGCCAATTCCGTGAAGTAGGCGGTGTAGCCCGCCACTCGGACGGTAAGACTCCGGTATTGTTCCGGATTCTTTTGGGCGGCGATGAGATCTTCACGGCGCACGACGTTAAACTGAATGTGTGGGATCTTGAGATCCACAAAGGTGCGCAGGAACTTGGCGAATTTATCGATACCGGTTTCCGTGGAGAAAAATTCCGGCAGGAACTTCATGTTAAGCAGACCGCCGTTGGTGGTCAAAACGTTGTCCAAGGAAGACACCGACTGAAGCACTGCAGTGGGGCCGCTGATATCCCGGCCATAGACAGGGGACATGCCGCCGTCGGCCAAGGGCTGGCCGGCAAAACGGCCGTCTGGGGAAGCACCTACCATTTCGCCCATGGGCACGTGGGCCGATACAGTGTACATTCCCGTATGATAAGGGCCGCCCCGGTAATTGTGATGCAGGCTCAGCTTGTGATTGAAATACCGGGCCCATTTGGCACCCAGCTCATCTACCCAGGCGATGTCGTTGCCGTATTTGGGAGCTTTGTAAAGAAGACGGTTGCGCAATACCTCATCGCCTTTGAAATTGGTTTCGAGGGCGTGGAGCAGCTGTTCTTTGGATACCTTTTTCTCGTCAAATACCAGCTGCTTTAAAGCGGCCAGGCTGTCGGCCAGATTGGCCACCTGGATCATCTGGATGCCGGACAGGTTATACACAGCGCCTCCGCGGGTGACGTCCATGCCGCGTTCCATGCAGTCGTCGATGACCGATGACAGGAAAGGCGAAGGCAGGATATCCATATGGGCTTGTTCCACCTGCTCACATGCCAGAATCATGCGCTCCATAAAATAGTCGATCTGTTTGGCAAAGGCCGCTTCCAGCTGATCAAAGGTTTCGTATTGCGTAAGGCTGCCGAAATCGGGAGCGATCTGCTTGCCGGTCAAGAGGCATTTTCCGCCGGTCAGCGTCACTTCCAAAGCCTTGTTTAGATTAAACATGGCCGCGTCGCTCCAACCCAGATTATTGCCCTGAGTGGTCAATTCTACACATCCGACAATGGCGTAATCCAGAGCGTCCTTGTGGGAGATCCCCAAGTCTTCCAAAGCATGCACAACGGCCTCGTCATTGAAGAACTGGGGCATACCGCTTCCCTTTGCCACCACCCGGATGCTTTGTTTGAGGAGTGCATCTGAAGTGTGCTTGTGCAGCCGGACGCTTAAATTGGGCTGGGGGAGCCCTAGATGCTCCTGGGCCTTGAGACACAGGAAGGAGAGCTCATTGGAAAAATCATTGCCGTGGGCATCCTGGCCGCCGATGGCGATGTTAAAGCCGATGGGGAATCCGGCAAAGAACTTGGCGCTGTTGCGGTTGCGGAGATACACGATCTCGTTGAATTTAAGCCACAGACATTCCAGGATCTCCAGAGCTTGCTGATCGTCCAGACACCCTTCATCCACGTCCCTGCGGTAGAAGGGGTAGAGGAATTCATCCAGACGTCCGGGAGAGAAGGAGGAAGCGTTGGATTCCATATGCAGCACTACAAACAGGATCCAAAGCGACTGCACCGCCTGATGGAATGTTTTAGGAGGATTGCTTGCTAAGAAGGCACAGTTATGGGCCACCACCTGCATACTGGCGCGGTTTTCCTCTTTGGCGTTTGGGATCATGGAGAGGATTAGATCGTGATAGCGCATCAGAAACCCTTGAACGCCTTCCATCACGATAGCGACGCTTTCATAGAAGTCCCGTTTTTCACCGCTGGCGTCTTTCATACGATCCAGCGCATCCTGGCGCAGTCCGGCAGGACCCAGTTGGAGCCATTTGGCGCAGTCGGGACAAATATGACCTTGGGCATGGTCCTTCTGATTGATTTTGACCACGCTGCTGATCTCATCGATTTCTTTGCCGTAGCGTTTGCGGATGACGTCTTCCAAAGAACGTCCTTGCCAATAAGGTTTGATGTCCTCACGGAAACGGAGGATATCCTCTTCACGAACCTGGAACTTATCCTGAGGACGGGTAGGCAACGTTTCAAACTCACGGTCCACCCAGGAGCTGCCGCTTTCCGGGAACACAACACCGTACCGTACGCCCTTGGTGCGGTTGCCGACGATTAACTCCTCTTCCTCTGCGCCGATTTCAAGATGCAGAAGCGCATTTTTGAGGGCCAAAGCCCGCTTTAGAATGGCTGGTTTCTCCTCATTTTGTTTATAGGTTTCTGTGATTAATAGGGCCTGTTCAATGGAGGCATACCGGGGCTGGGACAACATTTTATCTTTCAAGACGGAAATTCTGGGCATCATGGTCAGGTTGCGCATAAAAAACACCCTTTCTCATGGACGTTTGGTAAATTGATTCATGGATTGTTTTGTATCAATTAATATTGTTTGAGATTATTATAATGTTATTCATCTCATAAGTCAACAGGGAAAAGCATCTTTTCAAAATATTTTTTGCAGTTAAAACAGCTATAAAAAAAGAAAAGGTTCCCAAGCCCAAAAGGGCCGGGAACCTGATTGTTTAAAGAATTTCCACATCCAATTCCTTAAGCGCCTCCGAAATCTCATGGGAGGGGGGGGACTCTGTAATAATGCCGGAAAAAGCGTCTAAAGTAGCGTAATTGTAATTGCCGTCCATCTGGAATTTCCGGTTTTCACACAGGAGATAAGAACGACGGCTGGCATGCAAGATTGCACTTTTGGTCATACCGTCGGTGACGTCATAAGTAGCGGCCTCATTGTGAAACACATTGACTCCCACTACGCCCAAAAAACAGAGATCATATTTAAACTTTGAGATGGTCTCAATGCTCATACTGCCGATAAAACCATCCCTACCGTTGTCCAACACACCGCCCACTGAGATCAGCTGTACATTACAGCGGCGGGAAAAAAAGTGGATGATCTCCGCCATGTTGGTAACCACCGTTATAGTTTTATTCTCCGCCAAGATGAGTTTAGCGATCTCCAAACTGGTGGTGGAGATATCCAAAAATACCATATCATTTTCATGAATCAGCTGGACCGCCTTAGCGGCAATGGCGCGTTTGGCCGCCACGTTTTCCGACTTGCGTCCCTTGACCTCAAAGATATGGGTGTTGGAACGGGGGGATACAGCACCCCCATAGGTCCTTTTCAGAAGTCCTTTTTTCTCAAGAGCAGCTAGATCTTTACGAATGCAGTCCTCCGTTACATTGAATTGTTCACTTAGTTCCTTAACCAGAACCTTTCCATGCCGGTTCAGAAGGACAACAATCTGCTCCTGCCGTTCTTCCATAAACACAGCACAAATCCCGCCTTTCCCCTAAGATCATTTTAGCCTCATTATACCGTTTTCTCCTCGAAATTTCAACGTTATCTCAAAAAACAGAGAAAGAAAAGGGACGACCCTCCTAAAAGGATCGTCCCAAAAAACGGGTTTTATTTATTTGGTGATGGTAATAGAACTTTCTACGCTGACGTCACACCATTCCTTGTCGCTGTTGGCGCCCAGGAAGGAGAAGAGGCGGAAGCCAGTAGAACCGACCTGCATGGTGATGGTGTAGGTTCTGACATCGCCTTCGTCCACACAATTATCCACAGTAAAACTGATAGCGCGGTCTCTTTCGTTTCTGACAGACAATTTTGTGGTGTTGAGATTGGTCTTTACTTCGACGGTAAAGTCCTCATTAACTTTGGCGGTATCGCTGAGAATCTTGGCCGAATAAACTTCAGCAGGTCCGCTGGCCGGAGGCGCCACATCGCCGATGGAGATGGTCACCTGACCGATGGGGGAGAAGATGCCGTCGCTGCCGCGGCCATTGACAGTAATGGTGCGGGATGCACCGGCAGTGCCCAAACAGGCGGTAACAGTCCAAACCTTTTTGTCGCCCACGATAGAGCTGGAGGGAATCTGCATTCCCAGACCCTTGCCGTTCTCGTTGCTCAGGGCCAGTTGACGGACGTCTAAGGAGGTGGTAACTGTCAGTGTAATGGTCTCGTTGACATCATAATGATCCTTGTCAGCTACGACAGGTTTCACTTCCACAGGCTTGGGTTCCAGATCCCTCACAGCCTGCTGCAGGGCTTCGGTGAATTCATCCACCTGCTCCTGATTGTACATGGCGCTGGCATACACTTCGCGGGAAGTCTGAAGCTGTTCATTGAGGAGATCCACGCTCTCCTGTGTGAACCCGGATAGATCGAGGGAATCAACCGACTGAATGGCTTCATCCAAACCGGTTTTATCCACCGGATCGGGGGTATAAGTGGCAACAGCCAGACGGGAATCAGCCGTACCATAGTAGAGATACCAGGTTCCCTGATAATAGACCAGGCCTTCTACGAAACAGACGTTGTTAACAAGGCCTTCCAGTTCATAATCTTTTTCCGGATACATAAAGGCTTGAGCCATGCGGGTAATGAGCTTGGTGGGGTCGTCGGGGTCAAACAAAGCCATACCGGGCAGATAGGCGTTGTGAACCACCATGGGATCACCAGAGCCGTTGGGGTTTTCATTGGCGCCGTTGTAGATCAAGAGAATGCCATACTCGGTGTAGATAGCGGGGGGGCCGGGTTCTACGATGCGGCTGTCATACATACCGGCACGCTTGGTCATGATGGGCTGGGGATTGCCATTGCCGTCTACGACGACTTCCCAATGGATCAGATCGTCGGAAGTGGCGGCATAAAGAGGATGCTCGTTAAAGTACATCCAGTATTTGCCGTCGATTTTGCGGGCGATCATCTCTTCGCCCACCAGGTCGCAGACGATGGAACCGGATTTTGTCCACAGATCCTGGTAGTTCTCCTCGTAGTCCACCAGGGCGGGACCGTGTTTGGTCCAGTTGATGAGGTCGGTGGAGGTGGCCACTGACAGGGTCGCTTTGCCTTTGGAACGGCTATAAGAGGTATAGGTCATGACATAAGTGCCATCCTCGCGTTTGACCACACGGGGATCTTCACAACCGCCATCCTCGCCGCCGCCGGGGATGTCATACATAAAATCGTTGTCCGGGTACAGGATGGGGCTGTCATAACGCTCAAAGTTGAGGCCGTCGGTGGAGGTGGCTAGGCCGACGCGGGAAACCAGGGGATCATCTTGGGCGCGGAATAGGACGTTCACAACGCCGTCCTTCACAATAGCGCCGGGATTGTAGAGATGCCCTTCCTGCCAATGGACTTCAGAATCGGTGACCGGGTCGTGGAATACCGGCTCGTCCGAAGGAGTCAAAATGGGGTTGTATTCATCCACTTTCTCAAAGGGTCCTAGTGCCCAGGAGGGATAAGCGCCGCACTCGTAAAGCTGGAATTCAGTCAGCTGGGTAGTAACGTCGCCGTTGTTGGAAAGGATGTCCAGGCGATAATACTCGTAAGCCTCGGTATTGTCAAATTGGAAGAGACGGCGGAGCTTATCGCCCTCAAAGGTCTCGCCCCTGCGGGAATCCAGGGTTACCCAGTGTTCGCCGTCGTTGGAGGCCAGGAGGTCCCAATCTTTGGGGTCGCGGCCATGGTCGTTCTGTGCGCTGACAATGGCGTACTGGTTGATGGGATAGCGGTGGCCGTCCTTGAATTGGAATTGCAGCCACACGCTGGTGGAGAAGGAAAGGAATTTGGTATCCCGCTTATTGTCAAAGGCCATCTCCGGTTGCTCTTTGGCAGGGGGATTGACGGCGTTGGAGGTGATGATACCGCCCTCTAAGCTGCGGATGACAAATTCATTTTCCCCAACCGATTTCTGGACATTGACGGTACAGGTAGCGGTCTTGTATCCATTTTCTGAAATGGCGATGATAGTGCCCTCGGCCGCTTCCGTACCCATAAGGGTAGCGGTAGAAACGCCGGTCTCTTCATCATAAGATTCCGATACAACCGTGACAGCTGGAGTCGTGGAAGTAAAATGGACCCGCTTGTTTTCCACATCGTCCGGGGAAACGGTAGCCGAGATGGTAGCGGTTTTTTCGGTATAAAGGGTGAGTTCAGTTTTGTCCAGATTGACGCTCTGTACCATCGAGGAGGCAATGGCCTCGGCCGTGGCAGCGGCACCCGGATTTACCTGAGAAAGATCAGCAGCACTTGTGCTGAACATAGGAATGCTCAACAGCATCGCCGCAGAAAGAAGCAAGGCAAGCGGCCGTTTTGCTTTTTTCATAGGGAATCCTCCTTCTTTGTCTCGTTATGATTTGGTCACATCAAACCGCAGAGTCAGTTCCTGGTCTAAGACGGAACCATCCGTAGATCTGCCGCTGATAAACATCTCACGGCTGCCGGCGCTGCCTACCCACAAGGTAACGGTCCAGGTGCGGATATCGCCTTCATCCTCATAGGTGGCAGTGTTGGTCAGGTAACCGCCACGCTCATTCTTGAGATAGAGCTTGTCCACGCCGGTGGAAGTGGTTACCGTGAGAGAAAACTCTTCATTGACCACAAAGGGTCCTTCATCGGTCAGGGAGGCCGAAAGCAGCGTCGGAGTCACAGAGGGAGCCTGATAGCCGCAGTCAAATGTTACCGAGGCTCCGGAATCCACCCAAGTGTGGGACTCAAGATCGGACATCCAGATGCTGAGAGTACGGCCAAGGCCCTTAGAGCCTACAGAGGTCACAATGGTCCATTCTTTGACGTCGTCGCGAAGGACGCTCTTGACCTTGTTTACAGTGACATAACGATCGTTTTCGTTTTTCAGGCGCAGGCCGGAGATATTGATAGGGGTGCGGACCGTGATGGTGATAGGCTCATTTACATCGTAATATTCCTTATCAGTGGAAGCGGTAACCGTTCCCACCATGACCATGGAATCACGTGCATTGTTGAGCAGGGCTAAAGCTTCGTCCACTTCAGCCTGGGTTGCATTCTCGTCTTCCGAGACGGTCTGTACCCAGTTCAGGACGGTGGACAAAAGATTCATACTTTCTTCCGTAAAGAGGTTGCCGTTCAGATTGCCGGCATCTTCAATAGCGGCGTTGAGAGAGTCTTTGCTGACGGGGACGACTGAATCAGGATCAAATTTTGCCACAGCCAGACGGGAATCAGCCGTACCATAGTAGAGGTACCAGGCGTCCTGGAAGTACACAAGGCCTTCCACGAAGCAGACGTTGTTGACTAAGCCTTCCAGTTCATAGTCCTTTTCAGGGTACATAAAGTAGGTATTGGTGCGGTCTACCAGCTGAGTGGGATCGGCTGCATCAAACAGAGCCTGGCCAGGGCAATAGGCCCGGTTGGGAAGCATGGGATCGCCGCCGTTGTTAGGATCGTCATTGGCGCAGTTGTAGATCAACAGAATGCCGTTTTCCGTATAGATGGCGGGAGGGCCGGGTTCGACCAGATAGCTGTCGAAGGAACCTTTGCGGGGTTTCATAACCGATAGCAAATTTCCGCTTTCATCTTGCACAGGTGTCCAGTGAATCAGGTCGTCGGAAGTGGCCATAAACAGGTCGCTTTCGCCCCAGTACATCCAATATTTACCGTCGATCTTTTTTGCAATCAGTTCTTCACCGACCAGGTCGCAAATGATGGAGCCGGATTTGGAGTGGGTATTCTTGTACTTGCCGTCGTAGGCGTCGTTAAAGGCCAGTCCCTGTTTGGTCCAGTTGACCAGGTCGGTGGAGGTAGCCACAGCCAGACGCGGAAGACTCTTGTCATAAGCGGTATAGGTCATAATGTAAGTGCCGTCCTCGCCCTTGACGACGCGGGGATCCTCACAACCGCCGTTCTTTTCATAGACCAGCATGTCGTCGTTGTCGGGATACAGGACAGGCGTGCTGAGATGGTCGAAGGTAATGCCGTCGGTGGAGGTGGCCAGGCCTACATGAGAGGTCAAAGCGTTGTTCTGGGAGCGGTACAGGACATTGACTACGCCATCCTTCACCACAGCGGCAGGATTATAGAGGGCTTTTTCCGACCAGAAAACTTCATTGCCGGTGACCGGATCAATAAAGGAATCCTCGCTGTTGGGGGTCAAGATAGGATTGTTCTCATCCAACTTCTCGAAAGGTCCGAGAGCCCAGGATTTATCTTCGCCATATTCCAGCAGCTGGATTTCAGCCAGCTGAATACGGGAATCGGTATTGTTGCGGGTGATGTTGAGGCGATAGTATTCATAAGCCTGGGTGTTGTCGATTTCAAAAATTCTCTTGAGTTTACGTCCCTCAAAAGCTTGATCGGACTGGGTATCCAGAACATCCCAGTTGATGCCGTCGTTGGAACCGAGGAATTCCCAGTCCACAGGGTCGCGGATGGGGTCGTCGTTGGCAGATACCAAGGCGTAATGGTTGACGACATAGCGGTTGCCGTCGTTAAACTGGAATTGGATCCAAGCTTTGTCGTTAAATACCAGCCATTTTGTATCCCGCTTGTTATCGAAAGCCTTGCTGGGCTGTTCTGCAACAGGGGAAGTGGTGTCGCTGGCAGTGGCAGTACCGCCCTTGAGGGTGTGGTTTACAACCTCGCCTTCACCTATTTTTTCCTTGACGGTGACGGCACAGGTAGCGGTTTTAAAGCCGTCTTCTGAAATCGCAATGATGGTAGCCGTACCAGCATGGTCGCCGGTGATGGCCAAGGTGGTTTCGCCGGTGGCGTCATTATAGACCACATCGCCGATGGTAACCGACGGATCTGTGGAAGTAAAATTCACTTTATCCGTGGTGTTGTCGCCAGGGGTGACAGTGGCTTTGAGCAGCCCGACTTCCCCGACGTCCAGGGTAATGGTACTCTGATCCAACTGGACGCTTTGTACAGAACCAGCGGCTGTAACCGATACAGCGAAGATTCCCATGATCAAAGCCAGACTCAGGACCAGAGCCGTCAACTTCTTCAGTTTCATGTCACATCCTCCTACTTACTACAATTTTTCCTAGACAGGTTTAGAAATCGTTACTTTGCCTCCTTTCACAATAAAAATGTGTGTATTTTGCATGTGTTTTTAGACGTTACACACAACAAACTTAGTATATCATGGTGAAATTGGAAAGTCAACGAAGATACCTGTTACAATTAGATATTTTATTGATTTAATAATAGGATAAATTGAACTATAATACCTAATAAAAGATTTTTTAGTAAGATAAGATAATAGAGAGGAAAAAAGATGTGCAATAAAAATAAATTATAAAAAATTATAATACAGAATTTGGCAAGCAGTCTGAAAACGCAGAGAGGATAGTTTTCACACTTATTTGAAAACTAGGTGAAAAGCGGTAAAATATTATGAAAAGAAAGAAAAAACTAAAAATATGTCACAAAACACTTTTGAAATTCGTTTATAGAGTGAAAGGCTTTTGAAGGGAAGAAAGAAAAAACAGGAGGTGTAGCAATGAAGCTCTACAATTTAGAAGCGGCGTTTCAGGAGGGGATTGAAGAAGCTTTAGAAGAAGTCATCCATCAGTATGGTCATGCACTGCTCCGGTATTGCCACCAAATCCTGTGCGATTACCATGAAGCGCAGGATGCGGTGCAAATGACGTTTCTCAAAGCCTACGATCAAAGGAAGAGTTTCCAGCCGGGAACCTCTATGTCAGCATGGCTTAGGCGTATTGCCTATACCACCTGCATCGATCTTGTACGAAAAAGGAAATTATTGCTTTTTGAGGCCCCATCCCATCAGACATCCGACACCATGAGTGAGGATTGCCGGAAAGCATTGCGAAAGATCTCCGCCTCCGACCGAGCATTGTTGTACGGCCGGATCATGGAGGAACGATCGTATGCAGAGCTTTCCAGAATCCACAACAAATCGGAGGCCGCTTTGCGAAAGCAGTTTGAACGGGCAAAGAAAGCCATGGCCAAGTACTTAAAGGAAACCAATGAATACTACGCAAGATTGGAGGAGCAAAAATGATGATGGATCGTGACGAACAGGATATCAAGCGCGCATTTGAGTCGATCGAGACACCAGAATATGACATTGCCTCTGCCGTGCTCCAAGAGAAAAACAATCGCTGCGAGGTTGTACCGCTTCGAAAAGTGGCTGTGATGGCCGTTTCCCTTTTGGTAGTGGTCAGCTTGGTGTCGGTTATTGCCATTACCAACCTGAGTCAGGGAAAATGGGTTGATCCGGGAAGCAGTGTCCTTCCACTAGCCGGTAATGATATGGAAAGGGACGAAACCAGTGAAGGGGCGTCGTCACTGGCAATCGAGCCATCTTTGGATTCTGAATCGTCTTTGGTAGACGAAAGTTCTGAATCAGAAGAACTTTTACAGCAACAGCAGCAGGAGGAAGAGCAAAAACAATGGGACGAGATTAGATCCCAAATGCAAGAAAATGAAATCTGTTTCATCTACAATACCAATCAGCATATATGTGCAGGAGGATATGGTAGTGGCAATTTTTATGAGCTAAAAGATGCACAAGAGTATTACTCTTACCTAAATAGTGCATCGGTTTCACTCCAGCCGCCGAGTTTACCAGAAGAATATCAATTTAAAAATGGAAGTGTATCTTATGATGTGACTGAAAGTGATATTTTAAAGGATACCCTGCATATCTCTGAAACAGATGATTTTGTGGCCTTCTACTATCAAACAAGCGAACCGGAAATAAGTGGAGATAATATGCAAGCTGAATTTAGTTCAGAAGTAGGTAAATTCATTCGAATTAGTACCAATCTGGAGACATCATCTTATTTTGAAGGGAGCCAATACTGGGAGGGTAATGAAAACTTTGAGTTAATACATGTTATAGACGATAATGAAGGTCTTTTTACTTCCATTGATTTTTATAAAAAACTGGCTTCGCCTATTGAGGTTGAGACATTTCAGTTTTGGAATTTTTGTGATGCAGAATATGAACAATACAGCGGGATAGCGTGTACAGAATCGTATCCGTCCGATATAGTACAAAAATCTGAATATCTGAGGATTCATATCGAAGCCACTACTCTTTCAAAAGATGAGATTATTGCCATTGCCCAGAGTATGCTGGAAAATGTGCAATAACCCATCGATGTCCAACCCTCCTAAATAAGAAAAGCCGGCAGGTAAATCCTGCCGGCTTTTCTGCATCCTGATGAAGGAATACACCTTATTTAAAATACTGCACACCTGATTCAAACAAAAGCTGATCCTTTTCACCGGGGACATTTTTATAAAGATCGGTACCTTTGCGTTCGGAATGTCCCATCTTGCCCAAGATGCGGCCATCGGGACTGCAAATTCCCTCCACTGCACATACCGAACCGTTAGGATTCCAGTTGATGTGATTGCTGGGAATGCCGTCGGGATCCACGTACTGGAAGGCAATTTGGCCATTCTGAATGAGGCGTTCCATGACCTCTTTGCTGGCGACAAAACGGCCTTCGCCGTGGGATACCGGTACTGTGTGGATATCACCTGCATTCACCAGGGAGAGCCACGGTGATTTGACCGAGGTCACACGAGTATATACCATGCGGGAGACGTGACGGCCCAATGTGTTAAAGGTCAGGGTGGGATCTTCGGGGGTGACGTCACGGATCTCGCCGTGAGGGAGAAGACCCAATTTAATGAGAGCCTGGAAGCCGTTACAAATACCCAGCATCAATCCATCGCGATTTTTCAGAAGGTCTTGAATGGCTTCGGCAATCCGGGGATTGCGCAGAGTGGTGGCGATAAACTTACCGGAACCATCCGGTTCATCGCCACCGGAAAAACCGCCGGGTAGCATAATCATCTGACATTGTTTAATGCGATCTGCCAAACGGTCGATGGTCTGTTCAATACCGTAAGCGGTCAGGTTGTTGACCACCACAATCTCCGGGATGGCGCCGGCCTTTTCAAAGGCGCGGGCGGTATCGATTTCACAGTTGGTACCGGGGAATACTGGAATCAGTACCCGGGGTTTTGCTTCCTTGATAGAAGGAGAATAGGAAGGACGTTTATCAAACAGCGGAACCTGCATGCCATAGTCGGGGGCATCGGGGGCAAAGACGGGGAATACTTTTTCTAGTTTGCCCATCCAAGCACTTTGTAGCTCATCAATGGAGATGGTTTCCTCACCGATGCAGAGTGCGGCTTGTGTAGTGGTAGTGCCCAGGTTTTCCACAGCGAAATCCTTAGGAAGAATGACGTCGTCATCCAATTCCAGAACCAGGGAGCCTTCACGGGGGGCAAACAACTGGACTTCATCAGGAGAGCCGGCAAAGGCTAAGCCGATGCGGTTGCCGAAGGACATACGGGCTACACCAGCAGCCACGCCGCCCTCCCGGACGACAGAGGCCGAACGAATCGCGCCGTTTTCGCTCCAATCAAATACCGTCTGGTAATACGCTTTAAGCTGATCCCAATCGGGCAGCATGGTGTCTGGGTCAGTGGGGATGGGTAGGCATACCACACGGGATCCGGGCTGCTGGAAGGCCGCCGAGATGGTACGGCTTGCTTTGGTCATGGCCAAGGCAAAGCTCACCAAGGTGGGAGGGACATCCAGCTCATTGAAGGAACCGGACATACTGTCCTTGCCGCCGATGGAGGGGATACCTAATTTGAGCTGGGCTGTCAAAGCGCCCAACAGTGCCGAAGTGGGCTTGCCCCAACGCTGAGGTACGTCGTGAAGACGTTCAAAGTATTCCTGGAAGGTGAGACGAGCGCTCAAAGCGTCGGCGCCTACAGCTGCCAGCTTAGAGAGGGATTCCACCACAGCCCATGCAGCGCCGTGGAAGGGGCTCCACTGGGATACTTTGGGGATAAAACCGTAGCCCATGACAGTGGCGTCATCGGTTTGCCCTTTGAGCAGGGGGAGCTTTGCCACCATCGCTTCTTCAGGGGTCAGCTGATACTTGCCGGCAAAAGGCATGAGCACCGATGCCGCGCCGATGGAGGCGTCGAACATCTCGGAAAGGCCCTTTTGACAACACACTTCCAACCGGGACATATTTTGCAGCATGGTGTCCCGCATGTTTTTACCTTTCAGTTCCTCTGGAACCTGTTGTAAATAGCAGGCATCCGGATCGGCAGGGGTAATGACGGCCGATGCATGCTGGGTGACGCCGTTGGTGTTGAGAAAATCGCGGGAGATATCCACAATGACGTCGTCGCGCCAGGTCATGCGCAAACGGTCGTCGCCTGTCACGACGGCCACCGGCGTAGCCTCCAGATTTTCCGCATCCGCCGCTTCGATGAAGGTATGGACGTCGTCGGAATCCAGAACCACCGCCATACGTTCCTGGGATTCCGAGATGGCAAGCTCTGTACCGTCCAGGCCCTCGTATTTGCGGGGGACGCTGTCCAAATTGATGCGCAGACCGTCGGCCAGTTCGCCGATGGCGACGCACACGCCGCCGGCGCCGAAGTCATTGCACCGTTTGATGAGGGTGGACACCTCCGGATTGCGGAAGAGACGCTGTAATTTCCTCTCGATGGGAGGATTGCCCTTCTGGACCTCAGCGCCGCAAGTGGTAAGGGATTCATCGGTGTGGGCCTTGGAGGAACCGGTAGCGCCGCCGCATCCGTCACGACCGGTACGTCCGCCCAGTAGGACGATGGTATCCCCAGGCTCTGGTACGCCCCGCATCACGTTTTCCTTGGGAGAAGCGCCGACTACAGCGCCGATCTCCAGACGTTTGGCCATGTAGCCGGGATGATAGAGTTCGGTGACTTGGCCGGTGGCCAGGCCGATCTGGTTGCCGTAGGAGGAGTAGCCGGAAGCAGCGCCCGTGGTGATTTTACGCTGAGGCAGCTTGCCGGGAATGGTATCTTCCATCTTGGCGGTGGGATCGCCCGAACCAGTGACGCGCATAGCCTGGTACACATAGGCGCGGCCGGATAAGGGATCGCGGATGGCGCCGCCCAAACAGGTGGCTGCACCGCCGAAGGGTTCGATTTCGGTGGGATGGTTGTGGGTTTCGTTCTTAAACTGCACCAGCCATTGTTCGGTTTTGCCGTCGATTTCCACCGGCACTTGGATGGAGCAGGCATTGATTTCTTCCGAGACATCCAGATCAGGAATTTTACCCTGCTTTCTCAAATATTTGGCGCCGATAACCGCCATATCCATCAGACAGACGTTTTTCTCCCGTTTGCCGTAAAGGTCTTCCCGGACGGCAAAATAATCGGCAATGGCCTGTTCCACCGCCGCGGCATAACGGCCGGGCTCCACCTTGATATCGTCCAGTTTGGTCAGGAAAGTGGTATGGCGGCAGTGATCCGACCAATAGGTGTCGATGACCCGCAGTTCTGTGACGGTGGGATCACGGCGTTCGGTATCGCGGAAATAATCCTGGCAGAAGCGCAGATCCTCTACGCTCATAGCAAAGCCCATCTGTTTCCAATACTGGGCGATGGCGTCGGCATCCATGCGGATAAAGCCCTCTACCAACGGCACGTCGCCGGGATATTCCACTTCCATGTCCAGATTTTCCGGTTTCTCCATGGAGGCAATGCGGGATTCCACCGGGTTTACCAGATAATGCTGGATCCGCTCAAAATCTTCATCGGAGATGTCCCCTTCCAGCGCATAGACCCTGGCGTTTGTCACCTTGGGACGTTCCCCCTGGGTGAGCAGCTGGATGCACTGGGCGGCTGAATCGGCCCGCTGATCGTATTGACCGGGCAGATATTCGATGGCAAATACCCGTTGGCCATCGGTAGGCCACCTCTCATCGTACACAAAATCCTGATTGGGTTCGGAAAAAACAGTGACCTTAGCCGACTCAAACTGACCGGCCGAAAGTCCTTCAACGTCGTAACGGTTGGCTAGACGCAGGCCGGTTAAGGCGCGAAGCCCCAGATGCTCCTGCAAATCGGAGAGAATATGGTGGGCTTCAATGTCGAAACCCGGCCGCTTTTCCACATACACCCGCAGTACTGACATGTTACAAGCTCCTTTGTTTTTCATAAAGTTGTTTTTGCAAAAACCACTCGACAAAAGCAAAATCATTCTATTCTATAGGATAGCATAAAACGTCGAGGATTGCAAAGAGATGGCGCATTTTTGAAACAAGAAAAGAGGAAATCAGCCCATGCAACTTTTACCGGGCAGGCGGTTGAAAATGGGGATGCATGCGCATATAATAGAAAAAGTCGCCAAAGGACGGGAACCTCTTTGGCCGACAGAATATTTCAATCGATTTTATATTGGATGCAATAGGAGCCGGAAGGAATGGTTAATTATTTAAAACGCACCTGGGCGGAAATCAATTTAGACGCTTTGGAACACAATTATCATCAGATCCGCGGGGCATTGACGCCGGGGAGCCGTATGATGTGCGTGGTCAAGGCCGATGGATATGGACATGGAGCCATTCCAGTGGCACAGGAATTGGCTCATCTGGGAGCCGAATGGTTCGGCGTCTCCAACTTGGAGGAGGCCTTACAGCTGCGGGAAGGAGGGATCCAGCAGCCCATCCTGATTTTGGGATATACGCCTCCCAGCAAGGCGGAAACATTATCGCAAAACGGCATTTCCCAGACGGTATTTTCTTTGGAATATGCAAAAGCCCTTTCCCTCAAAGCGGAAGAGGCGGATGTCACAGTCAAGATGCATATAAAGGTGGATACCGGCATGAGCCGCATCGGATTCCTTTATCACGATGAGGAAAAAGACTGCCAGGCCATCGATGAGATGGTGGAAGTCAGCGGCCTTCCGGGACTTTGTGCCGAAGGGATTTTTACCCATTTTGCCGCCGCGGACGACCGGGAACAAGAACCCTTTACCGAAAGGCAATATGAACTGTTTATGGAGGCCGTTGGGAAGCTGGAGGAGAAGGGCATTGCATTTCAGCTGCGCCATTGCTGCAACAGCGCCGCTGTTATGTCCCATCCCGAGATGCATTTGGATATGGTGCGTCCCGGTATCATTTTATACGGCAACGCCCCTTCCGATCAAATGGATATTCCATTGGATCTGCATCCCGCCATGGAGCTGAAAACGGTCATTTCGCAGGTCAAGGAGGTAGAGCCGGGCAATACCGTCAGCTATTCCCGGACCTTTGAAACAAAAAGAACGACCCGCATTGCCACCGTGCCCATCGGATATGCCGACGGGTATCCCCGGGGACTTTCCTCCCGGGCGGATATGCTGGTGGCAGGACAGCGTGCACGGGTCATTGGCCGGGTGTGTATGGATCAGCTGATGCTGGACGTCAGCGGCAACCAGGAGGCAAGGCCCGGCATGACGGTAACGGTATTCGGCCGCGATCACGGTGCGTTCCTGCCCATGGAAGAGGTATCGGGACTTGCCGGAACCATCAATTATGAGACCATGTGCCTGATTGGAAAACGGGTGCCGCGTATCTATCTGCGTCACGGGAAAAAGGTGGAGCAGCTCAACTATATTCTGCCAGATTCTACAATGCCGTTGAATTTTTGACGAGGATACGATATAATGGGATTGATTATCGTATGCTGTGAATTTTGTTCATGACGGTTATGGCAGCGATGACAAGAAGTTGCGTAGCGATGAAACAATAGGGTTCTGTTCCTTTTTTGCGTTGTGCAGAGAGGGACGGCCTTTAGCCTGAGAATTAGGAGGTGTTGCTGTGTACTGCAAAAATTGTGGAGCGCAGTTGCCAAATGGAGCGTATGTTTGTCCCCAGTGCGGAGTGCCGGCGGGACAAGGGGATCGTTATTGTGCCAACTGCGGTCAGCAGACCGATCCCATGGCTGTGGTGTGCGTTCATTGTGGTGCGTCCACCAAGCAGCCTTATCCGCCCCAGTATCAGCCGGCTTCCCCTTATGCGCAGCAAAAGTCAAAAATAGCAGCGGGATTGCTGGGCATTTTCCTGGGAGCATTGGGAGTGCATAACTTCTACCTGGGATATACCAACAAAGCCATCATCCAGATTTTGCTCGGTACAGTGGGCATCCTCCTTTGTGGTCTGGGTCCAGTGGTGTCCGGGATCTGGGGCCTGGTGGAAGGTATTATGATCCTTGCAGGTTCCATTACCTGTGATGCCGACGGCGTTCCCCTGAGTAACTGATGAGTTTTGTCCCGGTCAAAAACGAGGCTGTTTTGGAAAAAAGCGGCCTTTTTTGATGTCTGGGAGACCGGTTGAAGGTAAGATGCGTTAAAAATGTATTTTTTCCTTGCATTTTAGTGCGGATTGTGATAGATTAGAAATACTAGCGATATGGTCATGAAAGAGGTGACAAGAATGAAGGAAAACATCCATCCCAAGTATGAAGCCACTACCATCCGCTGCGCATGCGGTGAGGTAATTGAGACTCGTTCTACCAAAAAGGATATCCGCGTTGAAATCTGCTCCAAGTGCCATCCTTTCTTTACCGGCAAGCAGAAGCTGGTAGACACTGGCGGACGTGTCGATCGTTTCAAGAAGCGCTTCAATATGCAGGATAAATAATTGCTTCTGGTTGAAGGGCGGCGTACTGTAGAGTTACGCCGCCCTTTTTTCCGCTTGAGGCAAAGGGTGAGTGGATGAGTATGAGACCCTATTTGACGATTTTACATCCCGGCGAGGATGAATTTGTAGAAAAGAGGTCCCGGTTTATCGGCCGGATCCGCCCGGTGACTACTGAACAACAGGCGTTGGATTTCATCAACGAGATGCGTGCAAAACACTGGGACGCAACCCATAACTGTTATGCCTACGTGCTCCGGGAGGGGCAGACCCGTCGGTATTCCGACGACGGGGAACCTCAAGGTACTGCCGGCGTCCCCATGCTGGACGTGTTATTGGGGGCGGGGCTTACCGATGTAGCGGTGGTGGTCACCCGATACTTTGGCGGCGTATTGCTGGGGACGGGAGGATTGGTCCGGGCTTATTCCAAAGGCGCCCGGGTGGCGGTGGATGCCACTGGAATTGTCACCATGCAGCCCTGCCAGTTGGGAATGGTGACCTGTGACTACAACCAATACGGCCGCATCTCTGCCCTCATCCCCCAGCTAGGGGGAAAGGTGGAGGACGCCCAGTTTGGAATGGTGGTAGTGGTCAATTTTTCCATCCCATGTGAACAGGTGGGGGCTTTGGAAAAAGCGTTGGCCGATGCCACGCGGGGAGAGATTATTCCCCGACTGACGGAGATTCGATATATGCCATGTGAAAAAGGCTTTGATAGATGAGAGGAAAACTGTGTAAATCGCTGATTTTAAAAAAGTTGCCCTATTTGGCAGGGTTTTGGGACGGTTTTGTCGTATTTATTCTATGAATGGAATGATTGCGATGGAGGTGATGCGTCTTGACTGTGCGGGAACGTACACAAGCATTTGAAGCTCAATTTTTATCGTCTAAGGCAGTGCTTTCAGCCGATACCAAGGGAAGGGAACGTCCAGAGGAGGAATGTCCTCTTAGAACCCCGTTTCAGCGGGACCGAGACCGCATTCTCCACTGTAAGGCTTTCCGCCGTCTAAAACATAAGACACAGGTGTTTCTTTCACCGGAAAAGGATCATTACCGTACTCGGCTGACCCATACGCTGGAGGTTGCTCAGGTGGCCAGGACCATCGCCCGGGCTCTCCAGCTCAATGAGGATTTAACTGAAGCCATCAGCTTGGGGCACGATTTGGGACATACCCCCTTTGGACACGCGGGGGAACGGGCGTTGCGTCAGGTTTCGCCGTGCGGGTTTACCCATTATGATCAGAGTGTCCGAGTGGTGCAAAAGCTGGAGAAGGAAGGACGTGGCCTGAATCTGACCTGGGAGGTCATCAACGGCATCGAACGACATACCACCGGGGAGGAAGCCTCGACTCTGGAGGGGCGAGTGGTTCGTCTGGCCGACCGCATCGCCTATATCAACCACGATATTGAGGACGCCATCCGAGGCGGCGTGCTGCGGGAGGAGGATATCCCAGAGGAGATCCATCGGGTGTTGGGCAGAAGCCGGACACAGCGCATCACGACGCTGGTGAATTCTGTGGTGGAACACAGCGTCGATACCATCTGCTTAGGGGATGAAGTCCAGAAGCAGTTTGATCAGCTTCACAGCTTTATGTTTGACCAGGTGTACACCAATCCCAAGGCCAAAAGCGAAGAGGGCAAGGCCATTGCCCTGATCCAGCATCTTTATTGTCATTTTGTCATGCATCCGGACAAGCTCCCCGGTGAATTTGCCGTCATCCGGGATCGGGATGGGGGAGAACGCGCCGCTTTGGATTATATCGCCGGCATGAGCGATCAATACGCCGTCCAGATCTTTGAGGCGCTTTATGTGCCAAAACGATGGAGCATTTAGCAAAATTGCACCGCAATCAGAGCCGGTGATGCATAGGAATGGTTTCCGGCGCATAGGATACCATCCGGATACAGAACTGTAAAATTCGCAAGGGAGGTCTTTTTTTTGCCGTTGCCCGAGAGCTTTATGATGGAACTCAAGGCCCGCAATGATATTGAAAGCGTGGTTTCCTCTTATGTCAATTTAAAACGGCGCGGTAGGAACTTGGTAGGGCTTTGTCCCTTCCACAGCGAAAAGACGCCTTCTTTTACCCTTTATCCGGAAAACAACTCGTTTTACTGTTTTGGATGCGGCGCGGCAGGGGATGCCATTACCTTCATCCGCCGCATCGAGAATTTGGATTATTTGGAAGCGGTGCGGTTTTTGGCGGGACGTTCCGGTCTTGCCATGCCGGAGGACCAGGCTGACGACGGCCAGGCAAAGCTCAAGGCCTCCATCCTGGAGATTAACCGGACAGCCGCCCGTTTCTTTTATCATACGCTTTATACGCCGTCCGGGGCCGCAGGCCTTCAGTATTTTCACAGCCGGGGCCTTTCCGACCAGACCATCAAGCGGTTTGGATTGGGTTTCGCGCCGGACAGTTGGGATTCTCTAGCCCGTTATCTCCGTTCCAAGGGATATTCTCCAGAAGAGGCCCAGATGGCCGACTTGCTTATCCCGCGCCGCAGCGGAGGACATTACGATAAATTCCGAAATAGGGTTATTTTCCCCATTATCGATTTAAGAGGGAATGTCATCGGTTTTGGAGGGCGGGTGCTGGACGATACCAAACCCAAGTACATCAACACATCCGATACTATGGTGTACAAAAAGACGATGAATCTCTTCGCCATGAACTTGGCGAAAAACGCCAAAAATGGATTTTTGATTTTGGCGGAGGGTTACATGGACGTTATCGCCATGCATCAGGCAGGATTCGGCAATGCCGTGGCCGCTTTGGGGACGGCCCTCACGCCTCAGCAGGCCCGGTTGATGGCCCGGTATGTGCCGGAGGTGATAGTTGCCGGGGACGCCGATGAAGCAGGCGTTAAGGCCGCGGCACGGGATATTGGTATCCTGCGGGATGCCGGGTTAAAGGTGCGGCTTCTCAACCTGCCCGACGGCAAGGATCCGGATGAATTTATCCGCCGCAACGGCCCGGAACGGTTCCAGTTGCTAGTGGAGGGCGCCGAAGGGGATGTAGCCTATCGGCTTCAGGTGGTCAAGAACCGGTTTGATCTGACTACACCGGAAGGCAACGTAGGTTATTTGGAAGAAGCCGTCAAAGTTCTTGCCACCATTGACAATGCGTTGGAATGTGAAATCTACGCCGGACGTCTGGCTCAGGAGCTGTCGGTATCCCGTGATACGCTGCTCGGCCAAGTCCGGGATCAGCGGCGGAAAAACAGCCGTATCCTAAAGCGCCAGCAGTTTCGGGAAATCCAGAAACAAACAGCCGGCTATACCGATCAGGTCAATCCCGAACGCAGCAAATATCCCCGTGCCGCACGGGCGGAGGAGACGATCATAGCGATCCTCATGCAAAATCCCGACTATCTATCCCGGGTGCAAGCAAAGCTGTCCAGCGATCGGTTCCTTACCTCCTTCCATCGCCGCGTCTATGAGGCGGTTTGTAGAGAACTGGAGGCGGGCATCGCCGATCCCGCTATGCTGCTTGCCGATTTGGGAGAACAGTTTTCGGTGGAGGAAATGTCCAGTATTTCAGGAATTGCCGCCCGCCGTGCCGCCCTTCAGAATACAGGGGATAGCTTACAAGAACTGCATGACTGTATAGAAACTATATTGCAGGAATACGAGAAAAATCGAATAAAGGACATTTCTTCCATGAGCCCGGAAGAATGTGCTGCATATATCGCGTCGCTGAAAAAGAAAGGATGTTAACCAATGGCCGCTACTGAGAATAAGAAAAATGCCCTCAAAGAGCTGGTGGATCAGGGAAAAGTAAAGGGAAAGCTGACCATGCAGGAGATTCTGGACGCTTTAGAGGAGCTGGATTTTGATACAGAGCAAATGGAAAAGCTCTACGATAATCTAGAGAGTCAGAACATTGAGATTGTAGATGACTTCAGTGATCCGGCGGCCGATGTGGCTTTGGCATCCGAATCTGGTGGAAACGACGAGGATTTGGAAAGCGTATTGAGCACGGAAGGTATCGCCATTGACGATCCGGTCAAAGTGTACCTCAAGGAAATCGGCCGTGTACCGCTGCTGACGCCGGAGGAAGAGGTGGAGCTGGCTATGCGGATCCAGGCTGGAGATCCGGCTGCGCGCAAGCGTTTGTCAGAGGCAAACTTGCGTCTGGTGGTCAGCATCGCCAAGCGATATGTGGGACGGGGAATGCAGTTTTTGGATCTGATCCAGGAGGGAAATTTGGGCCTCATCAAGGCGGTGGAAAAGTTTGATTATACCAAAGGCTTTAAATTTTCCACCTACGCCACCTGGTGGATCCGTCAGGCCATCACCCGAGCCATTGCCGACCAGGCCCGTACTATCCGTATCCCGGTGCATATGGTGGAGACCATCAATAAGGTAAAAAAGGCCAGCAGTTCCCTGCTGCATAAGAGCGGACATGAGCCGACAGCCGAAGAGATCGCGGTAGAGCTGGATATGCCGGTTACCAAGGTGCGTGAAATTATGCGTGTGGCGCAGGAACCGGTTTCTTTGGAGACCCCCATCGGCGAGGAAGAGGATAGTCATTTGGGCGACTTTATCCCGGACGACGATGCTCCCGCTCCGGCGGAAGCCGCATCCCATACCCTGCTCAAAGAACAGCTCTCCACCGTGCTCAGCACTCTGACACCTCGCGAAGAGAAGGTGCTGCGTCTGCGGTTCGGCTTAGAGGATGGCCGGTCCCGCACCTTGGAGGAAGTGGGACGGGAGTTTAATGTCACCCGTGAACGCATCCGTCAGATTGAGGCCAAGGCCCTGCGTAAGCTACGTCATCCTAGCCGCAGTAAAAAGCTCAAGGACTTTTTGGATTAATCACAACAGGAAAAGGATTCTCGGCCCTGGATAAGCTGTCCAGGGCCGTTTTATAGGAGAAAAGCAAAAAGGACCGGGATATTTTAATTCCCGGTCCTTTTTGCTGTATATTGGCCTATTGTTTGAAGATTTCCACGGTCTGCCCCAGGGAGAAGGAGTAAAGCAGGAGCTGTTTGACAGGCTTGTCCAGAACCTGTTCCATGGCGTAGGCGTAACGGCGTAGCTGCATGGTATACCGCTGTCTTAGAATCTCGGGATCCCACACATGATCGGTTTTATAGTCCACCAGGACCAGCCCATCCTTTTCCTCCAGCACAAGATCGGCCACGCCTTGGAGCACGACGTTTTCATCACTGCTGTCCGAGACGTCAGGATCCAAATAAGATGGGGGAAGGAAAACATGAAACTGAAGCTCCCGATGCACCCGATCGGCGTGGACGATGCGGCGATAGAGAGGGCTTTCAAAAAACTGCTTGACTTTGCCTAGATCAATGCAGTCGGCCTCTTTTTGAGAGAGATGTCCGGAAGTCACCAGACGTCCAACCTCCTCCTCGGGATGCAACGAGGCGTTTTTCCAGTCGGATAGCTGTAGAAAGGTGTGAAGAACCGTGCCGCGTTGGGCGGCGGTCAAGGGACGTCCCTCGGCAAAGGCGGGGATGGAGGATGCCACATCCTCTGGACGGATGCGATGGGCGAGAAGCTCTGAAGCCGCCAGTTTAGAGGGAATGTGACTTAGTTGTTCATAGGGATACTTCCAGCCAAACCGGTCATGAATCAGACGGGTAAATTCCGAATCAGGGGCAGCTGGGAGCGACTCATCCTCGGCTGGGGAAGAAATGGAAGGGGCCTCTTCCAGCGACACCAGCAAAGAGCCTTCTGCCGGCACAGATGAAAGGCCGGGACGATTGGCCAAATCCCGCAGGATTTGACCATCAGGATGCCGTAAAGCGCACAACATCAGCCAGTCGGAATACCCCTTGCATCTCCGAAGAACAAAAGGCGGGATGGGGCCAGTCTCCGGCAAGCTGGATGCCAGGGCCGATACGCTGGCCTCCGGATCCTCTAAAGCCATGGTGAGGATCAGCTTTTCCCTGGCACGGGTCATAGCCACATACAAAACCCGCATCTCCTCCGATAAAAATCCACGCTCGATCTCGAGGGCTACCGCTTCCCGCGGCAAGGTGGTAAACTGACGCCCGTCCGGCATGCGGCGTTTGCATCCCACGCCCAGCTCAGGATGGAGAAGGAAAGCTCCGCTGACATCGCTGCGGTTAAAGGATACGCTGCATCCCGCCACAATACAGACGGGGAATTCCAATCCCTTGGAACCGTGGATGCTCAAGATATGTACCACATCGGCAGAGGGGGGGAGGGCGCTGGCAGGGGAGAGATCGCTGCCGGATTCCTCTAGACGGTCCAGGAATCGGATAAAATCACTAAGTCCCCTGTGCCCATTTTGCTCGAAACGACGGGCGTAGTCCAGGAGGAGGTTGAGATTGAGACGGCGAATCTCCCCCCCCGGCATGGCTTGTACCAAAGCCGGATAAGAGAGCTGTTCGTAGACGCGGATGAGCAGTTGATCGGCCGGCAAAGTGGCGGCCAAGGTGCGCAGAGAAGCCACGATGTCCAAAAAACGGCGGCATTTGGGATGATCCTCCCCACACTGCACAAGAGCGGTGTAAAGGGGACATCTTTTGTCGGAGAGGCGGATATCGGCTAAATCATCGGGAGTAAAGCCGAAGATAGGTGACATGAGCGCCGCCAAAAGAGGGACATCCTGGAGCGGATTGTCGATGACGCGGAGCAGGGAAAGGATGGCGGCAATCTCCTTGGTTTCAAAAAAGCCGCCCGATACGTCGGCATGAGCTGGGATGCCTTGAAGCTTTAACTGTTCTACATAAAGAGGGGCCCGGGCTTCTTTGCTGCGCAGCAGGATGCAGAAGTCCCGATAAGATGCCGGCCTCGGTCCCTCCGGTCCGGAGATCAGCACCTTTTCATCCACCATTCGACGGATACGGGAAGCAATCCATCGGGCTTCGGCCTGATCCCTGGAATCCTCAGCGCTGTCGTAGGAGATGATAGCCATCTCCGTGACGTCGTCGGTATCAAAGGGATAGGTTGCCCTGCACACAAGGGATTCCTCTTTGGTATAATCCAGTTCTCCCAGCTCCCGGGACATCAGCTGAGAAAAGACAAAATTGACGCCGTCGGTGACGCCTTTACGGCTTCTAAAATTGCGGTCCAATGTAATGCGTGCGGGAAAATGTCCCTCTTTCAAAGGGGGGAAGGCATCCCGCCGCCGCAGGAAAATCTCCGGCATGGCCTGACGGAAACGGTAAATGCTCTGCTTGACGTCTCCCACCATAAAGAGATTGGATTCCCCTTGGGATACCGCACGAAAGATCATATCCTGGGCTTCGTTGGTGTCCTGGTACTCGTCTACCAGCACCTCGTCAAAGCGGAAGGACAGCTCGGCCGCTTCCTGCGTTTGACGATATCCATCGGCGTCGGGGCGCACCAATACCCGCAAAGCCAAATGCTCCAGGTCTCCAAAATCCAGAAGCTTGCGGTCGGCCTTGAGGGAATCCAGGGTATCGCTGTAAAAAGACACCGCTCCCATAAGGGAGTCCACCAGCGGGGATAGAGCTTGTAAATCCTCCCAAAACTCCTGTTCCGACATGGAGAAGATGCCCTGTAGGCGGGAAAGAATCGACGAGATTTCCTTTTTTACCGCTCCAGCCCGGTCTTTAAGAGGGCCTCCCTCTCCTTTTTTGATGGGCTTTTGGCGTTCAAACGCCGCCGATTCAAGGAGATGGTAGCAATCGTCCCACCGCTGTTTGTTTAGGCATGCGGCAAGCTGTGCCAGGGTGTCCTCCATGGCGCAGAAGGAGGGGGAGAAGGCGGCGTCTACCACAGGATCCACGCCGAGGGATGCATGACAGGATTTTAAAATCCCACGACAGTATTCCACAGCGCTTTGGGCATAGGCGAATGCAGCGGCTCCCCATTTGGTTTCGCAGACCGGGAGAGAGGTGCGGTAATCGTCGGCCTTTTTTTGCATCCACTGTTCGGGGAAGGGGTGGGAACGAACAAATTCATACAACCGGTCCATCACCCGAACGAGAGGCGCATCGTTGCGCCGGGCGCCCAGTAGATCGGCCAGATCGGGAAAAGGGGAATGTTCCAGTGCATAGAAATGCTCGATGGTCTGTTCGGCAGCCTGCTCGCGCAGAAGCACCATTTGAGCGTCGGAAGCCAATTTAAAATCAGGGGCAATGTGGAGAAGGTGAAAATTCTCCCGCACCAAGTCCACACAGAAGCTGTGGACGGTGCAAATATGGGCGTTTCCCAGAAGCATCTTCTGGCGGTGGAGATTGGAGTCGTGTGGATTCTGGGACAACAGCTCCGTCAAACGCGCGGCCACACGTCCCCGCATCTCAGCCGCCGCCGCCCGGGTGAAGGTCACAACCAACAGACGGTCGATGTCACAGGGATGCTGGGGATCAGTGATGCGTTCGATGACCCGCTGGACCAACACAGCGGTTTTTCCCGATCCGGCCGCCGCCGATACCAACAGGGATCCTCCACGGGTCACGATGGCATCGTTCTGGTCGGATGTCCACTTGGCGCTACTCATGAGAAGTCCCTCCTTCCTCACATCGGATGGTTTCAAAAACCTGGTCGTTTTTCATCGTCTGAAAGGGGCGGGATGCATCGCCCTTTTCCCAGCCGCATACAGCGTGATACGGGCAGTACTGGCAGGCGTCTATGCCGCTTCCCTGGATGGGAAGGGCGGAGATGTCGCCGTTCTGTAAGCTTTGAGCCATTTGGGTTAAGATCAGCCGGATATGCTCTTCAATACGTCCCAGCTGTGCCAGGGATGCCAGACTGGAACGGGCGTCAAATCCGCCGTTTTTGAGAGCCTTGACCGGAATGAAGATTCCCTTAGCTCCCGGTTCCATCCCCTGGACCACAGTGGGATCATCCAAAACAAGGCCGTTCATTTTAAATCCGGCCGTCTTTTTGAGGGCTAACGCTTTGGAATCGGCATGACGGTCCAATTCCACCGCCGATTCCAGGGCCGGCATGTAGAGGATGCCTGCGGGCACGACAGAGCCGTATTTGGAGTTATCCCGCCAGAGAGCGATGAGGTAAAGAAGCATTTGCATATTGAGGCCGTAGAGAATGTCGGAGAGCCGGAATTTCTTAACGCCGGTTTTGTAGTCCACCACCCGGACGTAGGATATGCCGTCCTTCTGCATGATGTCCACCCGGTCTATTTTTCCCTCTACCTGGATGCGTTCCCCGCCGGGCAGCAGGAGGGTAAATGGTTTTACATCGCCGTCCCGACCAACCGCCAACTCAAAATCCACAGGGATAAAAGAACTTTGCTCTTGTTCCCGAAAAAGATGCTGGGCCAGCGCCAGGCAGGAGCGTGTGAAACGGTGCAGTAAGGCTTTGAAACGGGGGGATTTATCCTCCCACCCTCCCAGACGAGTGCAGACGTATTGGTCGGCCAACCCCTCAATGCAGGAGAACTGCTCGCTGGTGGAGAGAGCTTCCCAAGATGAGCTGTCAAACCGGGACAAAAGATGTTCCAACAGAAAATGGGTCATGGAGCCGTATTCCAGGGCGTCCACCTCGGCTGGACGTCGCACATTGGCGGACAACCCGTATTTGCAAAAGTAGGCAAAGCGGCAAAGATGGTATTGCTCAATGCGGGTGGCCGACAACCGCATGGATCCGCCGAACAAGGCCCGGGCACCTTCCGGATGGGAAAAAGCGATCGGCGATGCATCGGCGGCTCGGAACAGGGCGGACATCCGGTCTGACCATTGGGGAGAAGCGGAAAAATAGGCGCGCAAGGAGGCAGCTTTCGGAGTGTTGTCCTTTAGATGGGAGGCGCACTGATCGAAGGCCGGCGCCTCGGCTTCTATAAGCTCCTCCAGTTCTTGCGGGGTAGTTTGGATGCGAAGGGATGGAAAACACCGACGGATCTCGGAAAAGAGAGAGGAGGGAAGGGTGTTTTCCCCGGAGACATTCTGGCGGGTGTAGCTGACGTACAATTGATGGGAAGGGACAAACAGGGAGGTATAGGCCAAAAACTGTTCCTCACAGGCGCGATGTTGGGCGGTATCCGACAAAGGGAGTCCGTAAGCGATCAACTGCTTGCGTTCGCTGTCTCCCAAAAGCCCTGACGACGTGTTGGAAGCGGGGAATTCCCCTTCATTGGCGCCCACCAGGAATGCCACCTCTACATCGGCCGGACGCATCCGGTCGGCGCTGCCCAAAGAAACCTGATCCAAACCCTGGGGAATGTGACCTAAGTCGCAGGTGGACAGGGCCAATTGCAGCAGTTCGCGGAACCGAGAAGGCGTCATGTCGGCATTGGACAGGGTATCGACAGCCTGGTCCAGAAGGCCGACCACAGAATCCCAGGAGCGGTTGAGCTGGTCGGCCAAATCGTGCTCTCCGCGGGATTCCAATTGTTGTACCATGGCCCGCAAGGTATCGGGAGCGGCGACGTCCTCCAAAAAGTGCCAGACAGCCTGCGCCATCTGCGCCCCCGTACCGGTAAGACCCTGTTCCAAAGAAAGGAGGGGGGCCATGACCCTTTCCCGCAGTCCGTTGATGGCCTCCAGGGCGAGGATATCCTCTTCGGTTTCCTGTTCCACAAATCCCCGGGGATTGCCGTGCCAGGGACTTGTCCAACGGCTTCCAGAGATCTTCCAGAGAAGCACATAGTTTTCGAGCTTCGCAATGTCCTCCGTCCCGAGGCCCATGAACCCTGTCTTACAGGCCCTCAAAACAGCTCCGGTGTCCCATCGGCTGCTCACCGCCTCCAACGCCGACAGCACTGCCTGCGGCAATGGTTTTGTCTCCACCTCCACCCGGCGGTCGGCAAAACACGGGATGCCGTACCGATGGAGCGCCTCGTCCAGGATTCCCAGGTAAGGATCAATGGAGCGGGCGATGACGGCGATGTTTTTGTATCGCAACCCTTGTTCCCGGATGAGACGATGAATGGAGCGGGCGACAAAGTCGGCCTCATCGAAGGGATCGGCCGCTTCGTAGAGGACGATGGCGGAAGGCCTGGATTCACAGGGAAGAGAATCGTACCGGAAGATGTTCTCCTCCAATTCTTTGAGACAGGGGGAGGCAAAACGCACGGCCTCATTCAAATAGACGGGAGAAGCTACTGGGATTTCCGCTTCCTTTGCCATGCGACGAAGACTCCGTCCGGTCTCGGAAACAGGGGAGAACAATCCGGAACTGTTGTCGGGATCGTCCAACCGGTCGGTGCACAACGTAACCCACAGGTCGGACGCCTGTTCCATCATCCGGCGGATTACCAGCCATTCCTGGCCTGTAAAACCGTTAAAGCCGTCCAAGAAGATCTGCCATCCTTGAAGCAAAGGCTTTTGGGAGAGCAGGCAGGCAAAATGGGTGAGATCGTCCATGGGATCGACATAGCTTTGGGATACGAGGGCGTCGTATAGGGAAAGTACAGCAGACAGATCAGCTATTTTGGAACCCAGCGGTCCGGATAAGGAATGGGAAACCGCCCCAAGCTGATCCGGCGATATACCGCACATCTTGAATTCCGCCGATGCTGAAAGCATGGACTGAATCATCCCCGGCGTCTGTGCCTGAGGACGGTAAACGGTTAAGTGATCCTGAGCCTGGGAGAGGGCCAGACTCATCAGCATGGCCCGGCCGCTGTCGTCCAGCCGCTTGGAAGAGGAGACTCCCTCCTGCTGCAATAGACGCTGTGCCAAACGGGTAAAGCTGACCACCTGAACGGCTTGAGCCAATTTCGGCCCTAGGAGTGCAAGCAGTGCCCGCTCGCTTTCAAAGGAAAATTGTTCCGGAACCAGCAGCATTAGACGCTGTTCACCTTCTTTTACCCGGGATGCCAGCTCCTGATGAATGCAGGAAGTTTTTCCAAATCCAGCCCGGCCTAACATGAGATGAAGCACAAAACCCCTCCTTTTCCTGGGATCATAAAAATGGCAAAAAAGGCTGCGGAACGGTCAAGTTCCCACAGCCTTTGGACATACTGCGATGTATAACGCCGATTTGACCGGCCGCAACAGCTTATTTTTCCTGAGCAGAAGACATTCCTAAAAGAACCTGTGCGTTTTGATGCAAGATCTTCTGAAGCAAATTCTCCGGAAGCCCTGCAGACTTTAGTCGTTCCACCGCTTTGCCCTGATCATCCCAGGGACTGTCGGTTCCAAACAGGATGCGGTCGGGATTGAAGCTCTTGAGAATGCGCACAATCTGCTCGGTCTCGCACCAGCCGAAGGTAAAGCAGGTGTCGATGTAGACGTCAGTGTCCGTGAGATACCGCTCCACATCGTCCCAGTACCGCCATCCGCCCAAGTGGGCGCACACAAATCGGCAGCCCTTGATGTCGGGCAGGATGCGGCGGATACGCTGGGGCGTACAATGATGGACATCCGGGAAAGCGATATCCTCCCCGGCGTGGACGATGACCGTCAAATCCTCCTCAGCCGCCAGGGCGATGGTGCGCACAGCCTTGACGTCGTCGATGAAAAAGCCCTGGTAGTCCGGATGGAGTTTAATACCTTTGAGCCCCGCCTCTTTGATGCGGCGAATATCGCCTTTTACATCGTCGCTGTCGGGGTGGACGCTGCCGAAGGATGTGATGTTGGGTAATTTATCGATCTCGGCAGCAAAGCGCAAAATAGAAGCCGTTTGGGACGGCTTGGTGGCGATGGGCAACACCACCGAATGATCGATGGCATTGCGCTCCATGGAGGAGAGCAGTGCGTCCAGCGTCCCAGGAATGGCGGCTTTGAAGTTGGAATTGCCCTCTAAAACCTCGATGGTACGTCCGGCGATCTTATCAGGGAATACGTGGGTGTGAAAATCGATAACCATGAAAAGTGCCTTCTTTCAAAAGATGGATACATTAAAGGAAAGATGTTAGATCAGCGTTAAAGATGCCGTCCCGAATGAGGATGGGAGCGTCCACCAGAACGCCTGTTGCATTCTCCACCGCCTGGAGCACCAACGTGGGATTGACGTTGACGCTGGCGCCGGCCGGTAGGGTGAGGCGCAGACGGACAAAATCATCAGCCTCTTCCACTGAGAAACTGCGGATGTGGGATTTTACATCCACTTCCTTTTGTCCCCCTTTTTTGGTGCGCTTGAGGGCGCAGAGGGTGGGGCGAGACAGGGCATCCGAAAGAAACTCCGCCGTCTCGCGGACGGTATGTCCCTGCCACCTGGTATGCAGTTCATAGGAGGCCCAGGCAATATCCTTGGCCTTCATGATGGGAGGGGCGGCGCTTAAAAATTTAACGTCTTCGGGCATATGTCCATTGAGACGTCTTACCGCTTCCTCCAGATCCATCTCCTCCACCAGACGCAGATCCATGGGTTCCCGAAGTCCAATGACGCCTAGGGACAGGGGCAGAGGAAAGGTCAGATATGGGTGGGGATTGAAACCCTCCGTATACCACAGGGGGAGATGGGCGCGGCGGACGGCCCGAGCCATACAGCGGTTGACGTCCAGGTGGGAGATAAAACGCGCAGCTCCCTTCTTTTCAAAGAAAAATCGAATGGGGATCATCAAAAACAAGGCCCTCCCTTCAAGCGGTTGGCTCCACAGCCGGAGCATTGCAAGCGGCAGTGGGGCGTGGTCTGGCTCTCGTAGGCCTTTTTTACTTCCCGGATCAGGAAGGACTTGTCCACCCCGTAATCCAGGTGATCCCAGGGAAGAACTTCATCAAAAGAGCGGCGGCGGTTGGCGTAAAAGGCCGGATCGATGCCGCATGCTTCAAACGCTTCCATCCACTTATCAAAGTTGAAAAACTCTTCCCAACTGTCAAAGATACAGCCTTTGTCCAACGCGGCCTCCATCACCTTGCCCAACCGGCGATCCCCACGGGCGAATACCGCTTCTAAGAAACTTGTCTCAGCGTCGTGCCAATTGCAGTTGATTTTGCGGGTAGTGAGGGAGGACACCAGATGCTTTTGTTTCTCCTTGACCACGTCGATGGTGTCCTGTGGCTCCCATTGGAAGGGGGTAAAGGGCTTGGGCACAAATACGGCGCAGGAGATGGTGACCTGGACCCCTTTGCCCTTGGGCTTGTTGGGATTGCGGTAGTAAAGATCCACGATGCGCTGGCCCAGCTCAGCGATACCGGCTACGTCGTCCAAAGTCTCGGTGGGAAGGCTAAGCATGAAATACAGCTTGACCGATGTATGTCCCCCTTCAAAGGCGATGCGGCAGGTGCGCATGATCTCCTCTTCCGATACGTTTTTATTAATGGCGTCCCGCAGCCGCTGGGTACCGGCTTCCGGGGCGAAGGTCAGACCGCTTTTACGAACCTTGTTCAGCTGTTCCAAAAGCTCGGGGGAGAAGTTATCCACCCGCAGGGAGGGAAGGGACAGATTGACCTTTTGCTCCTCGCTCCACTGTAATAAATCGGGCAACAGCTCTTGCAGCTGGGAGTAATCGCTGGTGGAGAGGGAGGTCAGGGAAATCTCGTCGTAACCGGTGGATTCGCACAGGGCGCGGGACTGTTCCCCGATGACCTGGGCGTTCTTTTCCCGGACGGGACGGTAGATAAACCCGGCCTGGCAAAAACGGCATCCACGGATACATCCCCGGAAAATTTCGGTCATGGCCCGGTCGTGGACCACCTCGATGTAGGGGACCACAAACTTGTCGGGATAATAGGTGGAACTCATGTCCTGCACAATGCGTTTTGTCACCTTGGCAGGCGCGCCGTCTAGAGGCGTCACCGCCCGGATGGTGCCGTCCTCATGATAGGCTACGTCGTAAAGCGACGGCACATACACCCCTGGGATTTGTGCAGCGGCCTTTAAAAATTCCTGCTTGGAGCTACCCATCTCCTTGTGCTTGAGGTAGAGGTCCGCTACCTCCATGTTGACCTCCTCGCCCTCTCCTAGGATAAAGGCGTCCACAAAGTCGCACAGTGGCTCCGGATTGCAGGCGCAGGGCCCGCCGCAGATCACCAGAGGCCATAAATCCTCCCGATCCTCGGCCCGGATGGGCAGCCCGGCCAGACGGAGCATATTGAGAATATTGGTAAAACTCAGTTCATACTGGAGGGTAAAGCAAATCCAGTCGAACTGCCCCACAGCATCCCGGCTCTCCAGGGCGAAGAGGGGGATGTCGTGACGCTCCATCTGTTCCTGCATATCCGGCCACGGGGCAAAGACGCGTTCACACCAGATGTCCGGCGACTGGTTGAACAAACCGTACAAAATCTTCATGCCTAGATGGGACATGCCCACCTCATAGACATCGGGAAAACAAAAGGCGATGCGCATCTTCACCTGATTCGGGTCCTTGAGGATGCAGTTGAGCTCCCCGCCGGCGTAACGTCCCGGTTTTTGGACCAGGGGAAGGATGTGGTCAATTTCTTGGCGCATGAGTACCTCCAAACAGTGTGGTAACATTCGATGTTCTTCCCTTAACTATACTAAAAATAGCGCTTCTTTTCAATCCCCGTCGAGTCCGGATACCGTGTGATCCAATAAAAAAACAGAGACGCCTCACTTGTCACAAGGCGTCTCTGATTATTCTGTCACAAAGATAGTTACCCGATTAGATCGTCGATATTGGTCTTGATCTGGATGCCGGTTTCGTCGTGGACACGGACACGGTAGGTGCACAGGAGATACTCCTCCCCGGCGGTGTCGTATTGTTTGCTGTCCAGGAGCTGGCCGTTGGTGGAGGAGTAGACATACATGTTGAGCGCCTCCAAATCGGTCTTATTGGGGCCGAAGATGGAGTAGATCACCATATCGTCCTTTTTGTACACAAAGGTGTGGATATCGGCGGACGACTGCTGGTCGTTGACCAAGGGAATGCGTCCGGCGATGGGCTGATAACGACCGAAGGAGCTCCAATTAGTCTCAAAGCACACAAAGGCGTGACGGCCGTCGGTCAGTTCCATGATAACGTAGGTGTAATTGCCGTCGTCCTGACTGTCCACCAGAGAGGCGTTTTCATAGGCGGGGTCCTGCCCCGACGCCTCGGACAAATAAGCTTGAGCGCCGTCTTCCAATTTGTCCTTTGCATAAGTGCTGCTGGCCAAATAGAGGAAGGCAAAAATGATCCAAAGCACCGCCACAATGCCGATGAAAATCAAGAAATGCTTGGTTCGGATGCCGGATTTCTTTTCCGTTAAAGGGGAGAGAGGGGAATGACTCATAGTACTAATTCACGTCCTATTTTTGAAAGCTCCTTTCATGATACCCGAAACCACGACGAAATTCAACCATGAATCGAGTGGCCGTGTCTCTGACTTTTGGCAAACAGCAAAATAAGATAGCTTACCGTGACCAGCAATGTGATGTTAAATCCACTGCGCAGCATGATGTAGAAGGAGAGAATGGCCACCGGCAACAGCACCGCTACCGACAGCACACAGCTGATGCGACCCACCCACTTTTCCTCCAGAAAAAGGCATAAGATACAGAAGAGAGCATTCCCTCCGTCCAGGGGGACAATGGGCAACAGGTTAAAGGAGCCCAGCACCAGATTGACGGCGGCCGGCGCCGCCATCCATGAAAGGGCCAAGGTCTTGCCCAGGACGCTAAACAGGAAAAAGAGCAGAAAGTTGACCATGGGTCCCGAAAGGCAGGCGACAGCTTCCTTGGCATATCCCAAAGGGGCTTCTTTGGAAGTCTCCATGCGCATGCCGAAGGGGAGAAGCTCCACCCTCGTGGGAGGACATCCCAGCAGGTAAAAGGCGATGAAATGCCCGCATTCGTGGAGAAAGGCCGATCCGATGGTCCAGGCCGCCATACCCGACCGGTCCAAGATGACGGTCACAGCCACAAGGGTGACAAAAGTGACGCTGATACGGATGCGGCATCCGAGAAGCTTACATTCCAAGGCGTCACCTCACTTTAAAAATGAAATCCGAGAAAGGTGCGTGCAGTCACATATGCTTGTAGACGCTTTCCAACAGACGGGCGGGATCGTGGGCGACGCCGTTGATGCGGATTTCCAAATGGACGTGGGGACCGGTGGAATCACCTGTGCTGCCCACCAATGCCAAGGTCTCGCCTGCGCGGACCGAAGCGCCGTCCTAGGCGACAAATTCACTGCAATGCCCGTAAAAGGTCTGTACCCCGCCGGCGTGATCCACCAGCACGAATTTACCGGCCGTCTCATCCTCTCCCATCTGGGAGATGGTGCCCGGCATGGCGCAGGCGATGGGCGTCCCCTCGTCGGCGGCGATGTCCAACCCCTTGTGGAATCCGGCCTGCCCTGATTTAGGATGATTGCGGTAGCCGAAGTCGGAGGTAATGATGCCGCTGGAAAGGGGGGAATAGAAGCTGCCGGTTAGGAAATAGGGGGCAAAGGAAGCGCCTTCCGGAGCCACTTTAGCCGAAGCCTCGGCCGACAGGCTGGAACTGGCGGGAAGATCCTCGCCGCCGGCGCCGGTGAGTTGGGAGGCGTCGTCAGCAGGGGCGGAGGACGCTGCGGGAGCTTCACTGGACGGCTGACTTGTCGCTTCGTTTGCACTTTGGGAAGACTCTGCTGATGAAGAAGGGAAAGAGGCCGCACTGGAATCCGACGCCGACGAAGCGGACGAGTCGTCCTTGGAAAACTGGAAAAAGGCCTGTACCGATTTGATGGGTTCCACAATGCCGCTTAGAAAGGGATGCTTTACCGCCAGGGCATCCAATTCCTCGATGGCTTGGTTGACAGAGATGCTGTGAGACATGGCGTCGGTGTACTCCTGACGCATGTCGTCGTAAATCGGCCCTCCCACGGCCCGCAGCAGGAAGGCGGCTCCCACCGCTACGGCGCACACCAGCATCTGTGCGGGAAGGGCGGATCGGGAAGGAACATCCAGTGGATCGCTCTCGTAAGACGGACGGGAGCGATCCCGCCTTTGACGAGTACGCCGTCGGTTTTCCGGCCGATAGGGACGCTGAGGCCGATACGGCCTTTGAGGAGGTTCAGACGGCTGGGGAGGATCTGGGAGTTCGGGCAATTCGGGAAAATCGGGATTAGACATAACATCACCTCGGGTCACAGCCACAGGGCTGTTCATTTGTTTGGAGCATTGGAGTTTGGTTCACCAATGCATATGAAGGAAAAGGGCCAAGCATGCATATGGGAGGCGGGAAGGGCATAGAAGAGGGGAAAAGATTTGTTAAAATCCCTTGCATCAGGGGGATAGATGTGGTAAAATATTCGCATTGCGTTATCGCCTGTGTCAAAGATGTGTGATGCAGCTTTGCAATGAGGTTTGTGCCGGCAAGGTCTTTGAGTCCGCTTTTGGCGGAGCATGGGTGAACGTCAGCGCATCGGCGCTGTTCCGTCGGCTCCCAGCCGATCGGGGTTTGATGCCCGGTAATACCGTGACATGAAAGCGGGTAGTCCTCTGCCTTTCCGCCCGAAGGAAAGGGTATGAATGCCTGGATTGCTAAGGAGGATTTTTGAAATGGACGCATTGAAACACATCGCAGCCCCCAGCCTGAAAGCAGCTCCCCCCCAGTTCAACATCGGTGACACCGTGCGTGTTCACGTGAACATCCGCGAGGGTAACCGCGAGAGAATTCAGGACTTCGAGGGCACTGTTATCGCCCGCAAAGGCAGCGGCATTGCCGAGACTTTCACCGTCCGCCGCGTTTCCTACGGCGTCGGCGTGGAGAGAGTTTTCCCCATCCATTCCCCCAACGTACAGGGCGTGGATATCGTCCGTATGGGCCGTGTCCGCAGAAGCAAGCTGTATTATCTGCGCGATCGTGTGGGCAAGGCTGCCAAGGTGAAAGAGAAGATTCGCTAAGCGGCTTTTTGGAAAAAGGGACAGTATTGTCCCTTTTTTGCTTTCTAGAGTCCAAAAAGGAGGTGGATGGGTTTGAATGGTCCATCCCAAAACTATGCGGCTCCGGAGCGAAGCGGTGTGGCGGTCCCGCTGGTCCCGAAGAAAGGCTGTCGGGGATTTTTCAACTTCAATGAGTGGGTAGAAGCCGTCGCCTTTGCGTTGGCCGCGGTGGTTATTCTTTTTGGCTTTGTCTTTAAAATCGTCATGGTGGACGGCGACTCGATGCTTCCCACGCTGCACACGGGTGACCGTGTCATTGTCTCCCATCTGTTTTATGAGCCCGAGCAAGGGGATATTGTGGTCATCACCAAGGACACCATCCACAAGAAACCATTGATCAAAAGGGTTATCGCCACCGAGGGGCAGACCATCAATATCGACTTTGAATCGGGAACGGTCCAGGTGGACGGCCAGGTTTTATCGGAGCCGTACATCAAGGAACTGACCCATCTCAAAGGGATTTATGGGTTCCAGTACCCGGTGACGGTGCCGGAGAACTGCGTATTTGTTATGGGAGACAATCGAAACGATTCTTCCGATAGCCGGGATCTCGGCTTTATCCGGGAAGATCAGATTTTAGGGGAGGCTGTTTTCCGAATCTTCCCCTTACCCGATATTGGCGCCTTGGATTGATTTTGACATTTGGGGCGATGGAGGTGGTAAACCAGATGGCCCGAGAAAAGAAACAGGACGTTCCCAGCAGGGTGGACGGCTTGGTGGATACTTTTTCCCTGCGCCGCTTTTTGGATGCTGAAGATTGGATGAAGACCATTTGCGCCGCATTGGCCGTAGTGGTCATTGTGTTTGGATTTGTGTTCCATACGGTACAGGTGCAGGGACGGTCCATGCAGCCTACGCTCCACAATAAGGATCGCATCCTGGTATCCAGCATGTTTTATACCCCGGAAGACGGCGACATTGTGGTAGTGCGCCAACCGGGATACGACCATCCCTTAATCAAGAGGGTCATCGCCACCGAAGGGCAGACGGTCAACATCGATTTTAATCAGCACAAAGTGTATGTAGATGGCGAAGAACTTTATGAACCTTATGTCAGCGGCCCTATCCGTGACCAGGGCGTTTACCCCTTTGAGTATCCGGTGACGGTGCCGGAGGGATGTATCTTTGTGCTGGGCGACAATCGAAACAATTCGTCGGACAGCCGTTATTTCGGCTTTGCCAAGGTGGACCACATTGTAGGCAAAGCGTTGTTCCGATTCCTGCCGTTTTCCGATTTTGGCAGCGTTGATTAAGTGAAAAAAGAAAAATCAAATGTGCAGGGACAGGTTTTCCAGTCCATGCACATTTGTTGTATACGGAGGATTCAGTATGAGTGAGTATACCGACGTCCAGTGGTTTCCTGGGCACATGACCAAGACAAAACGGCAGATGCAAAAGGCGTTGCCGCTGACCCACATGGTGGCCGAGATTTTGGACGCCCGCATCCCCTACAGCAGCCGGAATCCGGATCTGGCATCCATCCTGGGAGGTAAACCGCGCATCGTGCTTTTGAACAAAAGCGACGCCGCCGATCCAGCTGTGACGGCCCGGTGGATCAAATGGTTTGAGGGAAAAAACATCCCGGCATTGGCGGTGGAGTGCAACAAGGGAAAAGGGGTTAATCAAGTTCTGCCTCTGTGCCGGGAGGTACTGAAGGACCGTATCGCCGCCTGGGAGAAAAAAGGCATGGGCAAACAACCCATCCGGGTCATGGTGGTGGGCATCCCCAATGTGGGCAAGTCGTCGCTGATCAATCGCCTGTCCCGAGGGGCCAAGGCCAAGGTGGCCGATAAACCGGGCGTCACACGGGGCAACCAGTGGTTCTCGTTTGGAAAGGGCGGCGAGCTGTTGGACACGCCTGGCGTTTTGTGGCCTAAGTTTGACGATCCCATGGTGGGGGAACATCTGGCCTTCACCGGCGCCGTCAAAGATCAGGTGGTGGATACGGAGCATCTGGCCTGCCGTCTCATCGGACTGTTAAGCAAGGAATATCCCGACCGTCTCAAAGAGCGCTATGGCCTGGAGAATCTGGATGTGGAGCCCTATGAGCTGTTGGGGCTCATAGGACGCAAACGAGGAATGCTCATCTCAGGCGGAGAGGTGGACACCGAACGGGCGTCCATCGCCGTGCTGGATGAATTCCGGGGAGGCAAGCTGGGGCGCATCAGCCTGGAGACGCCGGAGAAAATGGAGGGATAACCCATGGATTGGCTGGAATATGAAAAGAAGGCAATAGAACGGGGTTACCATTTGGTGTGCGGCGTGGATGAAGCGGGACGAGGTCCGTTGGCTGGACCGGTGTATGCCGCGGCGGTCATTCTACCGGAAGGATGTGTCATCGACGGGGTCAACGATTCCAAAAAGCTGACGGAAAAAAAGAGGGAAGCCATGTACGACGTCATCGTCGAGACGGCTCTCAGTTGGTGTGTAGCCAGCGCATCGGTGGAGGAAATCGATGAAGTCAACATCCTGAACGCCACCTACCTGGCTATGGAACGGGCTGTAGCGGGGTTAGATGTCACTCCCCAGTATATCTTGGTGGATGGAAATCGTCTGCCGCCCCATCTCCCCGCACCGGCCCAAGCGGTGGTCAAAGGGGATGCGCATTCGGCCAACATCGCCGCAGCTTCGATCTTGGCCAAGGTCAGCCGGGATCGCCTGCTCATCCAAATGGACGAACAATATCCTCAGTATCAATTTGCCAAACACAAGGGATACGGCACAAAACTCCACCGGGAATTGATTTTGCAATATGGACCGTCACCGGTGCATCGTAAAACCTTTTTGACCAAGCTGTTGGGGGATCGGACATGACGCCTGCTGAAAAAGGCGTCTTTGGGGAACAGATTGCGACCATTCTCTTGGAGAAAAAGGGGTATGCTATTGTAGACCGCCGGTACCGCACCCGGTGGGGAGAGATCGACATCATTGCCCAAAAGGAGAGGTATCTGGTGTTTGTGGAGGTCAAAACCCGATCGCTATCGGCCATCGCCGCCCCCAAGGAGTGGGTAGACGCGGCAAAACAGCGGCACATTGTAAAAACGGCCTCCCTTTATTGGATGGAGCATGGACCAGATCTACAGCCTCGATTTGACGTGGTGGAGATAGTTCTCACCGAGGATAGGCCACTGGTGCGGCACATCGAGAATGCATTTGACGCAGGCGATGCCTTCGGGTCTGCCTGAGAAAGGGGAACGGTATGAAGCTGTTTGACGCCCATTGCGATACTCTGTATGAAGGATGTCTAAAAAATATCCCACTGCTGGATGGGATCCTCAACATCTCCTTGGAACGGGGTCTTTCTTATGCGCCCTGGTGCCAGGTATTCGCCATCTTCATCCCTGATGAACTCCACGGGGACGAGGCGCTCAAGCATTTTGACCGTTGCCGGGACTACCTGGAGGAACAGATGGCTGAGTGTCGTTCGCTGATGCGCCTGTGCCGCACGGCGGAGGACATGAGGGAGGCTGCAAGGACCGGACAATGCGCCGCCATTTTGTCAGTGGAGGGAGGCGCAGCGGTAGGCGGTAAACTGGAGCGGCTGCGCTATCTCTACGACCGGGACGTCCGTCTGCTCACCCTCACATGGAACGGCCGGGATGAAATTGCCGACGGCGTTCTGGTGCCGGATGCGGGAGGGCTGACCCCGTTCGGATACGAGGCGGTGGAGCTGTGCCAGGAGTTGGGCATTGTGGTGGACGTCTCCCATCTGGCGGAGAAGGGATTCTGGGATGTGGAAGGGTGTATGAGGCTTCCTTATGTGGCGTCCCATTCCAATGCAAAACCGGTGTGCGGCCATGTGCGCAACCTGACCGATCGGCAGTTTGAGGCCATCCGCAACCGTAGGGGACTCGTGGGCCTCAATTTTTGTCCGGCCTTTCTGCGGGATGGAGAGGATTCCGTGGATGGAGAAGGATATGCTACCATGGAGGATATCGAACATCATCTGGCCCATTTCCTGGCTCTGGGGGGCGAGGACGTGGTGTGTCTCGGCACCGATTTTGACGGCGCACCCATGCCTCAGGGCGTCCGTGGCATTGAGGATCTGGAACGGCTTTATTTGTTTTTAGAGGACAAAGGATATTCGAAAAGGCTGCTTGACAAGGTGTTTTTCCAAAACGGATGGGATTTTTTCCAGAACGCTTTGACAGGTGGGTTATAATAGATTAAAATGATACCTATCTTACGAATTTGGAGTGAGCGCAGTGGACTATAAAAGTACCCGTGATGCAAGCGTCCGCGTGTCGTCGGCCCAGGCAATCGCCCGTGGCATCTCGGCCGACGGCGGACTGTTTGTACCCGATGGGCTGCCCCAGCTGACTGGCGCCGATTGGCCTAGGCTTGCGCAGCTTGATTATATGGAGAGGGCAAAGGACATCCTGGGCCGGTTTTTGACCGATTTCTCCCAGGAGGAACTGAGCCAATGTGTGACCGGTGCATACGGTACCGGGAAGTTTGACAATGAAGCGATAGCCCCTCTGGCCGATTTGGGTCAGGGAACTTATATGTTGGAACTGTGGCACGGTCCCACCTGCGCCTTTAAAGATATGGCGCTGCAACTGCTCCCGCATCTGCTGAGCATGGCCGCTTCTAAAACGGCCGGGGGCAAGACCATGGTTATTCTGGTGGCCACGTCGGGAGATACCGGCAAGGCTGCTTTGGAAGGGTTCAAGGATGTGCCCGGCACCAAGATCTTGGTGTTTTATCCCGAGCAGGGCGTCAGCCCCATGCAGAAGCTTCAGATGGTGACTCAGGAGGGCGGCAACGTGTCGGTATGCGCCATCCAGGGCAACTTTGACGATGCCCAAACCGGTGTGAAAACCATCTTTACCGACAAGAAGGTGGCCGAACTGCTGGAACAAAACAATATGATGTTCTCCAGCGCCAACTCCATCAACTGGGGACGTTTGGCGCCTCAGATTGTGTATTACATCTCGGCCTACTGCGATTTATTGAAAGAGAGCCGCATTGAAAATGGACAAGGCATCAACATCGTGGTGCCCACCGGCAACTTCGGTAATATCCTGGCCGCCTATTACGCCAAAAAGATGGGCCTGCCGATTCACAAACTGATCTGTGCCTCCAATTGCAACAACGTCCTAACCGACTTTATCCGCACCGGGGTGTACGACCGCAACCGTCCTTTCCACACCACCATTTCCCCGTCTATGGACATCCTGATTTCCAGCAATTTGGAGCGCCTGCTTTTCGACCTGTGCGGGGAAAACGACGGGACCATCCGGGGCTGGATGGAAGATTTGAAATCCACCGGCCGTTATGAAGTGAGCAGCGATGTGCTGGAGAAACTCCACATCCACTTCTACGGCGGATATTGTGACGATGCCGCCACAAAGGATACCATTCGAGGAATGTTTGAAAAGGAAGGCTATCTGTGTGACACTCACACTGCAGTGGGACTCTGTGTCTATCGCCAGTACCAGAAGGACACCGGGGACGATACGCCTACTGTCATCGCGTCCACGGCCAATCCCTTTAAGTTCTCCACCAGCGTGCTGGAGGCCCTGAAGGAACAGAATGTCATGCAAATGGACGAGTTCCAAAAGGTGGCGGCATTGGAAGAAAAGACCCGTGTCCCGGCGCCGGCTCCCTTGACAGGTCTTGCCGATAAAGAGGTCCGTTTCTCCGGGACCTGCACCAGTGCTACAATGGAGAATGTAGTGCTTGACATGCTGGGCATTCAAGAGCATTAATCATAAAAAAGGGCATAGAAAACCCCGCCGATACCGACGGGGTTCTTGATCCGAATTGGGAAATCACGATGGCTGCCAGAGCCATCTCCCGATTAAGAGAAAGTATTCTTCTTTGAGGAGAGCGGAATAGACTTACGCTACAGATTGGTTTCTTTGTGTTTTAGACTACTTATTTCGCTTTAAAAGTGGAGCAGATTGTGTCGGCAGAGCTGACGGCAAAGGTCGGGCCAACGGTGATTTTACCGGCCTCACATTTGTCGTCCTTCTGATGATACACACAATTCTTTACTTCGCAATGGATGCCTTGGATACAATGACAATCTTGTTTTTGAGTTTCATGCATTTTATTTTTACCCCCTTCCCGTGCTTATTGTGTGTGATTGGGGACAAGGTATTCATCTCGCAGGCCAGCATTTTCTGGATGGAGCCAAACATCTGATCTGGAAAAAAATTCTTGTTTGATCGTCGATAGAAAGGATGAAGTCATGTCGCTCTTTGCCATCTCCGACCCGCATCTTTCCCTGGGATGCAACAAGCCTATGGATATTTTCCGGGGCTGGCAGGATTACGTGAAACGCCTGGAGGAGAATTGGTACAAGCTGGTGGGGCCGGAAGATACGGTGGTCATCCCGGGGGACATCTCCTGGGGCATGACGCTGGAAGAGGCAAAACCAGACCTGGCCTTTTTAAATTCTCTGCCGGGGACAAAGCTCATCGGAAAAGGCAATCACGATTATTGGTGGGCCACCCGCCGCAAAATGGATGCGTTCCTGGAGGAAAATGGATTTACCACGCTGCGCATCTTGTTTAATGATGCCTATGCGGTAGGCGATGTGACGGTGTGCGGAACAAGAGGCTGGTTTTACGACGCGGAAAAGGATGAGGACAAGAAAGTATTAAACCGGGAGATCGGCCGGCTGAATTTGTCGGTAGACGCGGCGGAGAAAATAGGAGGGGAACCCATTGCCTTTTTGCACTATCCTCCGGTATACGCAGGAATGGTGTGCGAGGAGATGATGAGTGCCCTGAAGGCCAGGGGGATCAAACGGGTGTACTACGGCCACATCCATGGGGAAGGCGTGCGCCGGGCTGTCAATGGGTATTACGACGGCATTGATATGCGCCTTATTTCGTGTGATTTTACTGGATTTGCCCCAGTGTTCATCGAATCTTAATAGAAATATCCAAGGAAAAACCATAGCCATTCATCATGGAGTATGGTATAATAAACTGAAATGCTGCAAAAAAAGATTTTGCAAAAGGTGTGTAGGAGGAACATCCATGAGTTTAAAATCAGTCAATAAGGTTGAGACAAACCGCTATCAGCTGGAAGTAGAAATCCCGGGTTCTGTGTTCGAAGAGGCGCTGGAAAAAGCGTATCGCCGCAATATCAGCCGCTTTAACGTACCGGGTTTCCGTAAGGGCAAGGCGCCCCGTGCTTTTGTGGAGAAGATCTACGGCCAGGATGTTTTTTATGAAGACGCCATCAATTCCCTGTATCCCGATGCTATGGAACAGGCAGTTGAGGAATCAAAGCTTGAGATTATCCAGGATCACATCGATTTTGAACTGGTACAGGCCGACAAAGAGGCGCTGATCTTTAAAGCCACCATCACGACCAAGCCGGAAGTGGAAGTGGGCGAATACAAAGGCCTGAAAGCCGACCGCGTCGTGGTGCCGGTCACAGAAGAGATGATCGACAACGAACTCAAAAAGCTGCAGGAACGCAATGGCCGTATCGTTGAAGTAGAAGACCGCGCTGCTGCTGAGGGCGATAACGTTGTCATCGACTTCGAAGGATTTGTCGACGGCGAAGCATTTGAAGGCGGTAAGGCGGAGGATCAACCCCTTACTCTTGGTTCCGGCCAGTTTATCCCCGGTTTTGAGGACCAGATCATCGGCCACAATGCCGGCGACGAGTTTGACGTAGAAGTTACCTTCCCGGAGAAATATCATGCTGAGAATCTTGCCGGCAAAGAGGCCTTGTTTAAGGTAAAACTCCACGAGGTCAAAACCCGTGAACTGCCGGAGATCGACGATGAATTTGTAAAAGACGTCAGCGAATTCGATACACTGGATGAGCTGCGTGCCGATATCAAGGAAAAGCTGGAGTCTGAAGCTGTCCGCGAAGGCGACAACATGGTGGAAGACCAAGTGGTCAATCAGCTGATCGATGCCTTGCAGGCCGAGATCCCGAACGCCATGTTTGAGCGCCGTATCGACGACAACATCCGCAATTTTGAAGCCCGCCTGCGCGGCCAGGGCATGGATGTCAACACTTATCTACAGTATACCGGCATGCAGATTTCCGCTTTGCGCGAGAGCATGCGGGAACAGTCGGAGCGTCAGGTAAAGCTTCGCCTGTGCCTGGAGAAGATTGTGGAGAAGGAAGGCATTGCCGTCACTGACGAGCGTCTGGAAGAAGAGTTCCAGAAGATGGCGGAAGCTTATAATATGCCGATTGAGAGAGTCAAGAACCTGGTGGATGCCAATGATCTCAGAGGCGATATCGCCGTCCAGCAGGCTTTGGATCTGATCAAGGGCCAGGCGGTCATCACCGATCTCACCCCGGAAGACCTGAAGAAAAAGCAGGAAGCGGAAAAGGCTATGGAGGAAGTGGAAGAGACTCAGGAGGTATTGGCCGAGTCAGCTGAGAAACTTTCTGAAGAAACCGCTTCCAAAGAGGAAGCAGCTGAGGAAAAGCCCGCAGAAGAAAAACCCGCTCCCAAGAAGAGAACCAGAAAACCCGCTGCCAAGAAAACAACTGCAAAGGCAAAAGAGGCCAAGGAAGAATCCAAAGAGGAAGCTCCGAAAGCCGAATAATGGACCCCCAAGTTTAGAAGGTTTTCAAGGCATTTATGATATTTTGCCTTTTTAAGGTCAATACTACATAGGAACATTTTGGAGGTGTATGCATTTGAGTAGCTTAGTGCCTTATGTGGTCGAGCAGACCAGCCGCGGCGAGCGGTCGTATGATATTTATTCCCGTTTGTTAAACGATCGCATCATCATGCTGTGCGATGAGGTCAATGATGTGACGTCCAGCCTTGTGGTTGCCCAGCTCCTGTATCTGGAAGGTCAGGATCAGGAAAAGGACATCAGCCTGTATATTAACAGTCCCGGAGGTTCTATCACCGCCGGCATGGCTATTTACGATACCATGCAATATATCAAATGCGACGTTTCCACCATCTGCATGGGTATGGCCGCCAGCATGGGAGCTTTCCTGTTGGCCGCCGGCACCAAGGGCAAGCGTCTGGCTTTGCCCAACAGCGAGGTTATGATCCACCAGCCTTTGGGCGGCGCCCAGGGCCAGGCCACCGACGTGCAGATCCACGCCGAACACATTGTCCGCATCAAGCAGCGCATGAACAAGATGCTTTCGGAGATGACCGGCCAACCGCTGGAAGTCATCCAAAAGGACACCGAACGCGATAATTTTATGACTGCCGAACAGGCCATGCAATACGGCCTGGTGGATAAAGTCATTACCAAACGATAGGATGGTTACTATATGGCAAGAAATGACGAGACCAGGGAGCGCATTATGAGATGCTCTTTTTGCGGAAAAAGCCAGGAGCAGGTCAAGCGTTTGATTGCCGGCCCAGGCGTGAATATCTGCAACGAATGTGTGGATTTGTGCCAGAGCATCTTGGAGGACGAGGGAGTAGCCCATCGCCGCCATGTGCCGCCGGACGGTTCCATCACGTTGCCAAAGCCGCTTGAGATCAAAGAGATGCTGGACGAATATGTAGTGGACCAGAATGAAGCAAAGATCTCTTTGTCGGTGGCGGTCTACAACCATTATAAACGCATCTATCTGGGCGGGGCGTCGGATGTAGAACTGCAAAAGAGCAATGTATTGCTGCTTGGCCCCACCGGCGTTGGTAAGACTCTGCTGGCCCAAACATTGGCTCGCATCTTGGATGTGCCTTTTGCCATCGCCGACGCCACCACCTTAACCGAAGCCGGATATGTGGGTGAGGATGTGGAAAACATTCTGCTCCGCCTCATCCAGGCCGCTGATTACGATATCGAGCGTGCCGAACGGGGAATTATCTACATCGATGAAATCGATAAGATCGCCCGGAAATCGGAGAACCCCTCCATCACCCGGGACGTCAGCGGTGAAGGTGTGCAGCAGGCCCTTTTGAAGATCCTGGAGGGGACGGTTTCCAATGTCCCGCCTCAGGGAGGCCGCAAACATCCCCAGCAGGAATTCATCCAGATCGATACCAGCAACATCCTGTTTATCTGCGGCGGCGCTTTCGATGGCCTGGATAAGATCATCCAAAAGCGTCTGGGTACCTCCCATTTGGGATTTGGCGCTGAGATCCGCAGCAAATCGGAGATGGAAGGTCCCGCCATTTACAAAGACGTCATTCCGCAGGATCTGGTCCGTTTCGGCTTGATCCCCGAGTTGGTAGGCCGAATTCCGGTCATCACCACCTTGCAGGATTTGGACGTCAAGGCGCTGGTCAAAGTGCTGAGCGAACCGCGTAATTCCATCATCAAGCAATACACCCGTCTCTTTGAACTGGACGGTGTGGAAATTGAGTTTGAACCGACGGCGCTGGAAGCCATCGCGCAAAAGACCATTGAGAGAAAAACAGGAGCCCGTGGACTTCGGTCCATCATGGAAGAACTGTTGACCGATCTCATGTTCCAGATCCCGTCGGATCGGAGTGTGGAGAAGGTCATCATCACTCCGGGCTGCGTATCGGATGGGGAGGAGCCCAAAAAGATCCTCAATCCCAACCGGAAGCCAGCACAAATCCCTATGCCTCCGAAAAACCGCCCGCGTAAGGATTCGGCTTCGTAACGAGTTTTCGACTGGATGAGATCTTTTTATAAAGAGAATGATTCATTTGGGGCGGCATGTATTTGCCGCCCCATTTTGGAATTATGGTGTGAATGAAATCCGCAGACCTTGAGAGATCGGGTTTCAAGATGAACTTATTCCTAGGAGGAACAGAATGATAAACAATTCCAACAATCCGGCTGACCACCGCCTTCCCTTGTTGGCCCTTCGTGGACTGGTGCTGTTCCCTGGAATGACACTGCACTTTGATGTGGGAAGAAAAAAATCCATATTAGCGCTCAATGCCGCTATGGGGGATTTGCAGGAGATTTTTTTGGTGGCGCAACGGGATGTACGGATAGACGATCCGACGCCCCAAGATTTATATGAAATTGGTGTCATCGCCAAGATAAAACAAGTACTGCGCATGCCTGGGGACAACATCCGAATTGTGGTGGAGGGAGTCCGGCGCGCCAGGATCGAACAACTTGTTCAAGTAGAGCCGTATTTTGTAGCTGATCTGCGTTTGTGCAGGGAGCGACGGTCCATGGATCTGGAGTACGCTATGGCCCTGATCCGGGAGGCGCAGGAAGGATTCAGCGAATACGCCGAACTTTCCGGAAAAACAGCTCCCGATGTTGTGATGGAAGTGATGGCGGCTGAAGAACCAGGTTATCTGGCCGACTACATTGCCTTCAACATCATGCTGAAAACAGAAGAAAAGCAGATGCTTTTGTCCGATTTAATGCCTTTTCACCGATTGGAATCCCTCATTGCCCTGCTTCGCCGGGAAAACGACGTACTGGAGCTGGAACATCAGATTCAGGAGCGGGTGCAGAGCCAGATGGACCAAAACCAGCGGGAGTATTATCTGAGAGAACAGCTCAAGGTCATTGCCCAGGAGCTGGGGGACGGGGACAATCCCCAAGAGGAAGCGGAAGTTTACCGTGACCGCATCCAGGCCCTCAACTTGCCGGAAGAGACGGCTGACAAATTGACGAAAGAGGCAGGACGTCTCTTTAAGATGCCCAGTGGATCCCATGAGGCGTCGGTCATCCGGTCGTATTTGGACACCTGTCTGGATCTTCCCTGGAACAAGGCCACCAAGGATCACATTGATCTGACGGCTGCCCGTCGCATTTTGGACCGAGACCATTACGGCATGGAGAAGGTCAAGGAGCGTATTTTGGAGATTTTGGCTGTGCGCAAATTGGCTCCCGATGTGAAAGGGCAGATTATCTGTCTGGCGGGACCTCCAGGCGTGGGCAAAACCTCCATTGCAAAATCGGTTGCCAAGGCGCTGGGACGTAAATATGTCCGCTTGTCGTTGGGCGGCGTCAAGGACGAAGCTGATATTAGAGGACATCGCAAGACCTACATCGGCGCTATGCCAGGACGCATCATCAGCGCCATTCATACAGCCGGCGTCAACAATCCGCTCATCCTGCTGGACGAAGTGGACAAGCTGGCAAACGACTTCCGCGGCGACCCTTCGGCGGCGCTGTTGGAGGTTTTGGACAGCGAACAGAACAATACCTTCCGGGATCACTACATAGAGGTGCCCTTTGACTTGAGCCATGTGCTCTTTTTGACTACGGCCAATGACGTGGGTGCTATTCCGGGTCCGCTTTACGACCGTATGGAGATCATCCGTCTGGGCAGCTATACCCAGGAGGAGAAATTCCACATCGCCAAAGAACATCTGATCCCTCAGGAACGCAAACGTCACGGACTCAATGGCCGCACGTTAAAGTTTGATGATGCCGCTATTCACGACTTGATCGGCGGGTATACTAGGGAAGCCGGCGTCCGGGGACTCAACCGGGAGATCGCCTCCCTGTGCCGCAAGGCGGCCAAGATCATCGCAGGGGAGGAGGCAAAATCGGTTTCTGTCACCTCCTCGAATTTAGAGGAGCTTTTGGGACCCAAACGGTTCCGGCGGGAAAACGATGGCCGAAAGGATGAAGTGGGTGTGGTCACAGGCCTGGCTTGGACGTCGGTAGGCGGCGAAACCATGCCAGTGGAGGTGGCCGTCATGGACGGCGTCGGCAAAGTAGAATTGACCGGTTCTTTGGGAAACGTCATGAAAGAATCGGCCAGAGCGGCCGTCAGTTATATCCGTGCCCATGCCGATGTTTTAGGTGTGGAACGGGATTTCTATAAAACCAAGGATATCCACATCCACGTGCCGGAGGGAGCGGTACCCAAAGACGGCCCGTCGGCCGGCGTCACCATCACCACCGCCTTGGTGTCGGCTTTGACCGGAATCCCCGTCAAGGGAGACGTGGCCATGACGGGTGAAATTACCCTGCGAGGTCGGGTCATTCCCATCGGCGGGCTGAAGGAAAAGACCATGGCGGCCTTGCGGTCGGGCATCAAAACGGTGGTCATCCCCATGGACAATCAACCGGATTTGGCCGAACTGTCCGACACAGTGCGGGAAAATCTCCATTTTGTACCGGCTGACCGGCTGGAGACTGTGCTGGAGACGGCGCTCACCGTGCGTCCTCAGCCCATCAAGCCCAAGGAGAAAAAGGAGATCGCCACCATCCCGGCTGGACAAGGTGCGTCCTTAGGAGGAAGGGTGGAATCGCCGTGCTGAGATTTGATCTGGCGCAATTTGAGTTGGCGGCGGCTATGCTGCCTCAGCTGCCGCCGTCTTCAGACGCGGAAATTGTGTTTTCCGGCCGGTCCAACGTAGGGAAATCTTCCCTGATCAATAAGCTCTGCAACCGCAAGGCATTGGCCCGGGTGAGCAATACCCCAGGCAAGACGGCCACCATCAATTTCTATCAGTTACCCGGCGCCCATCTGGTGGATCTGCCGGGTTATGGATATGCAAAAGTATCCCAAGGGGAAAAACGACGGTGGGCCAATCTCATCGAGGGGTATTTTGAATCGGGACGCCGCATCGCTTTGGTCATCCAGCTCATCGATATGCGTCATCCGCCCACGGCCGACGACTTGGGGATGCTTCAGTATTTGGCCCATTCCGATTTCCGGTTCATCGTGGCCCTTACCAAAAGCGATAAATTAAAACCCATGCAGCGCAAAAAGCGGATGGAGGAAATCGAACAGGAGCTGTCCATGATCGAGGGCGTGGCCTATGTCCCCTTCTCGTCGCTCAATGGGGAAGGGGCAGCGGAGGTCCGGGATTGGATCAGCAAAGCGGTGGAAGAGGAAAATAGTTTATGGCAGCCGCAGGACACACAATAAAAGGACGGCTGCAAGTTGAGAACTGTTTGGGGGATTTGATATGTTTGTTTCAGATTGCTTGACTGTCAACCAAAAAGGACATCTGTCCATCGGCGGATGCGATACCGTGGAGCTGGCCCATCAGTACGGCACGCCTCTGATGGCCATGGATGAGGACACTATCCGCGCCCATTGCCGGGCTTTCCGCCAGTCCATCGACCGCTGTTACGACGGCAATGGACTGGTACTGTATGCCAGTAAGGCGTTCAGCTGCAAAGCCATCTATCGCCTGGCCAAGGAGGAAAGTCTGGGAGTGGACGTGGTGTCCGGCGGCGAGCTGTACACCGCGTTACAGGCGGGGTTCCCGGCCGAACGCATCTACTTCCACGGCAACAACAAGACCCGTGGGGAACTGGAGATGGCCTTGGATAACGGCGTCGGCCGCATTGTGGTGGACAACCTGACCGAGCTCCAGACCCTGGACAAGCTGGCCGGGGAGAAGGGTAAGAAGGCCGACATCCTATTCCGCATCAAACCGGGCATCGACGCCCACACCCATCAGTTTATCCGCACCGGGCAGATCGATTCCAAATTCGGCCTGGCCTTGGAAAACGGCGAGGCTATGGAGGGTGTCAAAAAGGCTCTTACCTATCAGAATATCAACCTTTGCGGCATGCACTGCCACATCGGTTCCCAGATCCACGATATCTCCCCCTTTGAATTGGCCGGTGAAGTCATGATGGGATTCCTCCACCAGGTGAAGGAGCAAACCGGACACGTCATGCAGGAGCTCAATCTTGGCGGAGGCTTCGGCGTCAAGTATACCGACGAGGATCATCCCATCCCCTATGAGGATTATATGGAACGGGTGTCCACAGCCGTCAAAGCAAAGGCTAAGGAATACGGTCTGCCGGTGCCCTTTATCCTACTGGAGCCGGGACGTTCTATTATCGCCACCGCTGGCATCACCCTGTACACTGTGGGAGCTGTCAAGGAGATCAAGGACGTCCGCAACTATGTATCCATCGACGGCGGCATGACCGACAATCCCCGGTACGCCCTGTATCAGTCCAGCTACGACATCCTGGTGGCCAACCGCGCAAACGAACCCAAGGATTACACCGCCACCATCGCAGGCAAATGCTGCGAAAGCGGGGATTTGATCCAGGAGAACGCCTCCATCCAGAAGCCCCAGCCTGGGGATATCTTAGCTGTCCAGGCCACCGGCGCCTACAATTACTCCATGGCTTCCAACTACAACCGGATCCCGCGTCCGGCGGTGGTGTTTGTCAGCGGCGGGAAGAGCCGTGAGGTCATCCGCCGGGAGTCCTACGAGGACCTGTGCCGCAACGACGTGTAAGGATTTCCAGTCCAGATGGGAAGATGCTGGAAGAAAAGTCATACAAGACCAACAAAAAAACCTGCCCTGTGCCATTGTGCACAGGGCAGGTTGCGCTTTTTTGGACAAAAAAATAGGAGGGCTTGACAACCACTCCCAAGTATAATACAATATTATACTGAATCCTTATCTTTTAAGGAATATTTTCTCTATCAAAACTATACCACAATTGGCAGCCGAATGCAACAAAAAAGCGATGATATTTCTGCTCCTGCGCCGGGTGTTTCAGGAGGAATATCGTCCAAAGGATAGAATGGAGTGGTGTGCGTCTATGGTGAATGTGAAACCAGTCAAGCTGGGGAACAACGAGCGGATGAGTTTTTCTCACATCAATGAAGTGCTGGACATGCCCAACCTGATTGAAGTGCAGAAGAATTCCTATCAGTGGTTCCTGGATGAGGGACTCCAAGAGGTTTTCCGGGATGTATCGGCCATCACCGATTACACCGGCAACCTTGTGCTGGACTTTATTGATTATTATCTCGACGATCAGCCCAAATATTCCGTGGAGGAATGCAAAGAGCGCGACGTTACCTATGCAGCGCCTTTGCACGTGCGCGCCCGTCTGGTCAACAAAGAGACCGGCGAGATCAAAGAGTCGGAAGTCTACATGGGCGATTTCCCCAAGATGACCGACAGCGGCACCTTTATCATCAACGGTGCCGAACGCGTTATCGTGTCCCAGTTAGTGCGTTCCCCTGGCGTATACTACAAGATGAATTACGATAAGACCGGTAAAAAGTTGTTCTCCGCCACTGTCATCCCCAACCGAGGCGCGTGGCTGGAGTATGAAACCGATGCAAACGATATTTTTTACGTCCGCATCGATAAAAACCGCAAATTGCCGGTGACGACCTTTATCCGTGCTCTTGGACTGGGGAGTGATCAGGAGATTCTGGACTTCTTCGGTGAAGACGTCCGCATGATCGAGACCCTAAAGAAAGATGTAGCTACCAACAAGGAAGAGGCTCTCATCGAGGTTTATAAGAAACTGCGTCCTGGCGAACCTCCCACAGTGGAGAGCGCCCAGACCCACATCGACGGCCTGTTCTTTGACGCGAGACGTTATGACCTCTCCCACGTGGGCCGCTATAAGTACAATAAGAAGCTGGCCATTGCTACCCGTCTCACCGGCCAGACATTGTCCCAGCCGGTGGTCAATCCCATGACCGGCGAGCTCATGGCCGAGGCAGGGGAGACTTTGACCAGAGAACGGGCTCAGGAAATCGAAGCTGCCGGCGTCAGCTGCGCCTTTGTGACGGTAGATGAGAGAGAGGTCAAGGTGCTGTCCAACGGCATGGTCCGTTTGGAAGACTTTGTTGACTTTGATATTTCCGACCTTCAGATCAAAGAGAAGGTTCGTTTCTCCATCCTACAGGAGATCCTGGAGGAGCATGAAGAGGAAGAGGATATCAAAGAAGCCATCCGTGCCCGTCAGGATGAGCTCATTCCCAAACACATTATTTTGGACGATATTTTGGCCTCCATCAACTATCTCAACTGCCTGGGCAACGACGTAGGCACCACCGACGATATCGACCATCTGGGCAACCGCCGGATTCGTTCGGTGGGCGAACTGCTGCAAAACCAGTTCCGCATCGGCTTCAGCCGTATGGAGCGGGTCATCAAGGAGAAGATGACCCTCCAAGCTCAGGATCTGGATGTCATTACCCCTCAGAATTTAATCAATATCCGCCCGGTGGTAGCGGCTATCAAAGAGTTCTTTGGTTCGTCGCCTCTGTCCCAGTTCATGGATCAGACCAACCCCTTGGCGGAACTGACTCATAAACGCCGTCTGTCGGCCCTGGGCCCCGGCGGTTTGAGCCGTGACCGTGCCGGATTCGAAGTGCGCGACGTTCACTACAGCCATTACGGCCGCATGTGTCCTATCGAAACCCCTGAAGGTCCCAACATCGGCCTGATTTCTTATTTGGCTACCTATGCTAAGATCAATGAATACGGCTTTGTAGAAGCCCCCTTCCGCCGCGTGGATAAGGAAACCGGCATCGTCACCGACGAAGTGGTTTACATGACCGCCGATGTGGAAGATGAATATATCGTCGCCCAGGCGAACGAACCGTTGGATGAAGACGGACGCTTTATCCGTCCCAAGGTCAATGCCCGTCATCGCGACGAATTCCTGGAAATTGAACCCACCCGCGTCGATTTCATGGACGTTTCCCCCAAGATGGTTGTATCGGTGGCTACGGCCATGATCCCCTTCCTGGAAAACGACGACGCAAACCGCGCATTGATGGGTTCCAACATGCAGCGGCAGGCTGTGCCGCTTCTCAAGCCCTGTTCCCCGGTGGTCGGCACTGGTATGGAGTACAAGGCGGCGGTGGATTCCGGCGTCGTAGTGCTCGCCAAGAAGCCCGGCGTGGTGGAAAAGGTATGCGCCAATGAGATCCAGATCCGCAATGACGAAGGTGATTTGGATATTTACCACGTCACCAAGTTCCTGCGCTCCAACCAAGGAACCTGTATCAACCAGCGTCCGGTGGTCAACCGCGGCCAGCGCGTCATCAAGGGCGAGGTCATCGCCGATGGCCCCGCCACCGATAACGGTGAGATCAGTTTGGGCAAAAACGCCCTCATCGGCTTCATGACCTGGGAGGGTTACAACTACGAGGACGCCGTTCTCATCAACGAGAAGGTTGTCCGGGACGATGTCTTTACCTCTATCCACATTGAAAAATACGAGATTGAAGCCCGCGATACCAAGTTGGGCGCAGAAGAAATTACCCGTGATATCCCCAACGTGGGCGAAGACGCCCTCAAGGATCTGGATGAGCGCGGTATTATCCACATCGGTGCCGAGGTCCGTGCCGGCGATATCCTGGTGGGCAAAGTGACCCCCAAGGGTGAAACCGAACTGACGGCTGAAGAGCGTCTGCTCCGCGCCATCTTCGGCGAGAAGGCCCGCGAGGTGAGGGATACCTCCCTGCGCGTGCCTCACGGTGAATACGGCATTGTGGTGGACGTCAAGGTGTTCACCCGTGAAAACGACGACGAAATGAGCCCCGGCGTCAACATGGTGGTCAAGTGCTACATCGCCCAGAAGCGCAAGATCTCGGTGGGCGATAAGATGGCCGGACGTCACGGCAACAAGGGCGTTGTATCCCGCATCCTGCCGGAGGAGGATATGCCCTTCCTGCCCGATGGCCGTCCCTTGGACATCGTCTTGAACCCCTTGGGCGTTCCGTCCCGTATGAATATCGGTCAGGTGCTGGAAGTGCATCTGGGCTACGCCGCCATGGCGCTGGGCTGGAAGGTCATGACCCCGGTCTTTGACGGCGCTCACGAAGGCGACATCCAGGAACTTTTGGAAATGGCCGGTAAAAACCGCAGCGGTAAAACCATTTTGTGCGACGGCCGTACCGGCGAGCCCTTTGAGAATCCGGTTACTGTCGGCTACATGTACTTCTTAAAACTCCATCACTTGGTTGACGATAAGATTCACGCCCGTTCCACCGGCCCCTACTCCTTGGTTACCCAGCAGCCTCTGGGCGGTAAAGCCCAGTTCGGCGGCCAGCGCTTCGGCGAGATGGAAGTGTGGGCATTGGAGGCTTACGGCGCAGCTTATACCCTCCAGGAGATCCTCACCGTCAAGTCGGACGATATCATCGGCCGTGTCAAGACATACGAAGCCATTGTCAAGGGTCAGAACGTGCCGAAGCCGGGCGTCCCGGAATCCTTCAAGGTGCTGCTTAAGGAATTGCAGTCCTTGGGACTGGACGTCATGGTGCTGGATAAGGACGATGAAGAGATCGACCTGCGTCAGACCTTTGACGATGACGACGATGTGGGCCTGCATTCAGTGGACGACGACGCCTTCAGTGAGGTCAAGGATGAGAGCGAGATGGAAGGCTACAGCGTAGAGGACGCAGAGGATCTGGCCGACGGCAGTGATGCGGAGGATTTGTTTGCCTCCCTGGCCGGAGGGGATCTGTTTGGCGATGACGACGATACGTTGGATGAAGAGTAATCTGTAAGGGATAAGGGGCGTTAACATGGAATTTAATGTATTTGAATCGATTAAAATAGGCTTGGCCTCTCCCGATAAGATCAGAAGCTGGTCCTACGGCGAGGTCAAAAAGCCGGAAACCATCAACTACCGCACGCTCAAGCCGGAACGGGACGGTTTGTTCTGTGAGCGCATCTTTGGCCCCACTAAGGACTGGGAGTGTCACTGCGGTAAATATAAACGCATCCGTTTTAAAGGCAAGATCTGCGACCGCTGCGGCGTTGAGGTCACCAAAGCCAAGGTGCGCCGTGAACGTATGGGCCACATCGAACTGGCTGCTCCGGTTTCGCACATCTGGTATTTTAAAGGCATCCCCTCCCGTATGGGCCTGATTTTGGATTTGTCCCCCCGCCTGCTGGAGAAGGTTTTGTACTTTGCCTCCTACATTGTGACCGATCCAGGCACCACTCCCTTGGAGAAGATGCAGCTTCTCAACGAAAAAGAATACCGGGATATGAGGGAACGGTATGAGGACGATTTCAAAGCCGGGATGGGCGCCGAGGCCATCCGGGATCTGCTGGCAGAGATCGATCTGGAAAAGCTGTCGGTGGAGCTCAAGGAAGAACTCGAAAATGCATCGGGGCAAAAACGTGTCCGCATTCTCAAGCGCTTGGAGGTCGTGGAGGCATTCCGCCAGTCCAATAACCGTCCGGAATGGATGATCCTGGAGGCTGTCCCGGTTATTCCGCCGGATATCCGCCCCATGGTACAGTTGGACGGCGGCCGTTTTGCCACCTCCGACTTAAACGATCTGTACCGCCGCGTCATCAACCGCAACAACCGTCTTAAGAGACTGTTGGAGCTTGGCGCGCCTGATATCATTGTGCGCAACGAAAAGCGCATGCTGCAAGAGGCTGTGGACGCCCTCATCGACAACGGCCGCCGCGGCCGTCCGGTGACCGGCCCCAACAACCGTCCTCTTAAGTCCTTGTCCGACATGCTCAAAGGTAAACAGGGACGTTTCCGTCAGAACCTGCTGGGTAAGCGCGTGGACTACTCCGGACGTTCGGTTATCGTCGTCGGCCCTGAGCTGAAGATGTACCAGTGCGGTCTGCCCAAGGAGATGGCCATCGAACTGTTTAAGCCTTTCGTCATGAAGAGATTGGTGGAAACCGGCGCTGCCGGCAACATCAAATCGGCCCGCAAGATGGTGGAGCGTGCCCGCGGAGAAGTGTGGGATGCGTTAGAAACCGTCATCAAGGAGCATCCGGTGCTGTTGAACCGCGCACCTACCCTGCATCGCCTGGGTATCCAGGCTTTCGAACCGGTGTTGGTTGAGGGCCGCGCCATCAAATTGCATCCGCTGGTTTGTACCGCATACAACGCCGACTTCGACGGCGACCAGATGGCCATTCACGTGCCGCTGTCGGCCGAGGCCCAGGCTGAAGCCCGCTTCCTGATGTTGGCCGCCAACAACCTGTTGAAACCTTCCGATGGACGTCCGGTGTGCGTTCCCACCCAGGATATGGTGCTTGGTTCCTACTACCTGACCCTGGTGAAGCCCGGCGAAAAGGGCGAGGGCAAGGTGTTCCGCGACTTTAACGAAGCTCGCATGGCTTATGACACCGGCGTAGTCGGTCTGCATGCCGCTATCAAGGTCCGCCGCACGGTGGAAGTGGACGGCAAGCCTGTAACCGGACTGATCGATACCACTGTCGGACGTATCATTTTCAACGGCCCTATCCCGCAGGACCTGGGCTTTGTAGAACGCAAGAAGCCGGAGGATTATCTCCAGTTGGAGGTCTCCTTCCTGGTTAAGAAAAAGCAGCTGGGTCAGATCATCGACCACTGCATTAAGGTACATGGCGTATCCCGTACCTCTGAAGTGTTGGACGACATCAAGGCTCAAGGCTTTAAATATTCCACCCGCGGCGCTTTGACCGTGGCTGTTGTGGACGCTACGATCCCTGAGGAGAAAAAGGAAATCCTGGCCGCTACCGAAGCCAAGATCGACAAGGTGGCCAAGAAATTCCGCCGAGGCCTCCTCTCCAATGAAGAGCGTTCCCGTCAGGTTACCGCCGCGTGGAACGACGCCACCGCTCAGGTTACCGCTGCTCTGGAACAGCATCTGGACACCGTCAACAACCCCATCGCCATGATGGCCGACTCCGGTGCCCGTGGTTCCATCAGCCAGATTCGTCAGCTGGCCGGTATGCGCGGTCTGATCGCCAATACCTCCGGTAAGGTTATCGAAGTCCCGATTCGTTCCAACTACCGCGAAGGCCTCAACGTTCAGGAGTACTTTATCGCCTCCCGCGGCGCCCGTAAAGGTTTGGCCGACACCGCTCTGCGTACCGCCGACTCGGGTTATCTGACCCGCCGTCTGGTAGACGTTTCGCAGGATGTCATCATCCGCGAGCAGGATTGCCATACCCACAACGGCATCGAAGTATTTGACATCCGGGAAGGCAATCAGATCATCGAGCCGATGGCAGCCCGTCTGGTGGGACGCTATCTGGCCGAACCCTTTGTGGATCAAGAGACCGGCGAGGTGCTGGTTTCCCGCGATAAATTGATGGATGACAAAGACGCCGCCATTATCGTCAATTCCGGCGTCAAGAGTGTCCGTATCCGTTCCCTGCTCACTTGCGAAGCCAAGCACGGCGTTTGTGTCAAGTGCTACGGTTCCAACCTGGCCACTGGTCAGCCGGTCACCGTGGGCGAGGCCGTCGGCATCATCGCCGCCCAGTCCATCGGCGAACCCGGTACCCAGCTCACCATGCGTACCTTCCATACCGGCGGTATCGCATCGGCTGAGGATATCACCCAGGGTCTTCCCCGCGTTGAGGAACTGTTTGAAGGCCGTAAACCCAAACATCTGGCCATTATTTCCGAGATCCCCGGCGTTGTCCGCTTCGAGGAGATCAAGAAAAACCGCCATGTGGTGGTCACCGATCCCGAGACCAAGGATGAAAAATCCTATCTTATTCCTTTCGGTTCCCGTCTCAAGGTCCAGGAGGGCGACGTCCTCCGCGCCGGCGACATGTTGACCGAAGGCTCAGTCAATCCCCATGACGTCCTGGCCATCCAGGGCACCGACGCCGTCCACAACTACATCATCCAGGAAGTCCAGAAGGTTTACCGTCTCCAGGGCGTTGACATCAACGACAAGCACATTGAGGTTATCGTCCGCCAGATGATGCGCAAGGTCAAGATCGATAAGTCCGGCAGCACCACGCTGCTTCCCGGCTCCATGGTGGATAAGAGCGAGTTTATCGCCGTCAACGAAGAGATTGAACGCCGCATCCAGAACGGGGAAGAGGGCCTGGAGAAAGCCACCTGCATCCCCACCCTGCTGGGTATTACCAAGGCATCGTTGGCAACCGAATCCTTCCTGTCGGCCGCCTCCTTCCAGGAGACCACCCGCGTCCTCACCGAAGCCGCCATCAAAGGCAAGGTGGATCCGCTGGTCGGCCTGAAGGAAAATGTCATCATCGGTAAGCTGATTCCCGCCGGTACAGGTATGAAATGCTACACCGACGTGGAGGCCATCCCGATCGGTGAAGGGTTGACAGAAGAGCATGCAATATGATATAATCAACGATTGTGAGTGTAGGGAAGAAATTCCCGGAAAAGGCCGTGATTGTGCAAAAAGAACCTTTATTTTGAGGAAGAAATCCGGTCATTATTCCAATTGTTTGTGAATCGGACAAAAGGCGCAGCCTCCTATTTTTAGGGGACGCGCCTTTAGCGCCGTCACAATATAAAATTTTATTTAGGGAGGTGTAACATTGCCTACTTTTAACCAGCTGGTCCGTAAGGGCAGAGAAACCATGGAGAAGAAATCCAAATCTCCTGCGCTGCTGAAGGGTCTTAATTCCAAAAAGCGCATGATGATCGATCAGGCTTCTCCCCAAAAACGTGGTGTTTGTACAGCCGTTAAAACCATGACTCCTAAGAAGCCCAACTCCGCGCTTCGTAAGGTTGCCAGGGTCCGTCTGACAAACATGATCGAAGTCTGGGGCTACATTCCCGGCGTCGGCCATAACCTGCAGGAGCATAGCGTAGTGCTGATCCGCGGCGGCCGTGTCAAGGATCTCCCCGGTGTGCGTTACCACGTCATCCGCGGTACTCTGGATACCCAGGGTGTTGCAAAGAGGATGCAGGCTCGCTCCAAGTATGGCGCCAAGCGTCCGAAGGCCGGCAAATAATTCGGCCGAATTTAATTGACGAATACCGTACTGGCTGCAATCATGCAAAGTGATCGATGCAGCGGCGTTCATTATAGATCGATGTTATCGTTATGGAATGCCTGTTGTGTCGGCCCACGGGAGTTTGTCACTTTCGAGTACCAATGAATTCATTTTAATGTGAAGGAGGGAAGCGAAGTGCCGAGAAGAGGTTCCATCGCCAAAAGAGATGTATTGCCTGATCCGGTGTATCACTCCAAAATTGTGACACGCCTGATCAACAACGTCATGTACGACGGTAAGAAGGGTGTTGCCCAGAAGATCGTGTACGGCGCATTTGAAATCATTCAGACCAAGACCGGCAAAGAGCCCCTGGAGGTTTTCGAAGCCTCGATGGAGAATATCATGCCGCTGTTGGAGGTTAAGGCCCGCCGTGTCGGCGGCGCCACCTACCAGGTGCCGATCGAGGTGCGTCCTGACAGACGTCAGACCCTGGGTCTGCGCTGGTTGACCACCTACGCCCGCACTCGTTCGGAAAAGACTATGCGCGAGCGTCTGGCCGGCGAAATTCTCGATGCGCTCAACGGTACCGGCGGTGCCGCTAAGAAGCGCGACGATACCCACAAGATGGCCGAGGCCAACAAAGCCTTTGCCCATTACAGATGGTAAACACAAGTTTTGCATTATACTTTGGCTTTTTAGCCACCGTTCAGCCTCGTAAGCCGGAGCGCTTGCAAGTTTCAAGGGTAAGGGTTGGGCTGAACCGACAAGGAAAAGGAGGACAATATGCCAAGACAAGTATCGCTTGAAATGACCCGTAATATTGGCATAATGGCTCATATCGACGCCGGTAAGACCACCACCACCGAGCGAATCCTGTTCTACACTGGTGTAAACCACAAGATCGGTGAAACGCACGATGGCGCGGCTACGATGGACTGGATGGAACAGGAGCAGGAGCGCGGCATTACCATTACTTCGGCCGCCACCACATGCTTCTGGAAAAATCATCGTCTCAACATCATCGACACCCCTGGCCACGTTGACTTTACCGTGGAAGTAGAGCGTTCTTTGCGCGTGCTGGACGGGTCGGTCACCGTATTCTGTGCCAAGGGCGGTGTTGAGCCCCAGTCGGAGACCGTTTGGCGTCAGGCGGACAAGTATAAAGTTCCGCGTATGGCTTATGTTAATAAGATGGACATCATGGGCGCCGATTTCTATCGCGTGGTCCAGATGATGAAGGACCGTTTGAAATGTAATGCTGTTCCGATCCAGCTGCCGATCGGCTCGGAGGAGACCTTCAGCGGCATCATCGACCTGGTGGAGATGAAGGCTTACATCTACACAAACGACCTGGGTACCAACATCGAAGTGACCGACATCCCGGACGACATGAAAGAATTGGCGGACAAGTATCACACTGAGCTGCTGGATCATGTGGCCGAGATGGACGACGAATTGATGGAGAAATACCTGGGCGGCGAAGACCTGACCATCGACGAGATCAAGAAGGTTATTCGCAAGTCCACCATCGACAATACCATGGTTCCCGTGGTATGCGGTACCTCTTACCGTAACCGTGGCGTCCAGAAGCTGCTGGATGCTATCATTGACTATATGCCGGCTCCCACCGATGTTCCGGCTATCAAAGGTGTCAATCCTGACACCGAAGAAGAGGACGAGCGTCATTCTTCCGATACCGAGCCGTTCTCGGCTTTGGCTTTCAAGATTATGACCGACCCGTATGTGGGTAAGCTCTGCTTCTTCCGCGTGTACTCCGGTACTCTCAATGCAGGTTCTCCGGTTTATAACTCCAGCAAAGGCAATACTGAGCGTGTAGGACGTATCCTGCAGATGCACAGTAACCATCGTCAGGACATCGAGACCGTATACGCCGGCGACATTGCCGCTGCTGTCGGCCTCAAGAATACCACCACTGGTAATACCCTGTGCGATGAGAAGCATCCCATTATCCTGGAATCCATGGAGTTCCCGGAACCCGTTATCCGCGTTGCCATCGAACCCAAGACCAAAGCCGGTCAGGAGAAGATGGGTATCGCACTGGCCAAGCTGGCTGAGGAAGACCCCACTTTCCGCGCCTACACCGACGAGGAAACTGGTCAGACCATCATCGCCGGCATGGGTGAGCTTCATCTGGAGATCATCGTCGACCGCCTTCTGCGTGAATTCCGCGTAGAAGCAAACGTCGGCCGTCCTCAGGTTGCTTATAAAGAGACCATCCGCAAGACTGTGGAAGTCGACCACAAGTATGCCCGTCAGTCCGGCGGCCGCGGCCAGTATGGTCACGTTAAGCTGCGTCTGGAGCCCAATGAAATGGGCAAGGGTTACGAATTCGTCAACGCTATTGTGGGCGGTGTCATTCCGAAGGAATACATCCCGGCTGTCGACCAAGGTGTCCAGGGCGCTATGCTGTCCGGTACTTTGGCAGGCTACAATGTTGTAGACGTTAAAGTAACTTTGTTCGACGGTTCTTACCATGAAGTCGACTCCTCGGAAATGGCCTTTAAGATCGCCGGTTCCATGGCTTTCAAAGAAGGTATGGCCAAAGCCAATCCCGTTCTTTTGGAACCCATCATGAAGGTGGTTGTCATCGTCCCCGAAGAATACATGGGCGATGTTATCGGCGATGTCAACTCTCGCCGTGGCCAGATCCAGGGTATGGACGCCATCCCCGGCGGCCAGCAGATCAATGCTATGGTCCCGCTTTCTGAGATGTTCGGCTACGCCACCGACCTGCGTTCCAAGACCCAGGGCCGTGGCCAGTACTCCATGGAACCCAGCCATTATGCTGAGATTCCGAAGTCGGTAGCTGAGAAGATCGTCTCGGAGCGTACTAAGAAGCAGGACTAATCCTGTTAAAAAGCCAAAAAGTGCTTGAAATTTCAGCGCTGAATTGGTAGAATGGTATCCAAACACTGGTTGCCATCTTAGATTCCAATTACGTGTAAGATAAAGGAGGAAATTCCAATGGCAAAGGCAAAGTTCGAAAGAAATAAGCCCCATGTAAACATCGGTACCATCGGCCACGTTGACCATGGTAAGACCACCCTGACCGCTGCTATCACCAAGGTTCTGGGCCTGAAAGGTGAAGCTGCTTTCGTCGATTATGACATGATCGATAAGGCTCCCGAAGAGAGAGAGCGCGGCATCACCATCAATACCGCCCACGTTGAGTATGAGACTGAGAACCGTCACTACGCTCACGTTGACTGCCCCGGCCATGCTGACTATGTTAAGAACATGATCACCGGTGCTGCTCAGATGGACGGCGCTATTCTGGTTGTTTCGGCCGCTGACGGCCCCATGCCCCAGACTCGTGAGCACATCCTGCTCTCCCGTCAGGTTGGCGTGCCCTACATCGTTGTTTTCATGAACAAGGTTGACCAAGTGGACGATCCCGAACTGCTCGAACTGGTCGAGATGGAAATCCGCGACATCCTGAATGAATACGAGTTCCCGGGCGACGATACCCCTATCGTTCAAGGTTCTGCTCTGCAGGTTCTGGAGAGCGATTCCAAGGATCCTGCTGATCCTGTCTACAAGCCCATCCTCGACTTGATGGCTGCTGTTGACGAGTACATCCCCACTCCTGACCGTAAATCTGACCTGCCCTTCCTGATGCCTGTTGAGGACGTCTTCACCATCACTGGCCGTGGTACTGTTGCTACCGGCCGTGTGGAGAGAGGCCAGCTGAAGACCGGTGAGGAAATCGAAATCGTTGGCCTGTCCGACGAGAAGAAGAAGACCGTTGTTACCGGTATTGAAATGTTCCGTAAGATTCTGGACTACGCTGAGGCCGGCGATAACATCGGCGCCCTGCTCCGCGGCATCCAGCGCAATGAAATCGAGCGCGGCCAGGTTTTGTCCAAGCCCGGTTCCATTCATCCTCATACCAAGTTTAAGGGCCAGGTTTACGTCCTGACCAAGGAAGAGGGCGGCCGTCATACCCCCTTCTTCAACAACTACCGTCCTCAGTTCTATTTCCGTACCACTGACGTTACCGGCGTCATCACTCTGCCCGAGGGCACTGAGATGTGCATGCCTGGCGACAACGTTGTTATGGACGTTGAACTGATCACCCCCATCGCCATCGAGGAAGGCCTCCGCTTCGCTATCCGTGAAGGCGGCCGTACCGTTGGTTCGGGCGTTGTTACTGCTATCAACGAATAATTTACCAGATAGGTAAATACACAGCCCTGTCGGCTTTGTCGACAGGGCTATTTTTATTTGTGATGACAAAGAAAAATTTTGAACGCCCTCTTGTAATTGAGAGGATAGGCTGGTATAATTAACTCCAGAATATTGAAGCTGTCTTCGGGGCGGGGTGAAAGTCCCCACCGGCGGTAATGCGGCCTTAAGAAGCCGATGAGCCCGCGACCAAACGCCAAAGTATTGGCGGGAGCTGATTCCGGTTGGATCCCGGAGCCGACGGTTAGAGTCCGGATGAAAGAAGCGGCGCTTTTTCAGCGTCTGTGCGCCCTATGGTATTTTATACCATAGGGCGTTTTTTTCCAAAGGCAGCTCCTGAAAAGGAGAATGTGGTATGAAACTCAACACAAGCAAAACGTCTTTCCGCCTGACTACGATGGGAATGCTGGCAGCTCTATCGGTGGTATTGGTCATGCTGGTCCGATTCCCGCTCTTCCCGGCAGCGCCGTTCTTGATGTACGACATGGCTGATATCCCAGTATTGATCGGCGGTATGCTGTTAGGCCCTGTGGAGGGACTGGGAATCCTCTTGGTGGTATCGGTTATCCAGGCGTTCCTGCTGAGCCCCGATGGCTGGGTAGGGCTGGTGATGCATTTTTGTGCATCGGGGGCATTGGTATTGCTTTCCAGCCTGATTTATCGGGCAAAGCCTCGGGCATTCAATATGGTAGCCGGATTATTGGCCGGTTCGGTAGCCATGACGGCCATTATGGTTCCTCTCAACCTGCTGTTGACGGTGCATGTGTACGGACAGCCGATGGAAGTGGTTACAGCGATGATCTGGCCGGTAATCGTTCCTTTTAATCTGATAAAATCCTTAATCAATTCAGCCGCAACGTTTGTGATTTCCATGCCGATCGGTTATTATTTTCGAAGAACGGCTCATTCGATGTAGATATTGTAAAGATATACAAAAAAATTGCCGAGATTGCAAGGAATATTTCTGCATAGAATGAGGGAGAAGCCATGTGAAATCTTTTCAAAGATGTTTAATTGTGCTATACTAAGACAAAATAAAAATATCCTTATCAAGAGCGGCTGAGGGATCAGGCCCTGTGAAGCCCGGCAACCTGCCTTGTGTATAGGCAAGGTGCTAAGTCCTGCGGTGTGATAGCCGGAAGATGAGGCTTTTTGAGCGCCCGCTGCCGGATATGCGGGCGCCATTTTTTTGATAAGGTCATAAGGAGTGCGAGCAATGAACCGTAAATTATTTTCATCGGAATCGGTAACGGAGGGACATCCCGACAAGATGTGCGACCAGGTTGCCGACGCTATTTTGGATAGCATTTTGGCAGAGGATCCGGATGCCCGTGTGGCCTGTGAAGTTTCGGCCGCCACAGGACTCATGCTGGTGTACGGCGAGATCACCACATCCTGCTATGTGGATATTCCAAAAGTCGTACGTCAGGTGGTAGGGGATATCGGATATAACAGCAATGAGATGGGGTTTGACGGCAATACCTGTGCAGTCCTCACCGCCATTGACGAGCAGTCCCCGGACATTGCACAAGGCGTCAATGAAGGGATTGAGGTCCGGGAAGAGGGCCGCAAAGACGATGGGGATTCGGAAGGTGCCGGCGATCAGGGTATGATGTTTGGCTACGCCTGCGATGAGACCCCGGAAAAGATGCCTTTGGCCATTTCTCTTTCCCACCGTATGGCGAAGCGTCTAGCCCAGGTGCGCAAAGAGGGGATCCTGCCGTACCTCTGGCCGGACGGGAAAACCCAGGTCACATTGGAGTATGAAGGAGATCGTCCAGTGCGCGTGCATACGGTGGTGGTATCCACCCAGCACCGTCCGGAAGTCTCTTTGGAACAGATCCGAGAGGATGTGGAGCGGGAAGTCATCCGCCCAGTCGTACCCGCTGAACTGATGGATGATGATACGCTGATTTATATCAATCCCACCGGACGATTTGTCACAGGAGGTCCCCACGGCGATGCGGGCCTTACCGGGCGCAAGATCATTGTGGATACCTACGGTGGTTATGCCCGTCACGGCGGCGGCGGATTCTCCGGCAAGGATCCTACAAAGGTGGACCGTTCGGCCGCTTACGCGGCACGCTATGTGGCAAAGAATATCGTAGCTGCCGGACTCGCCAGCAAATGCGAAATCCAGCTGGCCTACGCCATTGGTGTGGCACGTCCCGTATCGGTGATGGTGGACACCTTCGGCACTGGTAAAGTGGAGGATGAGAAACTGGCTGATGCTGTCCAGAAGGTATTTGACTTGCGTCCCGGCGCTATTATCCGGAAACTCAACCTGCGCCGTCCCATTTACCGCCAGGTAGCCGCTTACGGACACATGGGCCGTGAAGACCTGGATGTCCCGTGGGAGAAAACCGACCGGGTGGATCAGTTGAAAGCAGCTTTAGAGAGCTAATCACCGCATTGGAAAAGACGCATCCGGTATAGGAAAGCCGGGTGCGTCTTTTTGGTTCATTGACCAGAGGAGGGAGATAGATAGCATGCCAATACAGGAAAAGATTCCGGTAATAGCGGTGGTGGGTCCAACGGCGTCGGGAAAAACCGGACTGGGTGTGCGTCTTGCCAAAAGGTTTGCAGGAGAAGTAGTATCGGCCGACTCCATGCAGGTTTACCGAGGCATGCCCATTGGAACCGCCCAGCCTACCCAGGAGGAGATGGAGGGAATCCCGCATCATTTGATGGGGTTCCTAGATCCACAGGAACAATTTAGTGTGGCCCGCTGGTGCCAGTTGGCGGAGCAGTGCATCCGGGATATCCGGGAAAGAGGAAACCTCCCTATACTGGTGGGAGG